>CAYFVG010000081.1:0-11239 GCA_964346365.1 uncultured Alteromonadaceae bacterium
ACGACGCGGCAGACTTTCCTGGCGGCCCTGAACTTCCTTACAACGCAACCGTTCATCGGAGTGGTAGAGCGCTATACCGACAGTATGGTTGTTCTGGAATCCGCCCTCGGCGAACGATTTCCAGAACTTGATCTCGCGTTCACACCCCAGAACATGACGCGACAGTCGCTGGTGGATGAATCCCTCGGCTGGCTCGCTGATCTGGGCGTTCTCCGCGACGAACTTATCGACCGCAACAGTTACGACCTGGCCCTTTATCAAGTCGCTCTTTCGGTCCTTGACGACTCGCTTGCCGCTATGGACGACCGCGACGCGCGGCTGGGGGCTTTCAGAGCACGCCGGGCTGATCTTTCGACCGTAGGCAGCACGCATTCGGCGTGCTGATTTCCCTGCACCTGCCCAAGACCGCGGGTACCAGCTTCCTCGCGCTGCTGGAGTCGGTCTACGGCGACGCGCTGCTGCGCGACTATTGCGACCGGCCCATCAACCGGGCCGTGGTTGCCCGGCGCCTGCGCGCGCTTCGCGGTTGCCTTCGCTACGCCGCGCCACCGGCGCGGGTCCGGGCCGCCCGCTGCATCCACGGCCACTTTCTGCCGCTGAAGTACGCGCTGCTGCCGGCGCGAGAAGGGCGCCGCTTCGTGGTCTGGCTGCGCGACCCGGTGGAGCGACTGGCATCGCACTATCACTACTGGTATCGCAGCTACAATCCGCCCGATGCCGGGCGGCTTCACCGCCGTGTTGTGGAGGAGCGCTGGAGCCTCGAACGTTTCTGCCTCGGGCCGGAGCTGCGCGACCTGTACAGTGCCTTTCTCTGGGGCTTTCCCCTGTCGCGCTTCGATTTTGTCGGCATCACGGAACACTACGCCGAGGATGTGAACGAGTTCAGCGAGCACTTCCTCGCCGGCGTCAGCCCCTCCCTGGAGCAGCGCAACGTGAACGCCACGCAGCGGCACGGCAGCCGCGAGCCCTACATCGAGGACCGGGGTTTTCGCGCCGACGTCGAGGCCTGGCACGCGCGAGACGTCGCTCTCTACCGGGAGGCGCTGGCCATGCGCACCGCGCGCCGTGCCTAGCCCGGTGCCAACGGCACCGTCCTGGGGCGCAGCGCTGCGGGTCTACACCCGCAAGCCGGTGCTGGTCATCAGTCTTCTCGGCTTCTCGGCCGGGTTGCCGTTCCTGCTGGTCTTCTCGACACTGACTGCCTGGCTGCGCGACGAGGGTGTGGCCCGCACGGCCATCGGCTTCTTCGCCTGGGTGGGGCTGACCTATTCCCTCAAGGTTCTCTGGGCGCCGGTGGTGGACCGGCTGCGCCTGCCGGTCGTGACCGCGCTCCTCGGCCAGCGCCGGGGCTGGATTTTCTTCGGTCAGGCGGGCATCGCCACGGGGCTGGCCCTCATGAGCCAGCTCGACCCCACGGCGTCCCTCGCGCCGGTGGCGGCGGCCGCGGTGCTGGTCGCCTTTTCCTCGTCGACGCAGGACGTGGCCCTCGATGCCTTCCGCATCGAGTCGGCGCCGGAGGCGGAGCAGGGCGCCATGTCGGCGGGCTACATCTTCGGCTATCGCGTGGCCCTGCTGGTCGCCGGTGCCGGCGCGCTCTACATTGCCGACGCCAGCGGTTGGTCCGCCGCCTATCTCGCCATGGCGGCGCTCGTGGGCGTGGGCATGCTGGCCACGTGCTGGGGCGACGAGCCCGTGCATCGGGGCGCGGCCGAGCAGCGGCGGATGGATGCGGCGATGGTCGATCAGGTCATGGGCAGGCCCATGCACCTGGCGCAGCGCTCCTTCTGGCAGCGACAGCTCCTCGGGGCGGTGATCTGCCCGTTCCTCGAGTTCCTGCAGCGCTACGGGCGTTTTGCGGTCGTGGTGCTCATCTTCGTCGCGGTGTTCCGGCTCTCGGATATCGCCATGGGCGTGATGGCCAACCCCTTCTACCTGGATCTCGGTTACAGCAAGTCGGAAATCGCCAGCATTGCCAAAGTCTTCGGCTTTTTCATGACCATTGCCGGCTCCGCCCTCTGTGGCGTGCTCGTCCTCCGCCTCGGCATCCTGCGCCCGCTGCTCCTCGGGGCGGTGCTCGTGGCCGGGACCAACCTGTTGTTCTCGCTGCTGGCTCTGCAGGGCGGCGCGGGGGCACCGCCGATCATCTGGCTGGCGCTGGTGATCAGCGCGGACAACCTGAGCGGCGGGATTGCTGCCACCGCTTTCGTGGCCTATCTGTCGAGCCTCACCCATCGCAGTTATACCGCGACGCAGTACGCCCTGTTCAGTTCGCTGATGACGCTCCCGGGCAAGTTCCTTTCCGGCTTCTCGGGTTGGCTGGTCGATACGAGCGGCTATCCCTGGTTCTTTGTCGTTGCCGCGGCCCTGGGGGTGCCGGCGATCGCGCTGGTCGTCCTGCTCATGGCGCGGGAGCGCCGCGAGCGGGTTGCCGCAGTGGAGGTTCTCTCTTGACGCCCCCGGGCCCGGCCCCGGCGCGGCTCATCGCCGTGCTCGGCATGCACCGCAGCGGCACGAGCTGTCTCACCGGCTCGCTGCAGCGCGCGGGCCTTGCCCTTGGCGAGGTTCACGAGTGGAACCGCTACAACCTCAGGGGGAACCGCGAGAACCAGGCCATCGTCGATCTCAACGAGGACGTCCTCGCCGCCAGCGGCGGCCGCTGGGACAATCCGCCGCGACGGGTGCACTGGAGCGACGAGCACAGGGCCCGGGCCCGGGAAATTCTTGCCGCTCTGGCCGACGCGCCGGTGGCGGGCTTCAAAGATCCGCGCACGCTGCTGGTGATTGATGGCTGGCTCGAGGTCTACCCGGCCATGGAGTTTGTCGGCGTTTTCCGCCATCCGGCGGCGGTGGCGGCCTCGCTCGCCAACCGCAGCGGCATGGCGCGGAAGGCAGCCTATGCGCTCTGGCAAGGCTACAATCGGCGGCTGCTGGGTTTCCGTCGAGGCCGGGGCTTCCCCCTCGTCGACTTCGATGTCGAGGCTGCGAGCTATCGTGCTACAGTAGAACAGTTAGCTAGTCAGCTTGGGCTTGATGCTTCGGAAGTCGCCGATGCGCCTTTCTTCGAGGAAGGCCTGCGCAGGGCGCGCGGCGACCACCGGCTGCCCCCGGCGCTGCGCTGGCTCCACGGCCGCCTTCGCCGTGGCGCGCGGGATATGACGGGCAGGCCGTGACTAGCGGGCCGTGTAGGGCGGGCCATACACAGCGGGCTGCGATAGCAAGAGGGCTGCCATGATGCGAACCGTAAGGAATGCCGCCGCACGTCTTCGCCCGCCGAAGCTCAGCATCGTCGTGGTCGTTTACGACATGGCTTTGCAGGCCCGCAACACCATCCGCTCTCTGCTGCCCGACTACCAGTACGGTGCCAGCCCGGCCGATTACGAGGTGGTGATCGTCGAGAACCGTTCCCGGTCGCTTCTGGACCCGGGGTTTATCGCCGGCCTGCCGGGCAACTTCCGCTACCTGCTGCGCGAGGAGTCCGCCCCGACCCCCGTCCCCGCGATCAACGAGGGCGTGCGCCGGTCCCGGGGCGCAAACATCTGCGTCATGATCGATGGCGCCCGGCTGCTCACCCCGGGGATCGTCTGCGGCCTGCTCGGTGGCCACCGGCTCCACGACAATGCCATCGTCGCCGTACCGGGCTATCACCTGGGTTCTGAACTGCAGCAGCTCGCGGTGGCCAGCGGCTATGACGCGGAGCAGGATCAGCAGCTCCTGGCCTCAATCGACTGGCCACGGGGCGGCTACCGGCTCTTCGATATCGCCTGCTTAAGCGGCTCCTGCGCGGGCGGTTTCTACCTGCCGATCAGCGAGAGCAACTGTCTGAGCATGCCCCGGCGGGTCTGGGAGGAGCTCGGCGGCATGGACCTGCGTTTCGACCTCCGCGGCGGCGGCATGGTGAACCTGGACCTGTACAAGCGCGCCTGCGAGCACCCAGGGGTGCAGCACGTGATGCTCCCCGGCGAGGGCACGTTCCATCAGTTCCACGGCGGCGTGACTACTGGTGGCGAAGCGCCGGAGGACCGCGAGCGGTTTATCAACGAGATCAAGGACCAGTACCGGAGGCTGCGCGGGCGTCACTATGCGAGCCCGCGCACCAGCCCGGTGTTTCTCGGTGAGCTGTCGCCGAACGTGCATCGTTTTCTGCACTTCTCCGCAACCCGCCTCGCCGCCGCCAGCGGCCAGGCCCCGGGGCGGGAGGCGACGGTACTGGTGCACGACACGGCGCGGCGTCAGCCGCAGGGTGTGGGCCGGTGAGCGGCGTCTACTTCCCGCCGTCGCTGCGCGGCTTCGAACCGCGGCACATGGTCTTCAGCACTTGGGTGGACCATGTGCCCTTCGCCTACGACCTTGTCGAAGCGCTGCGGCCCCGCATGGTCGTCGAGCTCGGCGTGTACAACGGGCTGTCCTTCTTCACCTTCTGCCAGGCCCTGCAGGACTTCGACGTCGACGCGGTGGCCTACGCGGTGGATAGCTGGGAGGGGGATGCGCACACGGACAGCTACGACGCTTCTATCTTCCGGGACGTCCAGGCCCATGCCCGGGAGCACTACCGCGGCTTTGCCTACCTGCTGCGCATGCTTTTCCAGGAGGCGCTGCCGCAGTTCGACGACGGCAGCATCGACCTGCTTCACATCGACGGCCTGCACACCTACGAGGCGGTCCGGGAAGACTTCGAGAGCTGGTATCCAAAGGTGCGCCCCGGCGGCATCGTGCTACTACATGACGTGATGGCGCGGCTCCCGGACTACGGCGCCTGGCGCTACTTCGAGGAGCTGATGGTGTCGCACCCGGAGGCCTTCCGCTTCGACCACGGCTTCGGCCTCGGCGTGCTGCGCAAGCCCGGGGGCGAGTGCCCGGGCCACGGGCTCTTCGACCTGCTGTTCGCCAGCACCGCCGGCGAGCAGCACAAGCTCCGGCAGTTCTATGCCCACGCCGCGCATTTCCTCGAGGCGCGGCGACAGGCGGCACGCTTTCGTGCGCTGCGCGGCCAGAGTGCGAAAGGGGGGCAGGGGAAGGCGCGCGCCGGGGCCGGAGAAGCTGTACAGGGCGGAGCGGAAGGCTGAGCCCTTGGCTTCCCGCCTGTGCCTAATGGCGTTCTGCCTGCTGCTCGCCCTGCCGGCCACGCGCCGCGGTTGCTGCCTGGCGATGGTGGAACTTGTGGATCGTGCGCTCGGGCAACTGCTCGGCGCCCTCGAGGAAGCTGGCGTCGCCGACAACACGCTCGTGCTGTTGGCCGGCAATAACGGGGTCGACCTGCGCTTCCTGCCGCGGGCGCCGCCGCTCACCGGGAGCAAGGGAAGCCTCCGTGGGGGGGTGGTGCGCACGCCGCTTGTCGTGCGCTGGCCCGGCCGCGTCTCGGCCGTCACCGGCGATGACCGCGTGGTCGCCGGCACCGGTTACCTCAGTACGCTGATTGCTGCGGCCGGGGGAACGGCCAGGGGCTTCGCTTTTCTCGAGACGTCCGGGGCGCGGACCGAGCCGCTCTTCTCGGAGGTCGGAGCTACGAGACCTTGTGCACGGCCGTTGCTCCTCGTGGTCGATACGCGCTTTGAACACGCCCTCGCCTTTCCCGGCGAGAGCCGGGGCACGTTGCGCCTGTACGCGGGGCGCGACCTGCTCGGTGAGGCCGCTGTCGACCGTCCGTCGCTGTCCTCCGATGTCTACCATCGCCCGGCATATCTTGGCGTCGACCTGGAGGGCGACCCGCGATCTCGTGGGCGCCGAGGTGAACAGCTGATGTTTAACGACGACCGCGCATCGCTCGCGGGGGGCGGGGCCCGGCATGCCCTCGCTGCGGCTTTCGGTTCCCGGGCCTGTGACAAACTGGAATAGGTGGCGCGATGAAGGTTGCAGCTACGGTAGACCCGGTGGAGCGACGCCTCGAGGAGGCGCTAGCGGCAAACCGTACTGCACCGTCGGCAGAGCGCGAGCAAGCGCTGATAGACCTGCGGCTCGCAGCTTACCGCGGAGGCGAGTGGCCCGCGCCGCGGCTCGGCGCCATCGACGAGCCGCCCGCGCTGCAGCGGGCTGGGCTGCCGGAAATCGCCGCGGACGAACTCGACGCGCGCTGGCTGTGCGACGGTATCCAGGGTGCGGGTGGCCTGGTTGTTCGCGGGCTTCTGAGTTCTGCCTGGGTGGGCAAGCTTCGCGACGCTATCGACCGGGCCTTCGAGGCCCGACGAGCGGCCGCAACGGACCAGGGTAGCCACGATGCTCGCTGGTACGGGCGGACCAGCAGTGTCAAGGGTGCGCCGCAGCAATTCGGTACCAAGGCCAGCAACAGCGAACGGGCGAGCGGCTCGCTCTGGGCCGTGGACTCCCCGGCCACGGCCTTCATCCTCTGTGAACTCTACCGGGAACTGGGGCTGCCAGGCCTGCTCGATGCTTACTTTGGCGAGGCAGCCACACTCTCAGTGAAGAAGTGGGTGCTGCGGAAAGTTGAGCCAAAGCCGGATCGCCAGGCCGGTTGGCACCAGGACGGCCGCTTCCTCGGACAGGGGATCCGCACCGTTAACCTCTGGATTGCGCTGAGCGACTGTGGCGAGGGTACCGACGCACCGGGCATGGAGCTGCTCGGCGGGCGGGAGCCCTGCATACATCCGACGGGTACCGACGGCGCCTATTTTGACTGGACGGTCGGTCCGGGACTGGTGGACCGGCTGGCGGAGCGACGCCCCCGGCTGTATCCGCGCTTTGCGCCGGGCGACGCACTGCTCTTCGATCATTACAGCTTGCACCGTACCGGGGCGGGGTCGCGGGATGCGGCAGTTCGCTATGCCGTGGAGTCCTGGTTCTTCGCCGCCTCCACGGCACCGGCAAAGCAGCAGCCTTTGGTGCTCTGAGCAGTGAAACTCTCTGTGATCGTCGTGCACTACGGGATGCAGCGGGAGCTGCCGCGTACGCTCGCCAGCCTTGCCCGCGACTACCAGCTCGACGCGAGCGGCCTTGACTACGAAGTCTTGCTGGTGGACAACGGATCACCGGCGCCGCTGTCCCTCGCCCCGGCCCTGACGGCGCGGGTACCCCTGCGCCGGTTCGTTGTGCCGGACCCGTCCCCGAGCCCGGTGGCCGCCATCAATCTCGGGGCGGCAGAGGCCCGCGGCGCCCTTCTCTGCCTGATGATCGACGGCGCCCATCTGCTTACGCCGGGCGTCTTTCGCTGGTCCCTGCGCGCCGCCGCGGCCTTCGTTGACCCGGTGATCGCAGTGCGCTACTTCTATCTGGGCCCCGGGGACCAGCCCGACACGGTGGGCGAGGGCTATAACCAGGCCCGGGAGGACCAGCTGCTGGAACGTATCGCCTGGCCCTCGGACGGCTACCGGCTCTACGAGATCGGCGCGCCGCTCCGCGGCGGCGCCAGCCATACCACCTGGTTCAATCGCATGTTCGAAAGCAATTGCCTCATGTTGCGGCGGGAGCTTTTCGACCGGCTCAGCGGTCTGGACCCGCGCTTCGACCTGCCCGGCGGCGGCTTTGCGAATCTCGACTTCTTCAAGCGTGCCAGCGAGGCGCCCGGCACGGACGTTGTGCAGCTGGTGGGCGAGGGCAGCTTTCACCAGGTGCACGGCGGCGCCACGACCAACAGCGGGCCGGTGCCCCGGGAGGCGCGGCTTGCGGCCTACCGCGAGCAGTACCGGTCGATCCGCGGCCACGGTGAGTTCACTACCGCGGCCCCGCTCAACTTCCTCGGCCACCTGCCCACCGAGGCCTCCAAGATTCACCGGCGCCGCCTCCGGGCCGCTGCGGTCAGCGAGCCAGCCGCCTCTTCGGGCTGAGGAGGGGCAGCACAACGGCGCGCCGGGTCAGAGCCGCCAGGGGCAGGGAAAGCACCGCGCCGAGGAGCGGCCAGCCGCAGGCTGCCGCTGGACCGGCGTAACCGTCCACGCCCGCTGTTGAAGGCCAGTCAGGGGGACACGGGCTCGCCGGTGCCGCCGCCGAAAGAAATTCCTCAGGCGTGGAACCGGAACATGAGGATGAATGCCCAGCCGCGCAGACGCTCGAGCTCGAGCTCGAGCTGGTAGTCGCCCGGGCGGCGAACGCCGGCGTGCCCCGGACCGCTGTTCACGGTTGCCACCGGCAGACGGCGTAGGGCAGCCGGCCGTTGCCGGACACCACGATGCCCTCGGCCGCGAGGCGCCGCCGCTGTTCGCGGCCGGCCCGCGTCGAGGGTTCCAGGGACAGGCGGCCGCCGGCACCGACCACCCGGTGCCAGGGCACGCCGCTGCCCGCGGGTAGGGCGCGCAGGGCGCGACCTACCCGGCGGGCGGCACCGGGCAGGCCGGCGAGGCGGGCCACGTCGCCGTAGCTGCAGACCCGGCCGGCCGGAATCTTTGCCACCACCAGCCAGATGCGCTCATCGATCGTCGGGTCCGCCGCCATGGCGGCAGCTTGCCCGGGCGCCTGGGAGCTGGCAAGCGCGGCTTGCAAAAGCGGCGACCGCCCCCATACTTGCCCTATGAGAATACTTCTTCTCCTGCTGCCCTGGCTGGAGCTGTTCACCCTGATCCAGCTCGGTGTTGCCACCAGCGCTCTCACTGCCCTGGCCTATGTGTTCCTGACCTTTGTTGCCGGCCTCGCCCTCCTGCGTCTGCAGGGACGGGATCTGTTCAAGCGCCTCCGCGAAGCCCAGGAAGGACGGCTTTTCGGCCCGCAGATCTTCGTCGACGACATGGCCGTGGGCCTCGCGGCGCTGCTGCTTATGGCGCCGGGGCTGATCACGGATACGCTCGCCCTGCTGGTCCTCATCGGGCCCCTGCGCCGGCGGCTGTCGCGCTGGCTGTTCGGCTCCACGGCAGAGGAGGACCCCTACGGCCCGGGGCATACGGCCCGGGACTGGCGCCATGACGCCACGATCGAGGGTGACTACACCCGCGTCGACGACGAGGATGGCACGCCGCGTCGCTGATAAGAAACCAATAAAAACAGATTGTTACGAACTTTTTTAGCACTCTCGAAAAAAGAGTGCCAAGAATCTCTTGAAAAGCGCTCCCCGGGCCCCATATACGCGGCAGGCCCCGACGGGGGATTGTCAACGCTCTTAGCTTGGAGAAGTAGCCAATGAAAATCCGTCCGCTGTACGACCGCGTGGTCGTTCGTCGCAAGGAAGAAGAAGAGACCACCGCCGGCGGTATTGTGCTGCCGGGTTCCGCCAAGGAGAAGCCGAACCAGGGCGAGATTGTCGCGGTGGGTGACGGCAAGGTGCTCGACAACGGTGAGCAGCGCCCGGTGGCCGTCAAGGTTGGCGATACCGTGGTTTTCGGCCAGTACGCCGGCAGCAACACCATCGAGATCGATGGCGAAGAGCTGATCCTTATGGGTGAAAGCGAAATTTACGCTGTCGTGGAGTAAGACTCCCGCACCCCTCTATCCCGATCTGACAAACAACGAGCAAGGAACCTATCATGGCAGCAAAAGACGTAGTTTTTGGAGATGACGCACGGCACCGCATGCTCGAGGGTGTCAACATCCTCGCCGACGCCGTGCGCGCTACCCTCGGCCCGAAGGGCCGCAATGTGATTCTGGACAAGTCCTTCGGCGCGCCCACGGTGACCAAGGACGGTGTTTCGGTAGCCAAGGACATCGAACTCAAGGACAAATTCGAGAACATGGGCGCCCAGATGGTCAAGGAAGTCGCGTCCCAGGCCTCCGACACCGCCGGTGACGGCACCACGACCGCCACGGTTCTCGCCCAGGGTATCGTCAGCGAAGGCCTCAAGGCGGTCATTGCGGGCATGAACCCCATGGATCTCAAGCGCGGCATCGACAAGGCCATCGTCGCGGCGGTGGACGCGGTACAGAAGGCGTCGACACCCTGCGAAGACGGCAAGGCCATTGCCCAGGTCGGTACCATCTCCGCCAACAGTGATGAGGCGGTGGGCAACATCATCGCCGAGGCCATGGACAAGGTCGGCCGCGACGGCGTCATCACCGTCGAGGAGGGCTCGGGCCTCGAGAACGAGCTGGACGTCGTCGAGGGTATGCAGTTCGATCGCGGTTACCTCTCCCCGTACTTCATCACCAACCAGGACAACATGAGCGTCGAGCAGGACGCCCCGTTCATCCTGTTGGTCGACAAGAAGATCTCCAACATCCGCGAGCTTCTGCCGCTTCTCGAGCAGGTCGCCAAGGCCTCCAAGCCGCTGGTCATTGTCGCCGAGGACGTGGAAGGTGAAGCGCTTGCCACGCTCGTGGTCAACAACATGCGCGGTATCGTCAAAGTCGCGGCCTGCAAGGCCCCGGGCTTCGGCGACCGTCGCAAAGCCATGCTCCAGGACATCGCCATCCTTACCGGCGGTACGGTGATCTCCGAGGAAGTGGGTCTCGACCTCGAGTCCGCCACTCTCGACCACCTGGGCACTGCCAAGCGCGTAACCATGGACAAGGACAACACCACGATTATCGACGGCGAAGGCCAGACCGATACCATCGAGTCGCGCATCAAGGAGATCCGCGTCCAGATCGAGAACACCAGCTCCGACTACGACCGCGAGAAGCTCCAGGAGCGCGTGGCCAAGCTGGCCGGTGGCGTCGCCGTCGTCAAGGTGGGTGCCGCGACGGAAATGGAGATGAAGGAGAAGAAGGCCCGCGTCGAGGACGCGCTGCACGCCACGCGCGCTGCGGTCGAGGAAGGCGTGGTCGCCGGTGGTGGCGTTGCGCTGGTCCGCGCCATTGAGGCGATCCGTGGCCTCACGGGCGACAACCATGACCAGGACATCGGCATCGCCGCTGCCCTGCGCGCCATGGAAAACCCGCTGCGCCACATCGTCAGCAACGCCGGCGACGAGGCTTCCGTGGTCCTCGACAAGGTCCGCCAGGGCGAGGGCAACTACGGCTACGACGCGTCCACCGGCGAGTACGCCGACATGATCGAGGCCGGCATCATCGACCCGGCCAAGGTCACCCGCGCGGCCCTGCAGGCTGCCGGCTCTGTTGCCGGCCTGATGATCACCACTCAGGTGATGATCGCCGACGCGCCGGAAGACAAGGCCGCAGCAGCCCCGATGCCCGATATGGGCGGCATGGGCGGCATGGGCGGCATGGGCGGCATGATGTAAGCGCCCCCTGCGCCCGATGAAAAACCCGGCCTTTGTGCCGGGTTTTTTTTCGGCATCGTTTTTTCGATATTGGTGCTCTGATTGATTAGTGCTCTGAGTGTCGGTCTCCGGGCCGGTGGCTTGGTTGCTTCGCCGCACGGTATTCCCTCCGGGAAACAATCCCACCGCCCCCTACCCTGCCACCG
>CAYFVG010000082.1:0-8239 GCA_964346365.1 uncultured Alteromonadaceae bacterium
CCGGTCAGCGCCGACTGCACGCCGATCTGCGCCGTCTCCGTGTCGCGCATCTCGCCGATCATGATGATGTCCGGGTCCTGGCGCAGGATGGAGCGCAGCGCCCGGGCGAACGTTAGCTCGATCTGCGCCTGCACCTGGATCTGGTTGACGCTGTCGAGCTGGTACTCGACCGGATCCTCGACGGTAATGATCTTCAGCCGTTCGGCGTCCAGAGATGCCAGGGACGCGTAGAGCGTGGTGGTTTTGCCGGAGCCCGTAGGGCCCGTCACCAGCAGCACACCGTGGGGGCGGGCCAGCAGGGTCTGGTAACGCGCCAGTGTGTCCGCGGAAAAGCCCATGTCGGGCAGGCTCAGGCGGATGCTTTCCCGGTCCAGCACGCGCATAACGATACTCTCGCCATGCACCGTGGGAATGGTCGACACGCGCAGGTCCAGTTCGTGGCCCTTGACTCGCTTCATGATACGACCGTCCTGGGGCAGACGCCGCTCGGCGATGTTCATGTGAGCCATCAGCTTGATACGCGAGGCGATGGCCGGCGCCAGGCTTCCCGGAGGCGCATCAGCCATGTCCTGGAGCACGCCATCGACCCGGTAGCGCAGATGCAGGCCGTCCTCGAAGGGTTCGACGTGGATATCGGAGGCGCCGAGGTCCAGTGCCCGGTGAATGAGCTGGTCGACCACCCGGATAACGGGCGCTTCGCTGGCGAGGTCCCGGAGGTGCTCGATGAACTCGTCATCGCTCTGCCCCGCGAAGCTGTCGATCCCCTCGTCCTCGTCCTCCTCGAGGTCGTCCCCGCGCAGATACCGCTCGAGGGCCCGGGAGACGTCCGACTCGAGGCCCAGGGCCAGGCGCACCGGGCAGTCGAGGGCCATGGCCAGGGCGCGAGCCGTGAACGGATCCTGGGGCACGGCGGCGGCGAAGTGCACGCCGTCATCCGTCCGGGCGACCGGCACGACACCGTTGTTGGCAAGAAAGTCCGCCGACAGCGCATCGAGGCGCAGCGGCTCTTCCGGGTAGGCGTCGGCAGCGAGCAAGGGCACGTCGAGCTGCCCGGCGAGAGCCTGGGCGCAGTCCAGCTCCGACACGAGGCCGAGCTTGACCATCACCCGGCCGAGGAGATCCCCCATCTCGGCCTGCGCCAGCAGCGCGCGCTCGACATCGCGCTCGGATACCTTGCCGCGCTCGATGAGGATTTCACCGATTTTCTTCATGACACCCCTGTAACCGTAGGTGTGACAATACGTTAGACACGTCTGTGTGACGGTAGGCGCGACGGTACCGATAACAGCAAGCACGGCAGGGAGCACCCGGAATTTCTGACCACCGCCCGCCCCTACCTCTATTGACGGGCGAGACGGCCAGCGAGTTCCCTGGAGTCTACCACAGGGGGCATCGGCCTCCGCCCGGGGGCCGGCGGAGGCAAAAGGAGCGTCAGCCGGGAAACTCGTAGTCCTTGAAGTGCTCCCGCAAATCGACCTTCTGGATCTTGCCGGTAGCGCCGTGGGGCAGTTCATCGACGAACTCGACGGCATCCGGCGTCCACCAGCGCGCGATGCGTCCCTCGAACCAGGCCAGCATTTCTTCGGCGGTCAAATCCTCGCCGCCCACGGCCCTGACGACGATAAGCAGCGGCCGCTCGCTCCACTTCGGGTGGTAGCGCCCGATGACGGCGGCCTCGGCCACCTTCGGGTGGTCCGCCGCCACGTTCTCGACGTCGATGGAGGAGATCCACTCGCCGCCGGACTTGATCACGTCCTTGGTGCGGTCCGTGATGGCCATGTAGCCCTCGGGGTCGATGGTGGCGACGTCGCCGGTCTCGAACCAGCCGGTCTCGGCGTGCGCATCGGTGGCCTCGAGCTTGAAGTAACGGTCGCAGATCCAGGGACCGCGCACCTTCAGGGAGCCGTAGGCCTCGCCGTCCCAGGGCAGCTCCTTGCCGTCGTCGTCGACGATCTTCATCTCCACGCCGAAGATCGGCCGGCCGGCCTTCTGGCGCAGCTTGGCAAAGGTCTCCGGGGCGTAGGCCGCACGGGCGTCCCAGGAGGCGTTGGCGCTGCCCAGGGGGCTCATCTCGGTCATGCCCCAGCCGACCCGGGTCTCGACGCCGTGGCGCTCAAAGGCTTCCATGATGGACAGGGGACAGGCCGCGCCGCCGACGATCACCTGCGTCAGCGACTCCACGGTCTTGCCCGACTCGCGCAGATAGGCGAGGAGATTGAGCCACACCGTGGGCACGCCGGCGGAGCGCGTCACCTGCTCTTCGTTCATGAGCGCCGTCAGCGTCTCGCCATCGCCCATCTTGCTGCCGGGGAATACGATCTTTGCGCCGACCATGGGGGCCGCGTAGGGCAGGCCCCAGGCATTGACGTGAAACATCGGCACGATGGGCAGCACCGCGTCGTTGTGCGACAGGCCCAGGGCGTCGGGCATCAGCGTCGCGTAGGCGTGGAGCAGCGTCGAGCGATGCGAGTAGAGCACGCCCTTGGGATTGCCGGTGGTGCCGGAGGTATAGCAGAGGGCGCAGGCCTGCTGCTCGTCGAGTTCAGGCCAGTCGAACCGGTCCGAGTGGCCGTGCACGAGACGCTCGTAGCAGATCGCGCCCTGGAGGGAGGTCTCCGGCATGTGCGCCTCGTCTGTCAGCACGACCCAGTGTTCCACGCCCGGACATTTGTCGGCGACGGCCTCTACCAGCGGCAGAAAATCCGGGGCCACGAAGACCGCCCGGTCCTCGGCGTGGTTGATGATGTAGACGATCTGCTCCGGGAACAGGCGCGGGTTGATGGTATGGCAGACGTAGCCGCTGCAGGCGGCAGCGTAGTAGGTCTCGAAGTGGCGGTAATCGTTCCAGGCGAGGGTCGCGACGCGGTCACCGCTGGCGAGACCCCAGCCGGCGATAGCGTTGGCGAGCTGCCGTGTGCGCCGGAAAGCGTCGCGGTAGCGGTAGCGGTGCCGCGGGTCCTCGCGGGTCACGGAAACGATCTCGCTGTCGCCGTTGACGCGGTCGGCGTGCTGCATGATCGAGGTGATCGTCAGCGGCACGTCCATCATCAATCCGTTCATGCTGTTCTCCTTAGGGACGGATGGGTGAGATGGTGACGGAGGGGTGACATCACGGTTGCTCTGCGTCGCCGGCCGGCAACAGCCGCCAGCATTCGGAGCCGTCGGCGCCGGCCGCGCGCGCCGCGCGTCCCTCCTGCTCCAGTTTGATGAGGTGTGCGGCCATGGACAACCTGGCCCAGCGGTGCAGCGCCGGGTCCACATCATCGTAGACCACTTTGACCAGCGCATCCGGGTCGCTCTCGCCGAGGCGCTCGAGGCCGCCGATAACCTTGGCCTCGCGCAGCAGGCGATGGCGCACGAGCCGGTCCACTTCCCGCCGGCTGTCCTCGATGAGCGTGCCGTGCCCGGGCGCGATGACCTGCACCGGGTAATCGAGGAGCAGTCGCAGGGAACGGATGTAGGCGGCCATATCGCCCCCCGGGGGGATAATCACCACCGTCGATCCCTGCATGATGTGGTCGCCGGCGAAGAGCATGCCCTCCTCCTCCAGCAGCAGACAGTAATGGTTGCTGACATGCCCCGGCGTGTGTACTGCGAGCAGTGAGAGCTCGCCGGTGCGCAGGCGCTGTTCGTGCGCGAGTTCCACCTGCGGCCGGAAAGTCTCGTCCTGGTGGTCGTCCCCATAGGGCAGCGCACCGTGCACCTCGGCCCCGGTCGCCTCGGCGAGGGCCTGCCAGGCCGGCGAGTGGTCCGGGTGCGTGTGGGTGCAGACGATGTAGCGGATCGGCCCCGGGGCCGCCGCCTGGATCGCATCGATATGCGCGGGCAGCGCGGGGCCCGGGTCCACCACCACCACCGCCTCGCGGCCGAGGAGATAGGTGTTGGTCCCGGGGCCGGTCATGGGCCCCGGGTTCGGTGCCACCAGCCGCGTGACCAGCGGTGACAGGCGCTCCGGCTGCCCGGGTTCCAGCGCCACCCTCAGCGCTCCAGGAGCCGCGGGATGGGCTGCACCGGGTCGACATCGGCCGCGTAGTCGACGCCCGGCACCTCGAAGCCGAACAGGCGCAGGAATTCCTGCCGATAGCCGGCGAAGTCCGACAGTTCGTCGAGGTTCTCCGTCTCGATGCGCTCCCAGAGCTCGGCCACTTCGCCCTGCACGGCCGGGTCCAGCTCGAGGCGGTCCGCCCGCAGCCGGCCCTCGTCATCGAGGAACGGCTCGGCGCCGTAAAGCGATTCGCTGAACAGGCGGTAGATCTGCTCGATGCACCCCTCGTGGGTACCGTGAGCCTTCATGACCCGGAACAGGATGGCGAGGTAGATCGGCATGGCCGGGATCGCGGCGCTGGCCTGCGTGACCACCGCCTTGAGGACGGAGACCCGGGCGTCACCGCCGCGGGCGGCGAGGCGCTCGCGAATGGCGACGACACGCCGGTCCAGGTCCTTCTTGGCGGCGCCGATGGTGCCGTGCCAGTAGATGTCCCAGGTGATCTGCTCGCCGATATAGGTAAAGGCCGTCGTCTTGCAGCCGTCGGCGAGGACACCGGCCTCGTCCAGGGCCTCGATCCAGAACTGCCAGTCCTCGCCGCCCATGACCGCCACCGTGTGGTCGATCTCTTCCTGCGTGGCGGCCTCGAGGTGGAAGTCCTGGATCTCCCCCTTGTCCGTGTTGATGCCCTTCTGGGTCGTGGCCCTGCCGATGGGCTTCAGGGTGGAGACATGCAGCTCGCCGGTGACCGGGTGCTTGCGCCGCGGCGCCGCGAGGCTGTACACGACGAGGTCGACGCTGCCCAGGTGTTCGCGGATCGCTGCGATCGCCTCGTCCTTGAGCTCGCTGGAAAAAGCGTCACCGTTGATGCTCCAGGCTGCGAGCCCGGCCGCCTCGGCCTCGGCGTGAAACGCCGCTGAATTGTACCAGCCGGCCGAGCCGGGCTTGCGCTCGGTGCCGGGCTTTTCGAAGAAGATGCCGAGGGTCGCCGCGCCGGCGCCAAAGGCGGCGGTGATGCGCGAGGCCAGGCCGTAACCCGTGGAGGCGCCAATGACGAGGACCCGCTTCGGGCCCTGTTCCAGCGGCCCCCGGGCCCGCACGCAGTCGATCTGGGCGCGCACGTTGGCGGCACAGCCCGCCGGATGGGTCGTCGTGCAGAGGAAACCCCGGACCTTTGGCTTGATGATCATGCGATGCCCCCGATTCCCACGGTAAACACAGCAAGAGTCTAGCACGACACTAACGATGATCCGGCAGGTTGGTGATCCAGACGGTCTGGTAGGGTGCAAGAACGATCTGCTCCACCCGGGACTGGAAGCGCCGGCCGGAGAGCAGGTCCTGCCACGCTTCTGTGTCGATAAGGTTGATGTCGGCGAGGTTCAGAGTCTGCTCGAGGGCACTGACATTGCTGACGCAGAAGATGCTCTGCCGACGATCCGCACTCTGCCGCCAGAAGCCGAACAGCCGGGTGCCGAGATGCAGCGTAAACTGTGTGGCATTCGGGTGAAACGCCGCCTGGCGCTGGCGGGTTTCCAGCATATCCATCATCGCCCGGTATACCACACCGTGCTCGCTGGTCGGGTCGGCCAGGGCCTCTTCCAGCGAGGCCAGGTGCCATTGGTGGCGGTTGATGGAGCGCGGGTGCCCCGTGTCCTCGACCCGCTCGTGGTCATTATGGGTCGCCAGCAGGCTGTGAATGTAGATGCCCGGGATTCCCTCGAGGCCGAGCATGATCGCGTGGGCGCAGAGAAAGCGTGCGATGTTGTGCTCGTCCGGGCCCTCCACGGTGCCCTGCAGCGCGTCGAAGAGCGCGATATTGATCTCGTAGGGCCTGCTTTCGCCGGCGGCGAGGCGACGGTAGGACACGTGCCCGCCGAAGCGGCGCATGGTGTCGATAAGCGTCTGCAGCTCATCGTCGAAGAGCAGGCCCTCCGCCGGACGCAGGCCGATGCCGTCGTGGGAGGCAATGAAGTTGAAATACGCGGTGCCGTGCTGGGGCGGCGGCATACTCATCATCCACTGCTTCAGGTAGGTGCAGTCTCCCGTGACCAGGGTGTTGAGGAGCAGCGGCGGCAGGGAGAAGTTGTAGACGCAGTGGGCCTCGTTGGCGTTGCCGAAATAGGAGAGGTTTTCCTGATTGGGGATGTTCGTCTCGGTGATCAGCATCGCGTCCGGGCGCGCGTGCGACACCAGGGTGCGCAGGAGGCGGACCACCTCATGGGTCTCGTCGAGATTGAGGCAGCTCGTACCCGGGACCTTCCACAGGAAAGCGATGGCATCGAGGCGGAAAATGCGCACACCGTTGTCGAGGTAGCTGCGGACGACGCGCACCATCTCGGCCAGCACCCGCGGGTTGCGGAAGTCGAGATCGACCTGGTCCGGGTTGAAGGTACACCAGACGTGCCGAGGGCCGTCCACGGCGGCCACCTCGCGGAGGAGCGGCGTGGTCCGTGGCCGCACCACCGCGCCGAGATCCGCGCCGGGGTCGGCGGTGACGAAAAAGCCGCGGCCCGGATCCCGGTTCTCGAGAAAATTGCGGAACCATTCGCCCTGCGCGGAGCAGTGGTTGATGACCAGGTCCGCCATGAGGTCGTACTTGTCGGCGATGGCCTGAATGTCCTCCCAGGCGCCGAGTTCCTCGTTGACCTGCCGATAGTCGAGGACCGAGAAACCGTCGTCGGAACTGTAGGGATAGAAGGGCAGGATATGCACGCCGGAGATTCGCCCCTGCAGATAGCGGTCCAGGAAGTGCTTAAGGGTGCGCAGCGGCGCCTGGTCCGGCGACAGGATGGAGCCGCCGTAGCTGAGCACCAGCGCATCGCCCTGGTCCCACTGATTCACGTACGCCGGCGGTGCCGGGGTATCCGCCGCCGTGCGCATGATGGCGAGCAGCTCTTCGGCGAGAGCCTCGCAGTCGGGGGCCGGCTCCATCTCGCGATAGATGAAGGCCAGGTGCTGACGGACCCGGTCGAGGAGCGTCAGCGCCTGGTCGAGGCTACCGGATCGCATATCAATGACCGGAGACCTCCTGGTGGTCCTGCTCCACCGCTTCCGAGAGCCGGTCGAGGATGTCGGGCATGGCACTGCTGACCCGCGACCAGCTGGGTATGAAGGGCCGTTCCTTGGGCCGGTCAAGGAAGGCCTCGCCGGCTTTCATGATGTTGTCCGCGAACAGCTCCACCGCCTGTTCTTCCTGGTGGATATCGAACGCCAGGCCGTTCATGAGCGCGTCGGCGTTATAGGTTTCGACGAAGTCGAGGGCGATACGGTAGTAGGTGGCCTTCACGGAGCGGAAACTCTCCGGGCTCAGTATGACGCCGCGGGTGGCGAGCTTGCGGAACAGAGCCTTGCAGATGTCGATGGACATGCGCGAGAGACCGTCGCGATCGTTGTTCGCGGACAGCACCTGGTGCTTGTGGTCGTAGCTGTCGGCGATATCCACCTGGCAGAGCCGGTTGTTGGCGTAGTTCCGGTACATCTCCGAGAGGACGCCGATCTCCAGGCCCCAGTCGCTGGGGATGCGCAGATCCCGGAGCACGTCCCGGCGGAAGGAGAACTCACCGGCCAGCGGGTAGCGGAAACTGTCCATGTACTCGAGGTACTCTACCTCGCCCACGGTCTTTTTCAGGGCCCGCAGCAGCGGCGTGACCAGCAGGCGGCTGACCCGGCCGTTGATACGGCCATCGGCCACGCGGGCGTAGAAGCCCTTGCAGAACTCGTAGTTGAACTGCGGGTGGGCCACCGGGTAGATGAGGCGCGCCAGCATGGCACGGTCGTAGGTGGTGATATCGCAGTCGTGCAGGGCAACGGACTCGGCCCTGCAGGTGGCGAGAATGTAGCCCATGCAGTACCAGACATTGCGACCCTTGCCCATTTCCCGGGGCGCGAGGTCCAGGGCACGCAGCTCCTCATCCAGGGCGGTAAGCCGGGGGCCGTCGTGCCAGAGGATGCGGTGCGCCTGCGGCAGGCAGGCAAAGAACTGACGGGCGCGGCGAAACTGCTCCGCATCGGCCCGATCCAGGCCGATGACCACCTGGCTCAGGTAGGGCACGGCGGCAAGGTGCTCGACGATGCGCGGCAGCGCCTCGCCCTCGAGCTCGGAGAACAGCGAAGGCAGCAGCAGCCCGAGGGGGCGCTTGCGGGAGAACGCCAACAGCTCCGCCTCGAGCTCTGCGACCGGTCGGTCCGAGAGGTTGTGCAGGGTGGTGATGATGCCGTTCTGGTAGAAGTCGCCCATAGTGTCCTGTCGTCAGT
>CAYFVG010000082.1:8339-11238 GCA_964346365.1 uncultured Alteromonadaceae bacterium
AGTGTCCTGTCGTCAGTTTCCTGGCGTCAGCTGACCTGCGTCAGCAAACCGTTCTCACACAGCCACTGCGTGACGCCTTCCGCCCAACCCGCCGGGCCCTCGGCGTCGCTGCACAGGACACCGTCGCGTCGCGCGAGGCGGGGAAGTCCGCGATCCGGTGCCCGCACCAGAAGCGCCGTGCCGGCACTCTCCAGCATGGGTATGTCGTTGGCACCGTCCCCGGCCGCGAGATCAATAATATGTCGGATGCCGCGGGCCATGGCAAATTGCTCCCGGAGCCAGCGCAGAGCCCCGCCCTTGTCCGCCTCGCCGCCCAGGCTGTAAAAACGCCCGCCGCGGCTCACCCGGGCTCCGCCGGCGGCGCAGGCGTCGAGAAACTCACCGAGCGCCGCCGCGCTACCGCGCCATTGCACCGGCTCGCTGTATTCGCGGGCGTTGGCCAGAGCCGCCTGCGCCGGCGGCAGGCCCGTCATGGCGGCGATGCCCGCCTCGCCGGCCCGGGCGAAGTGCTCGAACTGGCCGGGGAAGCGGTCTTCCAGCCCGGCGAGCAGCGCGATCCAGCGCTGTCGCGGCGGCGCCAGCTCGCTTACCCAGTAGCCCTCCCGCGCCACGGTGCCTGCCGGCTGCCGCGGGAAATACCCCTCGGGAATGAAAATGCCCGCCCCGTTTTCGACCACGAAAGGATGCGTATTCGCGAGACGCCGGCGCAGCGGCAGCATCTCCGCCCGGGTCTTGCTGGAAACCAGCAGCAGCGGAATGCCCAGGGCATCGAGAAGCTCGATCGCGGGCTCGGCGGCCGCGTGACTGTAACTGTGATGGTCCAGGAGCGTGCCGTCCAGGTCGGAAAAGACCAGGACGGCGGCGCCGTTCCCCGGTTCCCCCGTTGCGCCTTGCACGCTCGATGCATTCGCAGCGTTGGTAGCATTCATGGTCGGCTAAAGGCCCTCGGCAGCGACAATCTGCCGATCATGGTCGAGGGTGAAGATGACATCCATATGGCACGGTAGCTCGGCGAGGCAGTGGCGTGTGAGACGCTCGAAATACTGCACAAATCGGGCCACGCCCGCATCGTCCATGACCGCGGTGCCCGGGCCGGCCTGCGCCCGCAGCTTCCGCTCCTGCTCCAGGCGCCAGCGATAGACACAGGCGAAGGACGGCGCGCGCAGCATAACCCAGTCGTCCACGGCGGCATGGAGAGGCGGAAAGCCGTCGCGCAGGGCGCTGTTGACGTAGCGGCGCCAGCGTCCGTCGGGGTCCTCATCCGCTTCCAGGGCATTCACCGGCGCCGCCAGTGCCGCCGGGGCTTCGGGCCGGGCACCCAGGCACCAGCCCTCGAGGAGCACCACGGCAACCGGTGCCGCAACGCGATCCCATGCCTCCGCAGACGCACGGTCGTCCTGCGCCTTGTCGAAACGCGGGACGCGAACCACCCTGGTGCTCTCCTGCCCCATCAGGTCGCCCAGGGTCGCGCGCAGCAATTCGATGTCGTGGGTGCCGGGGACGCCGCGGGTGGCGAGGAGCGGGTGCACCGTCCGGCCCAGCAGCTGGCGCTCGGCGCGGGTCAGATAGAAGTCGTCGAGGGACAGGGCGATGGCTGAGAGGCCGTGCTCCTCCCGGAGCGCCTGCACGAGCCAGGCGCAGCACGTACTCTTGCCCGAGCCCTGGCTCCCGTTAACGCCGACGAGGAGCGGCGCGCCCCGCTCGCGGTGCTGCGCAGCGATGCGCCGGGCGAGGGGGGCGAAGTAACGCGCCGCGAGGGCCGCGTAGTCCCCGGGCAGACCCTCGGCGGCAAGCCAGGCCCGCTCCCAGGATGCGTCAGGCGTGTCGGTAGTTGTCACTGGGCGGCACCGGCTGGCTCATTGTCGCCGAGGATAGCGCGCTTCGAAGCAGGACGCGCGCCGGCCCGGGGCAGCGGGCACAGTAGTCAAAGCAACAGGCGCCGGATGTCGCCGAGCAGCGCGAGGAGCGTCGCCATGAAGCGGCCGCCGTCGCCACCGTTGATGACGCGGTGGTCGTAGGACAGCGCCAGGGGCAGCAGCGTCCGCGGCTGGAAGGCGCTGCCATCCCAGACCGGCTGCACCCCGGCGCGGCCCACGCCGAGGATGCCGACCTCCGGCGTGTTGACGATCGGCGTGAAGCCGCGGCCGCCGATGCCGCCGAGGCTGGACACGGTGAAGCAACCGCCCTGCATAGCGGCCGGCTTGAGCTTGCGCTCCCGCGCCTGTTCCGCCACGGTCAGCACCTCCTCGGCGAGCTCCCACAGGGATTTCCGGTCGACGTCCCGGATCACCGGCACCATCAGGCCCGCCGGCGTATCGACGGCCATACCCACGTGCACGTAATCCTTGAAGGCCAACCCGTTACCGCCCTCGGAGAGCGAGGCATTGAACTTCGGATGGGCGCGCAAGGCGGTGGCACAGGCCTTGAGCAGGAAGGGCAGCGGCGTCAGGCGCGTGCCGCGAGCGGCGGCTTCTTCCTTGAGGGACCGGCGAAAGGTCTCCAGTTCGGTGATATCCGCATCGTCGAACTGGGTCACGTGCGGCACGTTCAGCCAGCTGCGCTGCATGTTGGCCGCGGTGAGCTTGTCGAGCTTGCCGCGCTGCTCGACGGTGACCGGACCGAAGGCCGCGAAATCCACCTCCGGCACCGGCGGGAGTCCGGCCCCTTTCGCCGGCGCGGGACCGTCTTTCAAGGCCTTCCGCACATAGTCCTGTAGATCTTCCTTGAGGATGCGCCCCCGCGGGCCGCTGCCGCTCACCTCAGCCAGCGCCACCCCGAACTCCCGCGCCAGCTTGCGCACCGCCGGACCCGCATACACGTCGCGGGCCTGCGGCGTGACGGTACCGGCCGGCGTCGCCGCCGCCGCGGGTGTCGGCGCGACGGGCTCCTGGGTCGCCGG
>CAYFVG010000083.1:0-11203 GCA_964346365.1 uncultured Alteromonadaceae bacterium
GAGCGACTCATCGAATACCTGGAAGTGACGCGGGTGGATCGCTACCTGTTTACCGGGCAGAGCCCTGCGCGGCCGCGCCGGGTCTTTGGTGGGCAGGTTCTCGCGCAGTCCCTGAGCGCCGCGCTCCGTTCCGTCGATGAGGGCCTCGAGGCCCACAGCATGCACGCCTACTTCCTCCGCCCCGGCGACCCTTCCCGGCAGATCGTTTTCGAGGTGGACCCGATCCGGGATGGGCGAAGCTTCGCGACCCGGCGCGTCGTGGCCAAGCAGAATGGCCGGGCCATTTTCAACACGGCGATTTCCTTTCAGCGCCAGGAGGCGGGGCTGGAACACCAGGCCAGCCCGATGGCCGTCACGCCGCCGGAAGAGCTCGAGTCCGATTACGACTATTGGGCCCGCAAGCACGAAGAGGACCCGGATCGCCACCCGCCCCCCCTCGCCCAGGCGATTGAAAGACGGGTCGTGAAGCGCCGGGACTACAACGACCCCCGGCCCGAGGCGCCGGTCCAGCACAGCTGGTTCCGGGCGAAGGGCGCGGTGGGCGACGACCCGCGGCGACACCAGGTGCTCCTGGCCTTCATGTCGGACTTCGCCCTGCTCGGCGCCTCTCTGCTCCCCCATCCCTATACGGCGCAGAGCCCCGGCATGCAGGTCGCCAGCCTGGACCACGCGCTCTGGTTCCACCGGCCGGCGCGGGCCGACGAGTACCTTCTCTATGCCATGGACAGCCCAAACGCCAGCGCGGGGCGCGGCTTCTGCCGCGGTCAGTTCTTTACCCGCGATGGGCGGCTCGTCGCGTCCACTGCCCAGGAAGCCCTGATCCGCAGGCGCGAGGAAGTATCGACCAGCCAGGCTGGTTGACGACCGTTTTCAGCCGGGCACCGAGAGGCACGGAAATACAGCGAGCCAGTGCCATCAGGCTGCCATCAGCGGTAGGTCACCAGTTCCTCGTCCCGCTGCCGGCCGAGCACCCGCAGGAACGAGCAGTCGTTAAAGTAGCTCAGAGACACCCGCTCTCCGCTGTAGAACAGCTGCGTCACGGAGCAGTTGAAAACCGGCTCGTAGAACTTGTAGGCATGACTGCCATCCAGCCCCAGCACCCCGGCGACGACGGTGGCGATGGTGCCACCGGAGGTGAAAACCGCGACGGTCCTGCCTGCGCCTTCCCGCGCCATCACCGCCTTGAGTGCATCACGCACGCCACCCGAGTAGTCCTCCCAGCTCTGGATATGGGGCACGTCACAGGCATCGGAGACCCAGTAGTTGAACACCGCGTCGATGACTTTCTGGTAATCCTTGGAAGAGCTTAGCCCCCGCTCCACCACCGCTCTCAGTCGCTCGTTACCCTCGAGCACGATCGGCAGCAGATGCTCGAGGTGTTCGTCGTTGCGCACCTCGTCGAAGCGCGGATCCACGGTCAGCTCCAGCTCGCGGGGCTGGGCCGCCAGCACCCGCTCGGCCGTGTGCCGCTGGCGCTTAAGGCTGCCGCAGTAGGCGCTGTCCAGCTCGATGCCGTGGTCGCGGAAATACTCGCCAACGCGCTCTGCCTGGCGAACCCCCAGCGCCGAAAGACGGTCATAGTCGTCGCTGCCGAAGGAGGCCTGTCCATGGCGCACCAGGTAGATCGTAGCCATCAGCCGGCCTTTTTCAGTTCGTTGTCGTCCCGGGGGAAGCTCAGGCGCCGCCGGTAGGGGTAGAAAGTCGTGATGACGCCATCGTGGATCTGCTGCTGCAGACGCCACCAGAACTCGACATCGTAGAGGTCGCTGTGGCGGGCATCGAAGGCCTTGCGGGCCCGCTGGTTGCCGGAGAAGAAGAGCCGGAACTCCTCCGGGAAGACGTCGTCGGGGCCCACGGAGTACCAGGGCTGATCCGACATCTCCTCTTCTTCGGTGCGCGGCTGCGGTATGCGCCGGAAGTTGCAGTCGGTCAAAGGCATGATTTCGTCGTAGTCATAGAACACCACGCGGCCGTGGCGGGTGACGCCGAAATTCTTCAGCAGCATGTCGCCCGGGAAGATATTGGCCGCGGCGAGCTGCTTTATGGCATTGCCGTACTCGTCCATGACGTCCTCCACCTGCTCGTCGGTCGCGTGCTGCAGGTAGAGGTTCAGCGGGTCCATGCGCCGCTCGACGTAAACGTGGTTGAGAATCAGGGCACGGCCCCGCTCCTCGATCTGCGACGGCGCCTCGCGGTATAGCTCGGCCATAAGGTCGTCGGAAAACTGGTCCCGGGCGAACACCAGCTTCCGGAATTCCTGGGTATCCGCCATGCGTCCGGCACGGTCCCAGCGCTTCACGAGCTGGTATTTGTGCATGACCTGTTCCCGCGTCACCTCCTTGGGCGGCGTGAAGCGGTCCTTGATCACCTTGAAGACATAGGCGTAGGACGGCATCGTGAATACGAGCATCACCATGCCTTTGATACCCGGTGCGATGGTGAACTCGTCCGCCGTCTTCTGCATGTGTCGCACGGCGGTACGGTGATAGACCGTCTTGCCGTGTTTGTAGTGGCCGATGGCGCTGTAGACCTCGGAGATCGGCTTTGCGGGCATGAGCTGCTTCAGGAACAGCACGTACTGCGACGGGATCGACGCATCCACCATAAAATAGCTGCGCGTGAAACTGAAGATCACGCTGACCCGGTCCGCACCGAAGAGCACCGTATCGACATAGACGCCCCCGCGCTCGTTGTGGCGCACCGGCAGGGCAAAAGGCATCTGCTCTTCGCCGGCAATAATGCGCCCGACGATATAGGCGCTCTTATTCCGGAAGAAGTGGTGCTCGAGCAGTTCGATGCGCCGGGGGCCGACGGCCAGGTCGATGCGAGGCGGCAGCAGCACCTCGTCGATCATAGCGACGATGAAACCGACATCCCGGTCCCGGTTTTCCCAGGGCACGTTGAAGCGGTAATCGTCGAGGAGCCGGGTGAAGCTGTCCCGGAAACCCTCAGCGACATCGTAGCGGCGCAGTACCTTGCGCATGTCGGAGGGCGGCATATCGCCCTGCGGTGAAAACACGAAGGTATAGTCGTCGCGAATCTCCGCGTGATCCAGCACCTTGCAAAAAACGGAGTTGAAGAAGGTCTCGGCGATCTCGAAATTGTCGTGCTCGCGGATGAGCTCCGCATAGATGGGCTTGGCCTGGCGCCAGAAGTCGAGATTACCGAGCTGATCTCCGGCCACCAGCTTTACATAGTCCAGTACCGCTCCCACCTTGACCCTGTAGAGATCGATGCGGTCCCTCGAACCCTGCTGCACGCCATGCCAGTCGGCGTTCTCGAAGCGGGTACGGGCGGCAAGGGTAATGTTCTGGAAGTCGGCGAAGTAGGACTCAAAGCCGTTCAGGATGATGCGCGCAAAGCGCTCCTTGCGTTCCATGGCGTTCCCGGGCGGGGGCGTGTGACCCTCAGATTGTAGGGTTGCCGAAGCGGCGGCGCAATTTGCGCATGCCCCCGAGCCAGCGGTCGTAATTTTCCGCCTTGCGGCGCCGGTACGCCTCGACCTCGCCATGGGGCAGGATAAGGAACCGCTCCTCGGCAAGGCCGTCAAGCACGGCCTCCGCCACCTGGGCCGGCGACAAAACACCGTCCACGCCGGCGGTGCCGCCGCCCTCGACCATGGTGATCATCTGCGTGTCCACGGCCTGCGGGCACAGGCAGGCGACCTTGATGCCGTCGTCGCCGTGGGTGATCGCCAGCGCCTCGGCAAAGCCGATCGCCGCATGCTTGGTCGTGGAGTAGGCGGCATCGCCAATCTGGTTCAGGAGGCCGGCCGCCGAGGCCGTATTGAGAAAGTAGCCCTCGCCCCGCTCGATCATCCCGGGCAGGCAGGCCCGGGCGGCGTAGACATGGGCCATGACGTGGATCTCCCACATGGCCTGCCAGGTCCCGTTCGGTGCGGAGGTGGCGTGCCAGGGTGCGCCGTCACCGGCGATGATCCCGGCATTGCTGCAGAAGAGGTCGATGCGGCCATGGCGGGCCTCGACGTCCGCCACGAGCGCCTTCAACGCGGCCTCGTCGCGGACATCAACGCCCTGGCCCTCGCCACCGACGGCGGCAGCCACCGCCCCGGCGGCGTCGGCATCGAGGTCGGTGACGATAACCGCGGCCGCGCCTGCCGCCGCAAAGGCTTCGCACAGCGCCTTGCCGATACCGTTGCCGCCGCCCGTGACAACGGCGACCTTACCCTGCAGTTCCATGGCTGCTAAGCCGCGTTCCCGCCGTAGCTCAGCGCATTGAAGCGGCCCTGGTGATAATCGCCATTGCCGAACATCGCATTGATCATCATAAGGCGCTTGGCGTAATGGCCGATGTCCACCTCATCGGTGATGCCCATGCCCCCGTGGAGCTGGATCGCCTCGCCGTAGATATGCTTGCCCGCCCGGTCCACCATAACCTTGAGAGCGTGGATGTCCCGGGTCGGATCCTCGTCCTCTTTTTCCAGCGCGCAGACGGCACGGTAGAGCAGCGATTTCGCCTGTTCATAGGCCATGAAAGTGTCAACCATGCGGTGCTGCAGCGCCTGAAAGCTGCCAATAGCTACACCGAACTGCTCGCGGGCCTTGGTGTATTCGAGCGTCTTGGCGTTGAGCTGGCCCATGATGCCGAGGGCCTCCGCGCCCAGCGCCACACAGGCCTCCTGGATTACCGCCTGCATGAGCGGCAACCCTTCGTCGACAGTGCCCAGCACGTGGCCCGGTCCGACCGCGACCTCGTGCAGGACCACATTCGCCACCCGCTGGCCATCCATGAGGCGGTAATCGACGATCTTCACTCCCGGTGCATTGGCAGGCACCAGGAACAGGGTGATGCCATGGTCGTCGGTCTGTTCCCCGGCGCTGCGCGCCGAAACCACGAGCGTATCGGCATTCGCGCCGTTGAGCACGACCACCTTTTCGCCGTGCAGAAGATAGTCGTCCCCCTGCCGGGTCGCGGTGGTCTTCACGTCCGCCAGCTCGAAGCGGCTCTGGCGCTCCAGGTAGGCGAAGGCACCGAGGCAGCTGCCCTCGACAATGCGGGGAATGAAGTCGGACTGCTGGGCCTCGCTGCCGCCGTGGCGAAGCAGGCCGCCAAAGAGCACCACCGTTGCAAAGTAGGGCTCGACGACCAGGCCCTTGCCGAATTCCTCCATCATGACCATGAGGTCCACGGGGCCCCCGCCGAAGCCACCGAGCTCTTCCGGGAACGGCACGGAAAGCCAGCCCAGTTCGGCGAAGGTGTCCCAGTTTTCCTTGCTCATGCCCGCCTCGGAAGCGACGATGTCGCAGCGGGTATAGAAGTCATAGTCATCCTGTATGAAGCGCGCCACGCTGTCGCGAAGCATGACCTGCTCGTCGGAAAAATCGAAATTCATGTCGCTGACCTCGCGCGGGCTGTCACAGGCCGAGAACGGCCTTGGCAATGATGTTTTTCTGGACCTCGTTGGAGCCGCCGTAGATGGTGGCGGCGCGGCCGTACATAAAGGCCTGGCGGGCATCGCTGCCGAAGCTGTGCCCGAGCACCTCGGGCGGCAGCTCTGTCGGCAGAACGCCTTGGTAATACCCGGCGAGCTCCATACGCAGCTCCTGGATCGTCTGCTGGATCTCGGTGCCCTTGATCTTCAGCAGGGAGCTTTCCGCCCCCGGCGCCCCGCCGGCGGCCACCGACGCGAGCACGCGCAGCTCCGTGAATTCGAGCGCCATCAGCTCAATCTCGATGTTCGAGAGCCGTTGCTGAAAGAACGGATCGTCAATAAGGCGGCGGCCACCGTTCTTCTCCTCCTCGGCGAACCGACGCACCTCGGCGAGAGCCCGCTTGGAGTCGGCTACGCCGGCAATAGAGGTGCGCTCGTGAGCCAGCAGGGCCTTGGCGTAAGTCCAGCCCTTGTCCTGTTCGCCAACGAGGTTGGCAACCGGCACCCGGACATTATTAAATTCCACCTCGTTGAGACTGTGGTGGTTGTCGATGGTGACGATGGGGTTCACCTTGACCCCGGGCGAATGCATGTCTATGAGCAGAAAGGAAATCCCGTTCTGCTTCTTGCCCTCGCTGCTGGTGCGCACGAGGCAGAAGATCCAGTCGGAATGCTGGGCATAGGTCGTCCAGATTTTGGCGCCGTTGACCACGTAGTCGTCGCCGTCGCGCTCGGCGCGGGTTTTCAGGGCGGCCAGGTCCGAACCGGCGCCGGGCTCCGAGTAGCCCTGGCACCACCAGTCGTCGCTTCGCAGAATGCGGGGGAGGAAGCGCTCTTTCTGCTCGTCGTTGCCGAAGGTGTAGATGACCGGGCCGACCATCTTGAGGCCGAAGGGCACCACGTCGCGAATGCCGGCGGCCGTGCGCTCGGTCTCGTAAATGAAATTCTGCGTCGGCGTCCACTCTGCGCCGCCGTAGGCCTTCGGCCAGTTCGGCGCGATCCAGCCCTTGTCGTACAGGCGCCGCTGCCAGTCGATTACGGCGTCCTTGAAGCTCGCCTTATCGTCCAGGCGGGCCTGCAGGTCTTCGTCATAGGCCTCGGCGAAAAAGGCGCGAACCTCATCGCGGAAGGCAAGATCTTCGGCGGAAAAGCTGGTATCCACGGACTTTCTCCTGTTGACACACGAAATTTGACTTTCGAGTATGTTTTTCCTCGACGCGGTACTCTAGCGGTTGCAGCGGTGGGAAACAAGCGTGTCTGTGCGCCCTGTCTCCGCGGCCATGGGGCACAAAGGCGAACGTCCCACAGGGGTAGGTGCTATGAAGGCGGGCGCTTCGCTTCGCCGCGCCCCCGCCCGGGCGCCGGAAGTCAGTAGAGCAGGCTGTAGAGCTTGCGCTGATACTCGGCGGCGAGCGGGTCACCCTTGCCCAGGGAGGCGACAGTGTCGAGGAAGGTTTTTTTCGTGGCGCCCTCGTTGTGGTCGAGCTGTCGCTGCAGGACCAGGAAGAGCGACTCCAGGCCCTCCCGGAACTGGCCGCTGTCCGTGTAATGGACGGCCAGCTGTGCGCGCAGGTCCAGGTTGTCCGGGTCGGCCTCGAGCTGCTCTTCGAGGGCCGTGATCTCGGGCGACGTTGCCGATTCGCGGCGGATCGCCAGCTGCGCCCGGCACTGTTCATAGGCGGCGTCCTGGTCGACCATTTTCACCGCGTCGAGGACCTGCTCCGCTTCATCGAGACGATAGCCCTCGATCAGCGCATGGGCGTACACCATGGCCACGTCGTGCTGCCGCCCGGACTCCTCGTAGGCCGGGCGCAGCAGGGCAATGGCGGCGCTCGCATCGCCGGCCTGCAGGCGTTGGGCGGCCTCGGCGATGGCTGCTTCCCAGGGCGACGGCAGGTGCTTCTGCAGCAACTCCCGCACGGCGGCTTCCGGCTGGGCGCCGGCAAAGCCGTCGACAGGCTGGCCACCCTGCATCACCAGCACGGTCGGCAGGCTGCGCACACCGAACTGCTGCGCGAGCATCTGCTGCGAGTCGGCGTTGACGCGGGCGAGAAGAAAGGCGCCCCCATACTCGCCGGCGAGTTTCTCGAGCACCGGCATGAGCGTCTTGCAGGGCTCGCACCAGTCCGCCCAGAAGTCGATGACCACGGGCCGCTTGTGCGACTCGTCGATGAGGTAATGGGCGGCGTTGCTCTCGTCGATGTCGACGACGTTACCGCCGGCACCCAATGCCTGGTCGATCACGGTGACTCCTCCTTCGGCCGCAGGCCGAGCACATCCTGCATGTCATAAAGGCCAGCGGGCTGCGCCGCCAGCCAGGCGGCGGCGCGCAGGGCCCCGCGGGCGAAGGCCAGCCGGCTGCTGGCCTTGTGGGTGATTTCTATCCGCTCACCGTCGCCGGCGAACAGCACCGTATGGTCGCCGACGATATCGCCGCCGCGGACGGTACTGAAGCCGATAGTACCGGCCTCGCGGGCGCCGGTCTGTCCCTCCCGGTGGTAGACGGCGTCCTCGCGCACCTCGCGGCCGCGGGCGGCAGCGGCCTCCCGACCGAGACTCAGTGCGGTGCCCGATGGCGCATCAACCTTGTGCCGGTGGTGCGCCTCGATAACCTCGATGTCGACCTCCTCCCCCAGCACGCGTGCCGCCTCGGCCACCAGGCGGAAGCACAGGTTCACGCCGGTACTGAAGTTCGCTGCCCTGCAGATGGGTACGTCCACGGCCGCCGCATCGATTTCCGCGAGTTCCTCGGCGCTGAAACCCGTGGTGCCGATGACCAGGGCCTTGCCGTGGGCGCGGCAGGCGGCGACCTTGGCGAGCGTCGCGGTAACCGAGCTGAAATCCACCAGCACATCCAGGGCGGGCAGCACCGCGTCGACGTCACTGCCCAGGCAAATACCATTCGCACCTACGCCGGCGAGCTCGCCGGCGTCCGCCCCGAGCAGGCTGCTGTCGGGCCCCTCGAGCGCAGCGGCCAGAACCATTCCCTCGCCGCCCTGGTCTATGGCCTGCACCAGGGTCCGCCCCATGCGCCCACCAGCACCGGTGATGCCGATGCGCAGGCTCACGGCTTCATGTCGTCAAAAAAGCGCTTGACGCCCTCGAAGAAGCTGGTCTGTCGGGGCGATTGGGCGTTGCCGCCCTGGCCCAGGCTCTCTTCAAACTGGCGCAGCAGTTCTTTCTGCTCTTTATTGAGGTTAACCGGCGTTTCGACCACGGCGCGACACAGGAGGTCGCCCACGCCGCCGCCGCGCACCGGCTGTACGCCCTTGCCGCGCAGGCGGAAGAGCTTGCCGGTCTGCGTCTCCGGCGGAATCTTCAGTTTCACCCGGCCCTCGAGCGTAGGCACCTCGAGCTCACCACCCAGGGCCGCGTCGACGAAGGTGATGGGGATCTCACAGTAGAGATGCCTGCCGTCCCGCTCGAAGATCGGGTGCTGCTTGACCGATAGCTGCACGAACAGGTCGCCGGGCGGCCCGCCGTCGGGGCCGGCTTCGCCCTCGCTCGCGAGGCGAATGCGGTCGCCGGTGTCCACCCCTGGCGGGACCTTCACCGAGAGGGTTTTGGTTTTCTCGACCCGGCCCTGGCCGCGGCAGGCCGGACACGGGTCCGAGATCAGCGTGCCGCGGCCGCGGCAGGTCGGGCATGTCTGCTGCACCTGGAAGAAGCCCTGCTGCATGCGCACCTGGCCGACGCCGCCGCAGGTACCACAGGTGGTGGGCGAGCTGCCCTTTTTGGCACCGCTGCCGTTGCAGGTGCTGCAGACGACGAGCGTCGGCACGCGGATTTCCACGGAGGTACCGCGCACCGCCTGCTCCAGGGTGATATCCAGGGTGTAGCGGAGGTCGGCGCCGCGCTGCGGGCCGCCGCGGGCGCGCCCGCCGCCGCCGAAGATGTCGCCGAAGACATCGCCGAAGATGTCGCTGAAACTGCCGCCGCCGAAGCCGCCGGCACCGCCGCCCATGGACTGGTCGACGCCCGCGTGCCCGAACTGATCGTAGGCCGCGCGCTTCTCGCCGTCCGTGAGGACATCGTAGGCCTCGGTGGCCTCCTTGAACTTCTCGTCGGCATCCGGATCGTCGGGGTTCCGATCCGGGTGATACTTCATAGCTACCCGGCGGTAGGCCTTCTTGATGTCCTTTTCATCGGCACCGCGGCTAACGCCGAGCACCTCGTAGTAATCCCGCTTTGCCATAACCCGTCCCGCATATACCCCTCGCTCGGAAACGACAACGCGGGAAGCCGAGTCCCGCGCCAGGAGGGAGCGTCAAGCGGGGCCTCGCCGGGCCCCGCAAAAGCGCCAGTTTACTTCTTGTCGTCGTCGACTTCCTCAAACTCCGCATCGACAGCATCATCACCGCTACCGGCCGTATCGCTGCCACCGGCCGCCTCACCGGCGTCCGCCTGCGGGCCTGCGCCCGTGGCGCCCGCGCTCTCCGCCTGGGCCGCGTACATCTTCTGCGCGACCGGGCCGGTCGTCTCTGTCAGCTTGTTCGCCGCGGCATCGATGGCGTCCTTGTCGTCGCCCTTGACCGCCTCCTCGGCTTCCGCAATGGCCGCCTCGATGGCTGCCTTCTCGTCGTCCGTGGCGTGCTCGCCGCCCTCTTCCAGCGTCTTGCGCGCCGCGTTGACCAGGCCTTCGGCGCTGTTGCGGGCCGTGATCAGTTCCTCAAACTGCTTGTCGGCCTCGGCGTTGGCCTCGGCGTCCGCGACCATGCTCTCGATCTCGTCCTCGGAAAGACCGCCGGAAGCGGTGATGCGGATGGACTGTTCCTTGCCCGTCGCCTTGTCCTTGGCGGAAACGTTGAGAATGCCGTTGGCGTCGAGGTCGAAGGTCACTTCGATCTGCGGCATGCCCCGCGCTGCCGGCGGGATGTCGGCGAGGTCGAAGCGGCCCAGGGACTTGTTCTGGGAGGACTGCTTGCGCTCACCCTGGACCACGTGGATGGTCACGGCCGTCTGGTTGTCCTCCGCCGTGGAGAAGACCTGCGACTTTTTGGTCGGGATCGTCGTGTTCTTCTCGATCAGTGGCGTCGCCACGCCGCCCATGGTCTCGATACCCAGGGTCAGCGGTGTGACGTCCAGCAGCAGCACGTCCTTCACGTCCCCGGAGAGAACCGCACCCTGGAGGGCAGCGCCCATGGCGACCGCCTCGTCCGGGTTCACGTCCTTGCGCGGCTCCTTGCCGAAATAATCGGCCACCTGCTTCTGGACCAGCGGCATGCGCGTCTGGCCACCGACCAGGATCACGTCGCTGATCTCGCTCGGAGACAGGCCCGCATCCTTGAGCGCAACCTTCACCGGCTCCATGGAGCGGGTGACAAGCTCCTCCACCAGGGACTCGAGCTTGGACCGGGAGAGCTTCACCACCAGGTGCTTCGGCCCGGAGGCGTCGGCAGTGATATAGGGCAGGTTCACCTCGGTCTGCTGCGAGCTGGACAGCTCGATCTTGGCCTTCTCGGCGGCCTCCTTGAGCCGCTGCAGGGCCAGCGGATCGTTGTGCAGATCGATGCCGCTGTCCTTCTTGAACTCCGCCGCCAGGTAATCGATCAGGCGCAGGTCGAAGTCCTCACCGCCGAGGAAAGTATCGCCGTTCGTGGACAGCACCTCGAACTGGTGCTCGCCGTCCACCTCGGCGGCGGCACCTTCGACATCTCCATCATCGAGATCGCCGAGGTCGTAGACCGCAATAGTGCGATCGCCCTGGGCCTTGTCCATACCGTAGGCCAGGGCCGCCGCGGTGGGCTCGTTAATGATACGCTTGACCTCGAGACCGGCGATCTTGCCGGCGTCCTTGGTGGCCTGGCGCTG
>CAYFVG010000084.1:0-11003 GCA_964346365.1 uncultured Alteromonadaceae bacterium
AGGGCCGGGTCCTGGGGAATCACGCTCTGATCGAAGGTCTCGTCGGGGTCCGCTTTCTGGTCGCGATTATCGAAGCGCCCGCCAACTTCCACGTGCAGGCGGCCGAAGTGGATGTTTTCGAAGGCAAAGATCGACGTATTGTCGATCTCGCCGCCCGGCGACAGTCCCACCGCACCGCGCGAAACCTGCTCCTCTTGCACCACCTCGACGCCAAAACGACCGGCAAAACCGGGTCCGATTGCGGCGTGCTGGAACTCGACGCGCCCGGTGTAGCTATCGCGTTCGAGATCGATCACGATATCCTCGGGCAGAAAGTCCCGCGTGCTTCCGGTAGCGCGTGTTGTCCCTCCAGGTCCAGGGTTGGACTCCCGGAGGTTTTCGACAAGGGCCAACTGCGCTCTCAGCGACCACGTTGCTGAGAGGTTGAAATTGGCCTCAGCCTGCAGGGTCTCGTTCTCCAGGTTCTGACCGACGCCGAGACCGTTGGGCAGATTTTTCGGGGGCGGGAGCAAAAAGTTCTGCTCGTTGTCCCACCGCTCGTAGCGCAGTGAGACATCGCCGAACGCGCCGCGATAGCCGACGCCAAGCTCCGCGTTTTCCTGGTGGAAATCCGTATGATCGAGCGTACCTGAGAAATTGGGCTGACCGGGCGTTCCCGTTTCGGGAAAGGTGCCGTCGCCGGGCACCTCAAGGTCGTCTCCGTCGCGCGTCAGAAACGCCCCGGTGAAGCCGAACTCACCTTGGGCGACGTTCAACCTTACGCCGCCGGCGGTCTGCTCGTTGACGCTGGCATAATCGCCCAATATCCGGCCGCCAAAACGGGTTTTACCGCGCTCGGCGAATGGAATCGATACAGGAATGACGTTGATCGCCCCGCCGATGGCATCGGACCCGTAGAGCACGCTGCTCGCGCCGCGCACGACTTCAATACGATCACTCAGGAACGGGTCGATATTCGGCGGGTGGCGCACGCCAAATTGTTGAAAGTTGACGCCGATGCCATCTTTCAGAACGCGGATCCTGTTGCCGGACAGACCGCGGATCACGGGCTTGCCGACCTGCGATCCAGTGCCGATATTGGTCACGCCGGCGAGTCGCTCCAGAGTTGCGCCCAGTGAGGGCGCCTGCGTGCGGCGCTTTTCCCTGCCGGCAATGATATCGATATCACCGGTGGCATTCTGAATGTCCGTTTCAGCTGCAACGCCGGTGACAACGATGGTCGGTATTGATGCTGTCGACGGGGTCAGGCGGGCATTCAACCGGTTGACCTCGCCGGCAGCCAGTTCAACCTCGCGCGTGAAGGGGTTGTAGCCCGGGGCAGAGACGACCACCGTCTGCTCGCCTGTCGCGACCGGAGACAGCTCAAAGCGGCCATCGTCACCGCTACGAGTCGCGCTCCGTGAGCCGCGCAGCAGCACCTCAGCCCGGGCGACGGGTTCGCCGGCCGAATCGGTGACCGTGCCGGACAGGCTGGCCTGTGCCTGGGCCTGTGCACTGGCAGACAGTGCGAGCCAGATACCACACATGGCTCGAAGCGCCCACGAGAACCCCGAAGTGCAAAATACGACTCCCCGAGAGTTGCCGGCGGAAGCGGAAGATAGCGCGACTGGCATGGCACGACTCCTGCGATTGCTCAAACCCCTTTTGGGGAGACGTTACAACACTGCGTTTTATCTGTAAATCGACAGCGTCATCCAATGAAAATCAGGCTGAAAAAAGTGCGAGAGGAACAGTGATTTGACAAAGCAATAGCTCCCCGTGATCCCGGAAAGCGGTCGTGATGAGAGAACGCTTACCGGGCGGCACGTGGGTTTGGCCATCTTCAACAGCGAAGCCACGGATTCAGGGTGAAGCTATCGGCGCCAGGCGCGGACCATCATCCCCGGGCCGGCGACCCCGGCGGCGATGACCGCGTCCCGTCGGCGAGGGCGGGTCACGGTAGTAGCCGCATCAGCGCAAAGGTCGCAGGGCGTTAACGCCGCAACACCTGCCGGTAGACACCGGCGTTTCCCGTACTGCGCTGCAGGGCCTGCAGCTCCAGCTGGAGGTCGCCGGCCGCAGGCACGGTTACGACCCCGGCGTAACGGCTGCTCTCGCCGGTGAAGGCCAGAGGCTGCTCTGCGATCCGCTCGCCATCGCGGTAGAGCGTCACGCTGACACGATAGTCATCTGCCCGCCAGAGACCCTCTTCGGTGATCGTACAGCCGCACAGCATTGAAACCTTGGCGGTGATAGCGAGCACACCATCCGCCATCTCGAGATCCACAAGGTCGACCAGCAGACCGTCGAGGTGCAGCACAAGCGGATGGGTGGCGCGGTCCTGCCCGGGGAGGAGCCACAACGTTGTCTTCACCAACTGCCGGTTCTGTGGCGCGGCCCCGGGCCCGGTGACGCTCACCGCGATGCGTGTCGGCCGATCCAGCTCGAGGACCAGGTCGAGGCTGGCCGAGTCGTCGGTGACGATCGTGTCACCGCGGGTCTGTGGGTCTTCCATAAGGCCGGCGGTGTCACCGGTACCTCCCTCGATCGGGCCGCCTCCGAGAAGTTCTCCCGTATCCGCGTTGCTGACGATTGCCTGGAGACCGCCGACGCCGGTGCCGATGAACTTGGCATCGTTCGAGCGGACGAGAACCCGGAAAGGTGTGTCCTCGGCCAGCGCCGCCCCGGTGAGTGACGGGAACAAGATAAATACCGCGAGCGCCTGCGGCAGGTAGCGGAATGACAACATCGATGGACCCCTGCGAAACCGGTGTCTGAGTCTACGCGAGAGCCGCGCCGGTGCAAGGACGCTCATGCAGCTGGCCGGCGGCGGCAACGAACACCCACCACCCCCCTGACTCCGCCGGCGGATGCCCTGTGCACACGCCGACGCGCGCGCCGGTGAGGACAGCGACAGCCGTAACCTCTGCTGACCTCACACACCCTGCGCTTGCACGAAAACCAGGCCGTCCACCGGACCATCGTGATGAACATGCGCAGTGCACTGTGATAACATCTGGACATGGCAACACAGGCACACAGCAAAAGCCCGTCGGCACGCGCCCTGGCCGCTGCCCTCGCCGGGGCGGAGCGCATCTGCGTTGATGAGGGCGTCAAGCTCACCAGCAAGCGCAAGCGTCTGCTCTCGACCCTGCTGCAGGCGACCGGTCCGCTCTCGGCCTACGAACTGGCGCAGGCCTACCGTGACGAGCACGGAGAAGAGCTTCCGGTGATGACGGTCTATCGCATACTGGATGTCTTCATGGCAGTGGGCGTTGTCCACAAGCTCCGCTCCACCAACCAGTACATGCCGTGCAGCCACATGGCCTGCGACCATCCCCATGCCCTGTCCCAGTTCCTGATCTGCGACAGCTGCGGCCTCGTGCGGGAAATGGATTTCGCCGAGAAAGAACTCCGCCAGCTCGACCGCAAGGCGCGCTCCTCCGGTTTTCACCTATTCCGCGACCAGCTGGAACTGCACGGCCTGTGCGACAGCTGCCAGAGCGCCGCCGGCTGAGCGCCTGACTCCGAGAGGCTGCTGGCCGGACCCATTCGGGCTAGTGTCCTGAGTCAGAAGTTCGCAGTATTTCAGCGCGCCAGCGAAGCCCCCAACGCGGATCGGTAGGCGCCGAACGCCGGCGCCAGGGCGCAGACGAGCGCCAGGACGAGCACCAGGCCCGAGAGCATCAAGGCAGAGCCGCCTGGAACGTAGCCCTGGATCAGCAGACCGTAGCTCTCCCGCAGCCAGTCGCGGGCCGCCAGGCTCCCCGCACTGACCAGGGCCATGCCACTACCCAGCCCGAGGGCGCAAAGCAGCAGGGCCTCGGCTTCCAGCAGCAGGAAAATAAACAGCGGCGTTGCGCCGATAGTGCGCAGGACGGCAAGTTCGCCCCGCCGCTCGCGCAGCGACGCCAGAAGCATGGTACTCATGCCCAGCAGCGCCGACAGCAGCACGAGCCCGGAAATCACCCGCAGCACATTCTCCACGGAGCCGAGCACACGCCAGAGCTGTGACAGCGCGACGCCGGGAAGGATGGCCTGCAGCGGCTCCGCCGGGTAGTTGTTGATCTGGCGCTGCAGGCGGAAGGCCAGCATGCGCGATTCGAGGCCGACCAGAAACGCCGTGATCGTTCGCTCGGCTGCCGCCTGCTCCGGCGACGTCGCGTTGAACCCCTCGTGGATGAGATCGATGGCCTCCAGAGAGACGTGCACAGTATCGTCCACCGGCGTCCCGGTTCGCGCGAGGATGCCGGTGATCGTGAACGGGTGGTCATCGTGCTTGCGAAAGCCCACCCCGCCGGTGCCGTGGGCCAGAACGATTTCCCGCCCCACGCGGTAGCCCAGCTTGTCGGCGACGTTGGCGCCGACCACGGCACCCTGCCGGCCCAGCCCGGCGGCGCCAGCCTCGAGCGCCAGCGCCCGATCGCTGCCGTAGCGGTAATGCTCGAAGTACGCGGCGGTGGTCCCGAGCACCCGGAAACCCCGGTGGCTGTCGCCGAGAGAGAGGGGTACGGTCCAGGCGACGGCGGGATCGCTGGCGACGGCCTGGTAACTGTCCCAGCGGATGTTGTTGGTCGGCTCGCCGATACGGAAGATGCTGTACAGCAACAGGTTGAGCTGGCCGCCGCGGGCACCTACGATCAGATCCGTCCCCGACAGGGTGCGTCCGAAAGACTCCCTCGCCTCCTGGCGGATAAACTCGACCCCGAGCAGCACGAACACGCTGATCGCGATGGACAGTACGCACAGTGCCGCCGTGCCGCGGCGATTCCAGAGGCTTGCCCGCGCGAGCTTAAGCAGCATCGGGCGCAGCCACGGGTGTTGCCGCATTCAGTTCGGTCAGGTCTGCCGTGTGCTCGAAATGCGGCGCGAGCGAGGCGTCGTGGCTGACGAAGAGCACCGTCGCCCGCCCCCGCCCCGCCAGTGCGAGCAGCAGCTCGACGAAGGCATCGCGCGCATCCGCGTCGAGCGCCGAGGTGGGCTCATCGGCAATAAGCAACGCCGGCCGGTTGATCAGGGCCCGGGCAATGGCCACGCGCTGCTGCTGGCCGACGCTCAGGGCACCGGCCTGCCGCGTCAGCATTGCCCGCGGCAAGCGCAACTGCTCGAGGAGTCCGGCGGGATCGAGCGGATGCTGCGCGCGTCCGAAGCGGGCCGCCAGCTGCAGATTGTCGAGGACGGACAAGTAGGGCAGCAGGTTCAATTGCTGAAACACCACGCCGATGTGCCGCGCCCGGAAACGATCGCGGGCGTGGCCGCGCAGCCTGCCCAGGTCCTGGCCGCAGACCGAGACCCGTCCGGCCGTCGGGGCAAGCAGCCCGCAGACCAGGTGCAGCAGCGTCGACTTGCCGCTGCCGGACGGACCGCGCAGAAAGGTCGTGGACCCCGCGTCCAGGCGCCATCGGTCGATGGCCAGCACGGGCGGCCCCCCGGCGTAGGCGAAGCGGAGATCGGCGATGTCGACAGCGCTATCCTGCATGAGGGGGCTCCGTCGCTCGGCGGGCAGGTCGGCCGTGTTGGTGTCTCCCGGCCGCCTTTGCTAGGCTGCACGATAGCAACCGCAGTCGGGGATAGAAAGCCATGCAATTCACGCCACTGTCGCGCCCGGGGACGGTCGTGGCGCGCTGTAGCCTCGGACTGCTGCTGTCCACCGCGTTCCTGAGCGCAGCGCAGGTGTCTGCCTGCGGTTTGCATGCCTTCGGGTTCAGCCCCTACGCGGCCCACCAGGCCCCTCGCGGCGGCCCCGCACTGCCCGCGGGTACCCGCCTCGACGTCGAAGGTCTCGTGAACGTCGTCCCCGACAGGAGCGCACAGCTGCAGGTCTCTTTCGCCACACCGGAAAGCTTCCGCGACCCCGCGCTGACCGTCGACGGCCCCGCCGCCGTTCAATTTGACGGCACCCGGGAACCCGTGTTGAGCCCGGTCGAGGGTACGCTGACGCTGCCGTTCACCGCTCGAGAGGGCTATCACTGGCTGACCCTCACGCTCCGCGGCACTGTCGATGGCGAGGTGCTCAGCCTCGTCCGGCGCGTGTACGTCGCCGCCCGGCCCGCCGACAGCGTAGCCCTCCGATGAGTCGCCGTTTGCTGAGCGTCGCCTGCCGATGACAAAGGCTCTGTTCCGCGCCCCGCGCCTGCGCGCCGCCTGTGTCCGGGACACGCGCTGGGCGCCCCTGGCGCTGCTCGTGCTGTTCCTGGTCCTGGGGATGGTCGCTGCGACGACGACGCGCGCCGACGGCGATTACCGCACCATCGAATGGATCGACCTCATCCCCGACGAGGACCTGGACGCCCTGATGAATCCGCCCGATGCGCTCGCAGCAATCGAGGACGGATCGGCGCGGGACCAGCTGCCCCCCGAGGGAGGCTCTCTACCGGGCCTGGGTGACAGCGAGAAGGCCCAGCGCTACGAGGCGGCGCTGCAGTCCACTGCGGTCAAGGGGGGGTTCGATGGCGAACGGGTGCGTATTCCGGGCTTCATCGTGCCGCTCGCCTTTGACGAGAGCCGGATGATCACAGAGTTCTTCCTGGTGCCGTATTTCGGGGCCTGCCTGCACATGCCGCCCCCGCCGCCGAACCAGATCATTCACAGCGAGTTCCGTGCTGGCGTGTCCCTCGACGACATCTACGACCCCTACTGGCTCGAAGGCACCCTGTCCGTCGAGCTTGAGGAGACGGAGCTGGGTACCGCTGCATACCGCATCACGGTCGATCGGATCACCCGCTACGACGAAACCGGCTGAGCGCAACGCCCGACCGGATCACGGCATCTGCAGGGACAGCACCGGGGCGTCGCCGGTGATTTCACCACTGCCTGCGCCCCCATCGTCGATCCACGCCGCCTTGACCCGCTCGAGCTCGGGGAAGGTGGCAAAGGCGGTGACCGTCAGGGCGTCGGGCGCGGCCTCCGGGCAGACGTAGGCATATTCCACTTCCAGGTCGGCGTGACCATGGTGCTCATCGGCGCCGTCTTCGTGAGCATGATCTTCGTGAGCATGATCTTCGTCGGCATCGTGTTCGTCGGCATCGTGTTCGTGACCGTCATGCTCGTGAGCATCGTGATGATCGGGCTCCGAGGTGTCCACAGGCTGCACCTCCGCGCGGAACGGGGAGGCGACCCGGGTATTCTCGAGGGTGCAGGGAGCTGACAGTTCCAGCACCGACCGTTCCGGCGCGCGCAAGGCATCCAGTGCCGTCTTCACGGCGGCTGCCTCCTCCTGCGTTGCAGGCGGATGTTCGAAGCCGAAAAACACCTGGGCAGGTCCGCGCAGCACCACCGAGACCTTGTCACCCGCCATGCTGACTTCCAGGACGGCTTCGCCGTGCACGTGCGCTGCCTGCGCGAGGGCCGGTGCCGGGCCCGCGAGGCTCGCAGCCAGGAGTGATCCCGCAAGCATTGTCCGGGCCGCGGTCCGTGGCACCGGTAAAGGCAAGACGCCGTTCATATCAGACCTCCTCTCTCGCCGGCGCAACAACCGGTGCGGCCAGCAGGTAGTGGCGGTTAAGGGCATGGGCACTGATCATGACCAGCCCGCCCGCGATGGAGAGCGGCGCCTCCAGCGCGTGACCAAGGATAACGGCTGCGACCAGCAACGGCACCCCGGCGGCCGCGAGGACAACCGGTGCCCGCCTGCCGTGGCGCCGCAGCGAGGGCAGCAGGCTCCACAGCGCGATCGCGGGTACGAGCAGCACCAGCAGGACATGCAGCCACTCGGCGCCGAACAGCGCAAACGCAGCCAGCGAGCTGCCGAAAAAAGCGAGCAGCAGCGGCGCCGCACAGTGAATGACGCACAGGCCCGAGCAGGCGATCCCCAGCCAGTCGCGGCGGGCCGCCGGGACCGGAAACTCAGCGTTCATGGCTCAGCCCATCGATGCACAGCATCAGTCGTGGACGCACCCCGGCGGGCTGCGGAGAGCGATGCACGAAGCCCCTGCCCTCGTTGCCGGGCCAGCTTTCACCCTTGCAGAGGACGACGGCACCGGCCGGCAGGCGATGTACCGGCGCAGCGGCATCGTACGCCGGCAGTTGCCGCGGATCCGCTACCGGTCGCCCGAGCTGCGCGCGGTCGACGTCGTCGTCGGCCAGGTACTCGGTGCCCGGCCCGTCATAGGTGGTAAGCAGCCGGCAGACCACCCGATCCACGTGGAAGCGCGGGCACATCGCCCGGTCCAGGGTCTTCAGGCGAATGCCGAGCTCGTCGACGGCGAACAGGCAGGCATACATGGCAGCGAGCTCGGCGATATCGGCCCGCAGTGCCGCCGGCCCCAGGGGGAGCTGCTCGGCCAGCCAGCGATCCACGCCCGCCGCGGGCACGCTGCCCTCGAGCTTGAGGTCGTGCTGGAGCGGGTCGGGCTCGCCCGAGCCTGTGAATTCGACGACCGACCGCTCCCAGACGGCGGCGTTGACGTCGTCGTCATAGATGGCGGTCAGCGCCTCCGGGGCCGGGCCCGAGGCAACCCTCGCGGGCGGGCGCGGGTGGTCGAAAGGGGTTTCGAGCTGGGCTGTCATGGCGTCTCCAACTGGTTCGGCTGTGTTATTGCAGCTTGAAGGCAGATGTCGCGCGGCAAGCAGTCAACGGGCACTGCCGAGAACACAAAAAGCGGTGCAAGCCCGTATGTTATGACGTAGCATACACTCATGCAAGGGACTGGAACTCAGGGACTGGAAATCAGGGTCGCTACTGAACCCGGCAACCCGGCGGAACCGGCTCCGGGACTACTCCGGAAAGCAGGAGGCAACTCCCTAACCGACTGGTCGCATGCTTGACGGTCGAAAAAGCCTAGAGTTTATGCTACGTTATATCGTTTGAAAATATCTCCCATAGAACTCATCCATCAGAACGCAAAGGTCCACTCATGTTCAGACACGCAATCCCGCTTTCCCTCGCGACAAGCCTCATCGGCGCAAACGCGCTCGCCCAGGAACCACCGGCCAACGACAACGCCGAGGACCGGCTGACCATCGAACACGTCTACGTCACCGCCGGCACGCCGGCGCCCGGAGACCGCATGGTACAGGCAGCGCGCATCGATGCTCTGGAAGGCCTCGAAAAACAGATCCGGCAGGGCGCCAGCCTCGGTCAGTCCCTCGAGCACCTCGCCGGCGTACGCGTGCTCGACACCGGGAACAACGCGGGTATTCCCGTTGTCCGCGGCCTCACCGGCAACCGCATCCGGATCCTGTCGAACAGTATCGGCGTGGATCACCAGCAGTTCGGTATCCGCCACCAGCCGAATATCGATCCCTTTCTCAGTGACCGCGTCGAGGTTGCCCGGGGCGCCGCGAGCCTGCTCTACGGCTCCGACGCGATCGGCGGAGTGATCGACGTGCACGGCCTGCCCCTCGACCATACGGACGACGGCAGCCGGCGCAATACCCTCGACCTGCGCGCAGACTATGCCAGCAACAACGAGCAGCGCGATCTGGCCGTGCGGGGTGCCAGCAGCGGCGATCGCTTTACCGTCGCCGCGGGCTATGTCTGGCGCGAAGGAGACGAGATCGAAGCGCCGGACAGTGCCACGGCCGTCGAAAGCGGCAACGGCAGCGACCCGAAATTTACCGGCACCCTGCCCTTCACGGACTTCGAGCAGCAAAACGGGGAGCTCGCCCTGGGCTGGCGCGGTGACCGGGCCACGACCTCCCTGCGTCTGTCCACCTGGGACAACGAGCAGAATTATCTACTGCCCCCGGGCGCCGGTATCGGTCTTGGCCTGGAGAACACCGAGCTGCAGCTGCGCACGGACTACCGCCTGGACGTCGGCGAGACCCGGTGGACGCTACGGCCGACCCTCGCCTGGCAGAACAACCGGCGGCGTGCCAACGCACCAGGCAACCCGCGAAGCGGTCTCTTCGACGGCAACATAGAGATCGAGTTCGACCAGTACGTTGCCCGCTTCGAGGCCCTGCACGAAGGCGAGGGTCTCTTCGACCGCGGCACCCTCGGCGTCGAGTTCCGCCAGCGCGACCAGGAGTCCCGGGGCCGGAACGTGCTGAGCCCCGGCGGTGAGGTGAGTGCTTTCGGCGCCTTCGCCTATGAAGAGCGGCAGTTCCGCCTGCTTCTCCTGCAGGCCGGCCTGCGCTACGACCGCATCGAGACCGAGGGCGACGCGGGCAAGACGACGGCAACCCCGAGCTTTACCGGCACCGTCGGCAACAGCTATGACGTGGTCACCGGAGCTCTCGGCGGCTCCTACCCCCTCGGCGAGCACTTCACGCTCGCAGCCAACGCGGCCCGGGGCTTCCGTGCACCCTCAATCTTCGAACAGTTTGCCCAGGGCGTTCACGGTGGCGTCGCGGCCGTGCAGCTGGGCAACCCGGACCTGGACCCGGAGGAGTCCCTCAACCTCGACCTCTCACTGCGCTGGCGCTTCGACCGGCTCCGCGGTGACCTGACGGTCTACCAGAATCGCATCGACGACTACATCTTCCTCACGGACACGGGCAACCAGGCGGCAAACGGCCTGCCGGTCTTTGTGCATGAACAGGCCGATGCGACGCTGCAGGGGATCGAGGCCGAGGTGGCGATGGACCTCGCCACCGACTGGTCCCTGCGCCTGGTGCTCGATCTCATCGACACCGAGAACGATGACACGGGCGCGGACCTTCCGCTCGCCCCTGCCAACGAGGTGCTGACGGAATTGACCTGGCAGCCGGGCGCCTTCCTGGGCCTTACGCGTCCCTACGCGCGGGCCAGTGTGCGGTACGCGGATGCCAAGGACGCCGCGCCGGGCGAGCCGTTTCAGCAGTTCGATCGCAACCCGGTCTTCGGCAGCGCCTCGACGGGGAGTTACTGGCTGGTGAATTTTGCCGCCGGTGCCTTTCTCCCGGGACCGGGCGAGCGGGACATCCGCGTGAACCTCGAGCTGCGCAACGCCTTTGATGAGACCTACCGGGACTTTCTCAATACCTACAAGGGCTACGCCCTGAACCCCGGCCGCGACCTTCGCCTGACCCTCGAGATCCCGCTGGGATAAATGCGGAATTAGCTACCGGAGCGGCGGGTAGGCCTGTTGGCTACCCGCCGG
>CAYFVG010000085.1:0-3564 GCA_964346365.1 uncultured Alteromonadaceae bacterium
GGCAGCAACAAAAGTGTCACGCAACAACACACCGTTTTGTTACGAATAGAATCACTTGCTAGAGAGTTTGGTTATAAATACGCAAGAATTGTGAGTGTTTACCGGGATCGCGGGGCCGTCCCGACGGGACCGGCAGTACCTGCTCAGGCGTAGCCATGGGCCTCGGCGGGGAAATCGCCGGCCTTCACGGCGGCCACGAAGGCCGCGAGGGCGCCCTGGACGCTGTCCGCCCCGTCCATGAAGTTGCGGACGAAGCGCGGCACCCGGGGGCTCAGGCCGAGCAGATCGTGCATAACCAGCACCTGGGCATCGGTGCCGGCACCCGCCCCGATGCCGATGACGGGGATTTCCAGCTTGCTGCTGATGTCCGCTGCCAGCGGCGCCGGGACGCACTCCAGCACCAGCAGCGCAGCGCCGGCGTCCTGAATCTCGACGGCGTCGGCGAGGATCGACTTGGCTGCCTTCGGGGTCCGGCCCTGGACCTTGAAGCCGCCGAGGGCGTTGACGGACTGCGGCGTCAGGCCGAGGTGCGCACAGACCGGGATGCCCCGTTCGACCAGGGCGCTGATCGTTTCCGAGAGCCACACGCCGCCCTCCATTTTGACCATCTGCGCGCCGGCCTGCATGAGCGCCGTGGCGCTGTCGAAGGCGTTGTCGAGGCGGTCGTAGCTCATGAAGGGCAGGTCGGCGATGATCAATGCGTCGCCGCCGGCACGGGCGACGCAGGCGGTGTGGTAGGCCATGTCGTCCACGGTGACCGGGATCGTGCTGTCGTGGCCCTGCAGCACCATACCCAGGGAATCGCCGACCAGGATCGTCTCCGCGCCGGCCGCGTTGACGAGGCGGGCGAAGGTCGCGTCATAGGCCGTGATGCAGGCGAACTTTTCTCCCGCTTCCTTCATCCTGTCGAGGGTGCTGACGGTGATCTTGCCCATGGACCTATCCGAGAAAGCTGGGATTGAAGTAGTGGCGCCCGCTGCGCACGTCGAGGAGGTAGTCCACCAGCTGACTGTAGTCGCGGTCCCCCCGGGACAGGTCGATGGCGCTGGCATTGACGATCAGCAGGGGCGCGCCATCGTAGTACAGGAAAAATTCGCTGTACACTTCGTTGAGTTTCTCGAGGTAGGCCCGGTCGATGTTGCGCTCGTAGTTGATGCCGCGCTGCTCGATGCGCGACAGAAGTACGTCCGCCGAGGCCTGGAGGTAGATGACCAGGTCCGGGGTCGGCGCGTCGATGGTGAGCTGTCCATAGACCCGCTCGTAGAGCTGGAACTCGTCCGGGTCCAGATTGACGCGCGCGAATAACGGATCTTTCTCCACCAGAAAGTCCGCGACCCGTACCGGCTGGAAGATGTCTGCCTGGCGCAGGTCCTGGATCTTCTGCGCACGCTGGAACAGGAAGGACAGCTGCGTGGCCAGCGCTGCCTGCTTGCGATTGAGGTAAAAGCGCTCGAGGAAGGGGTTCTCCCCGGCGTCCTCCAGCACGACCTGGTAGTTGAAGGTGTCCGCCAGGCGTCGGGCCAGCGTGGTCTTGCCGACCCCGATGGGGCCTTCCACGGCAATGTATCCGGGGGGCGTACGCCCCTTGGGGTCGGGGCTGCGCACTTCATTCGTCACTGTCGCCTCCCTCTGCGGTCGGCAGGAGCCGCTCTCCCAGGCTTGCCGGGGCGGGACCCGGGCAGGCCGTCATCAATGTACCAAGATCCTCGCCGCAGGGCAGCTCAAAATCGCGACCGCAGAGGTCTGCGAGCGGCCAGAGGACGAAGGCGCGCCGGGCCAGGCCAGGGTGCGGCACCGTGAGCCGCGTCTCGTTGATGCGTCGCTCGCCGTAGAGAAGCAGATCGAGGTCCAGGGTCCGGGGCCCCCAGCGCCGCGTACGCACGCGCCCGGCCACGGCCTCGATGCGCTGCAGTGCGTCGAGCAGGTCCAGGGGCGCCAGGGCCGTGTCGAGGGTGGCGACGGCATTGAAGAAATCGGGCTGGTCCTGTGGCCCCAGGGGGGCGCTGCGGTAGAGCCTCGACACGCTGCCGCGTCGGCTGCGGGGAATCTCGCCGAGGGCAGCGACGGCCTCGCGCAGTTGTCTCGGGGGATCACCGAGGTTCGCCCCGAGACCGATGAAGCAGCGCTGCACTGTCAGCCGCGCCGACGCCGCCCGCCCCGGCGGCCGCGTTTGCCGCCGCCGGGTTCCTGCGCGGCGACTTCGCGGCTGCGGGCCTCGAGATCGAGCTCCTGGAATCGGGTCCACCATTCGCCGACACCACCGGTGTCCTCGCCGCCGGTCTCGCGCAGGAGCAGGAAATCATAGGCGGCGCGGAAGCGCCGCTGGTCCGGCAGCTCGGCCGCGCGCTTGCCCCGGGGGTTCTCCAGGCGGTGCTGGAGCTCCCAGATCTCGCGCATGGGCTGGCTGAAGCGTTTCGGGATGGCGACGCGGTGGCAGGCTTCTGCGATGACCTGCTGCGCGGCACTGTGTATCGCCGGCACCGGGGCTTCACCCCGGTCCCGGAGCTGCTCCGCACGCAGACTGGCCGCGGGCCAGAGCAGCGCCGCGAGGATGAACGCCGGCGTTACCGGGCGGTCCTCGGCCACGCGCCTGTCTGTGCTCGCCATGGCGGCTTCCATAAGGCCGACGGCGCGCACGTCCCGGGCCAGGTGGTGCTCGGCTTCCGGGAAGAGGTGCTCAAGGAGATGGTGGCGGCGCAGGAGCTTGAGCGTCGCCGCGCCGTGGCCGGCGAGAAAGAGCTTCAGCACCTCGTCGAAGAGGCGTGCAGCGGGGATGGCGTCGAGGAGCTGTGCCGCCTCGGCGATGGCGGCGGCGGTGTGCTGCTCGATGCGGAAGCCCAGCTTCGCCGCGAAGCGCACCACCCGCAGCATACGTACCGGGTCTTCCCGATAGCGCTCGTGCGGATCGCCGATGATCCGCACGCGGCGGGCCTTCAGATCGTCGAGCCCACCCACCTGGTCGTGGACCGAGAAGTCGCCGGACGAGTAGTAAAGCGCGTTGATAGTGAGGTCGCGCCGTACCGCGTCCTCCTCGAGGCTGCCGTAGACGTTGTCCCGGAGCAGGACGCCACTGGCGGCCCGGCGCGCTTCGCCCTCGCCGTCGTGGTGGCCGCGGAACGTGGTGACCTCGATGATCTCGCGGCCGAAACGGACGTGAACGATGCGGAAACGTCGGCCGATGAGGCGCGAATTGCGAAAGAGGCCGTGCACTTCCTCCGGCGTGGCGTCGGTGGCCACGTCGAAGTCCTTCGGGTGCCCCGCCAGCAACAGATCGCGCACGGCACCCCCCACCAGGTAGGCCTGAAAACCCTGACTGCGGAGCCGGGACATGACCTTCAGGGCATTGGGGCTGATGTTCTTGCGGGAAATGCAGTGCTGATCCCGGGGAATGACCTTCAAGCGCGGGGGTCTCTCAGTTCGCAAAGGCCGGATGTTAGCACAGCACCCCGCCGAAGCGGGGCCGGCCATTCCCGGACGCTCGCCGTCTTTGTTGTCAAAGCCGTCATCCCTGGTGCACGCAATGGTGGGCGCAGTCTGACCGGGTCACGCTGACCGGGTCACGCT
>CAYFVG010000085.1:3664-10920 GCA_964346365.1 uncultured Alteromonadaceae bacterium
TGGTGCACGCAATGGTGGGCGCAGTCTGACCGGGTCACGCTGACCGGGTCACGCTACGATCCGGAAGGGTGTCTTGCACGGGCGTCTTGGAGGGGTGTGCTGAAGCGGTATCCTGAAACGAACGACGGGGAAGCGAGCTTCCCCATCCAGGTCCATTTTTTTTATTGCGCTTATTCTTATTACTGCTTCGTTATTTTTATTGTTTCGCGTAAGAGGGTCTGCAGTGCGTGTGCCGCTCCATAATAAGTGTATATTTTTCAGGGGGTTGCTTCTTCCAAGGGCGTGCTTTGTGGCGGTGGAAACGGTGTGTTTGTTACCTTAAGTCACCGCTTTTTGTTACACGACCCGGGCCGGGTAACGCCCGGCGGGATCAGGAGGCGGCTTTCTTGCCGCGCTGCGTAGTCTTGTTGCGCGGGATCTCGAAGCGCTGGCGGCGCTCCCAGAGACATTTGCGGCTGATACCCAGTTTCTGGGCCAGTTCCGTCTCGCTCATGGAGTCCTGGTGCTCGATGACAAAGCGCTGGAAGTAGTCCTCGAGAGAGAGGTCTTCCTGAGGGTCGGAATTGCTGTGGCTGGTCGACCGCTTCTTGGAGCCGCCGATGCGTTCGCCGCGCAGGCGGCTGACGTTGACCAGCTCGAGGTCGATACCCAGGGCCTCGTTGTCGATCTCGTCGCCCTCCGTGAGGATCACCGCGCGCTCGATCGCGTGCTCCATCTCACGGACGTTCCCCGGCCACTGGTAGGTGGTAATGGCCTGGATGGCTCGCGGCGAGAGGCTCATGGGGCTGCGGCCGAAGCGCTCGACCTGGCGTGCCAGGAGGGTCTCCGCGAGGTAGAGGATGTCCTTGCCGCGGTCGCGCAGTGCGGGCAGGGAGAGGCGCAGCACATTGATGCGGTAGAACAGGTCCTGGCGGAAGCGGCCCTCGGCGGCGAGGCCCTGCAGATCCCGGTGCGTTGCGCAGATCAACCGCACGTTGACCTGGCGCGAGTGAACCGAGCCGATGCGGCGGATTTCCCCCTCCTGGATAAAGCGCAGCAATCGGGCCTGCGCCTCCACAGGCAGTTCGCCGATCTCGTCGAGGAAAAGCGTACCGCCGTCGGCCGCTTCGATAAGGCCCATGCGGTTGCTGTTGGCGCCGGTGAACGCGCCCTTTTCATAGCCGAAGAGCTCCGACTCGATCAGCGTTTCGGGGATGGCGGCGCAGTTGACGGAGATGAGTGCTTCGTCGGCGCGTCTGCTCTGGCGGTGGATCGCGCGCGCCACCAGCTCCTTGCCCGTGCCGGTCTCCCCGAGGACAAGCACCGTGGAGTCTGTCGGGGCGAACCTGGCGATATGCTTGAGGAGCCGCTGCATGGCCGGGCAGTCGCCGACAACCGCCTGGCGGTCATCGCTGCCGTCGGCAGGGGCTGTCGCCACACCGCCGTCCCGGCGCGGGTGCTCGCTGATGATACGCTTGACCGCGCTCAGCATGTCGCTGTGGTCGAAGGGTTTGGCGATGTAGTCCACAGCGCCCATACGCATGGAGTCCACGGCAGAGCGCAGGCTGGCGTAGCTGGTCATGATGAGGACGGGCACCCTGCCCGCCTTGCGGATAAGATCGGTTCCCGGCGCGCCGGGAAGGCGCAGGTCGCTGATTATGAGATCGAACTCACCGAGGACGTGATTGTCCGCGGCCTCGGCCACGGAACCGGCCTCGGCGACCGCGTAGCCGGCGCGCTCGAGCAAGCGGCGGAGGGCGGTTCGAATGACCGTTTCATCTTCGACGACAAGAATCTGCTGCATCGCGTTACCCGCTATCCGACCGACCCCTGAAGATACCTGTTGAGGGGCGGATTATCCAGCCTTGGTGCCCGCAACCCCGGTGCCCGGCGCATCCGCCTCGGTGTCGGCGAAGGCGTGGTCGGAGCGCGCACCGCGGAGTGTCAGAATCACTCGTGTGCCGCTCGCGGTGGTCGTCGGCCCGGGGCTCTCGATACGCACGCTGCCACCCATATCCTCGAGGATGCTGTAGACCAGGGGCAGACCGAGCCCGGTGCCTTTCCCCGGGTCCCTGGTGGTGAAGAACGGCTCGAAAACCCGCGGCAGGAGCGCGCTCTCGATGCCGTGGCCGTGGTCGTCGACCCGCATCTCCACGCTGTCGTCGGCACCCGCGATGTCGCTGACGGTTACTGCGCAGCCGTCGCCGGAGGCATCGCGCGCGTTGCTGAGGAGGTTGATGAAAACCTGGAGCAGTCGCTGGCAGTCCGCGAGGACCCGCGTGTCCCGGCGGCACGCGTTGACGAAGGCGACCGGCCGCGCGTCGCGGTCCAGGGAGAGAAGGCTGATCGCCTCGTCGACACAGTCCGCGAGGTTGCACGGCTCCAGGCGAGCGTCGCCGGCACCGGAACCCAGGTGCGAGAAATTCACCAGCGACTCGACGATGCGGCTGACGCGCCCGGTCTGGGTGAGGATGTCGGCGGCGGCCTCCCGCGCCTCTTTCGGGTCGCCGGAGACCGTCAGGTTCTGGGCCAGGCAGGCGATGCCGGTGATGGGGTTGCCGATCTCGTGGGCCACGCCGGCGGCCAGTCGGCCGATGGAGGCCAGGCGTTCGTTGTGCAGCACCTCGTCCTGGAGCAGCTGGTAGTCGGTGATGTCCTCGACCAGGAGCAGCTGGTCCGCGTCCGCCGTCGGCGCGGAGCAGTGCAGCGTGATCCAGCGCGGGGCCGCCTGTCCGCTCCCCGGCAGCGCGCGCTTCAGAAGCGTGTCCGGCTCCGCCGCCAGGGCCTCGGCGAAGACGGCCTGCCAGGGCCCCGGGAGATCCTTCCAGCGCCCGCCGATGGCCTCGGTGGCGGCGATGCCCGTGAGCTGGGCCAGGCTGTGGTTCCAGAGCAGGATTTCGCCGTCCATGCCCAGAGAACAGAGTCCCACCGGCAGCGCTTCGAGGGTCTTGCGGTAGTGTCGCCGGAGATAGTCCAGGTCTGCGGCGAGCCCGGTGAAGCGCCCCGAGGACCTTTCCAGGCGCTGTTCCAGCAGCGTGAAGTCGCCGGTCTCACCGGGATAGCTCTTGCCGTAGGGCAGGCAGTGGTCGACGATCTCCAGCGCCAGGGCCGGCCCGAGCATCCCCGACAGATTGGCCTCGATACGGCCGCGCAGGTGTCGCAGCGCGTAGGGCCGGCTCTCGCCCTCGTCGAAACGCAGCTCCCCCAGGGCGCGCTCTACCTCCGCCCGCGCGGTGTCCTCACCCAGGCCCCGGGCGAGGGCCGGCACGAAGTCGGCGGCCGCATTCACCGGCAGCGTGCGCCGGTGGGGTCGGCTGCCCGACTCCATGGAGCAGATCTCCGCCGCGACCGCCTCTTCGGCCGAGCGCCGGGTCAGCAGGGAGCCGGCGATGAACACGGCGGCGTTGGCGAGCAGGGAGAGCAGGCAGCGAAGCGCCCAGGCGTCGCTGTGGCTGGCGGTAATGCCCAGCGTGTTGTTGGAAAGCACCGGCAGCACCAGCGCGAGGAACCAGATGCCAAGTCCCGCGGCGAGTCCGGCGAGGAGGCCGACGCGGTTGGCGCGGTGCCAGTAGGGAGTAGCGATCACCGCCGGCAGAAACTGGAGCGTACCGCTGAAAGCGAGGAAGCCCAGTTCGGGCAGCGATTGGCCGCTGCCGAGGAGCGCGAAAAACGCGTAGCCGCCGAGGATCAACGCCGTGATGAGAGACCGGCGCAGCCACTTAAGCTGCCGGTAGAGGCCGCTTTCGCCGGCGGCACGCAGGAGCCGGCTCGGCAGTACGAGGTAGTTCAGGCACATGTTGGCCAGGGCCAGCGTCGCCACGACGATGACCGCGCTCGCGGCCGACAGGCCGGCGACGAAGGCGACGCCGCTTACCCAGGGCGTGCCGATGGCGCTGCCGAGCCCCAGCCCCGCGAAGGACGCGGGGAGGGTGCTGCCCGCGGCGATCGAGCCCCAGAGTACCGGAAGTACCGGCAGTGCCAGCAGCATCAGGTACAGGGGCAGCCCCCAGCTGGCGGCCCGCAGGTGCCGGCTGTCGCTGTTCTCGGCGAAGGCCATGTGGAAGATGTGCGGCATGCACACGGCGCCGGCGAAGAACAGGAGGAGCAGGATGCGCGCGGCGCCCGCGGGCAGGGGCGGGCCCGCGCCGCCGAGCTGCGCCGGGTGGGCGAGCAGCCAGGCCTGGAGGTCAGCGAAACCGCCGAAGACCTGGTTCACCGCCACCGCCATGAGGACCGTGAGAGCTCCCAGCTTGACCAGGGACTCGAAGGCGATCGCCGCCACGAGCCCCGGATTGCGATTCGGGTTGGCGGCATTGCGGGTGCCGAAGAGGATCGTGAATACGGTGATGATCAGGCAGAAGAGCAGGGCCAGGCCGTCGCGGCGCTCGCTCGTCGGAAGCAGATCGAGGCCGCCGCCGGCGAGATAGTGGATGCTGTCGGCCACGGTGCGTATCTGCAGGGCCAGCAGCGGCAGCAGCGTGGCACACATGGCGAGGGTCACGGCGGCGCCGACCCGGGGGCTGCGAAAGCGGAACGCGAGCAGGTCGGCGAGGGACGCGAGCTGGTGTACGCGGCACAGCCGGAGCAGGGGGCGCAGCAGGAGGACCGCGAGCAGGAACATGAGCGCGATGCCCAGGTAGTAGAGCAGGTAGTGATGGCCGTAGCGCGCCGCGAGAGTGAAGACGCCGTTGCTGGCCATGCCGCCGCCGATGACGCCGAGGGAGAGCACGTAGGTGGCCGGGTGCTTCACTACCCGCGCGGGGATCGCGCCGCGATCGCCGAAATAGCCCACCAGGAAAAGCACGCTCAGGTAGGCAACAATTGCGAGGAGGACCTGGTTCGGGCTAAAGCTCATCGAAGCCCCGGCGCCGCTGGTTCCAGTAGACGCCGGCGATAACTGCGGCCCAGACGACGAAGGGGCGGTACCAGTGCACCGGGTCGGCGAACATCCAGCGCTCGATACCCGGGAACAGGATCAGGGCAAGGGCGACAGCGAGCAGCAGGCCGCGATCAAAATACATGATCAGGGTACATGGCGAAGGGTCCCGGTGGCCTCGGCGTCCTGCCTCCAGCAGGACACCCGAAGCTTACGCAAAGCCCCCGGGGCGGTAAAGATGGAGACGGTCGGCGGGCAGCGCCGCGGTTCCCGCCAGGGCGGCAGGATCCCAGTGCTGTGCGGCGAAGGCCAGGGTGGCCCCCGGGCTCGCAGCGTGCGCCGGCGGCGCGCGCTGACCGAGCAGTTCGAGCGCCGCGCGCAGGTTGGCCGCGGCCCGTGCGTTGTCGAGGGCGGGCGCACGGTTCTGTTTGCTCAGCTTGCGGCCGTCTTCGCCCAGGAGCACAGGGCAGTGGGCATAGCGCGGCGATGAGTAGCCGAGGACGTACTGCAGGTAGCGCTGCCGTGGGGTGACCGGCAACAGGTCGGCACCGCGCACGACGTCGCTGATGTTCTGGGCGTGGTCATCCACGACCACGGCCAGCTGGTAGGCATAGAGGCCGTCGCGGCGGCGGACCACGAAGTCCGCCGGCAGGCCGGCAGCGGCCACCGGGCCCTGGAAACGGTCCTCGAAGGCCGTGGGCCAGGCGGGGTCGACGCGCACTCGCAGGGCGGCCCCGCCCTCGCCACGGCCGCCGCAGCGTCCGCCGCAGGCCCCGTCGGGACCGAGGACGCGCCGTGGGCAGTGGCAGCGCAGGAGCAGTCCGGCGCGGTCCAGCGCCGCCAGCGCCTCCTCGTAGGCGTCGCCGTGCTCGCTCTGATGGCTGACCGGTCCGTCCCAGAGCAGCCCGTGGGCGCGCAGGCTGTCGATGATGCATCGCGCCGCGCCAGGCTGCTCCCGCGGCGGATCGATATCCTCGATCCGCAGCAGCCAGCGGCCGCCGCTGGCACGGGCGTCGAGGTAGCTGACGAGGGCCGCCAGGAGTGATCCGAAGTGCAGGGGACCCGTGGGCGAGGGCGCGAAGCGCCCGCAATAGCTGCCGGCGCCGTGGGTCATGCGGGGGCGACAGCCCGGGGCACGGTCAGCCGAGCTCCTGCCGCTCCTTGATCTCGGCCAGGGTTTTGCAATCGATGCAGAGCGTGGCTGTGGGCCGCGCCTCGAGGCGCCGGATGCCGATCTCAACACCGCAGGCGTCGCAGAAGCCGTAGTCTTCCTGTTCCAGGCGCTCGATTGTCGCGTCGATTTTCTTGATGAGCTTGCGCTCCCGATCCCGGGTGCGCAGTTCCAGGCTGAATTCCTCCTCCTGGGTGGCGCGGTCCGCGGGGTCGGGGAAATTGGCCGCCTCGTCCTTCATATGGGTCACGGTGCGGTCCACTTCCTCCATGAGTTCGCCTTTCCACGTCTTGAGAATGCTCTTGAAGTGGTCCAGCTGCGCGTCGCTCATGTACTCCTCGCCGCGCCCGGGCTTGTACGGCTCGAAGTTCTTGAACTGGCTGTTTGCGGAGGTGACAGCCTGCGCCTTTGCCCGTGCCCCGGCCTTCCCGGGCGCCTTGCGCTTAGCCTGGGCCGTAGCGGGCGCCTTGCGCTTGGCCTGGGCCGTAGCGGGCGCCTTGCGCTTGGCCTGGGCCGTCGCGGGCGTAGCGGGCGCTTTGCTCTTCGCCTTCGCCTTCGCGGGCGCGTTGGTCTTGGTCGTGGCTTTCTTGCTGGTTCCCTTGCTGGTCGCCTTTGCGGCTGGGGTTTTCTTTGGAGCAGTTTTGGTCGGCATGGTCTGTTCCATCGACGTGGTGACGTGGTACCTGGCGAGCCCTCGCAGGGAGGGCCAGCGCCGAAGCGCGGAGACGCTACCAGATAACGGGGGGGCAATCCAGCAAAAAAGTCCAGGCACATGTCCGGGGTGGACAGGGAAGAATTCGCTCGGCCTTGCCCGGCCGGCACGCTCCGCGATACGCGCCCGGGGGAAAGACCTATCCCGCACTCACCCCTCAGGCCTCGCGTACTTCTGACGTGGTAGGGGCGGATGCCGGAACGTGCCCCCACCGAGCGAATATCGTGGAGCGAATGAGGGCACCTTCCGGCATCCGCCCCGGGAATCAGCCGCCGCCCCGGAAATGCCCGATGCGCGAAAAATTCCGGTACCGAAGCGTTCGTTTCGAGTCCCTGCGGGTCGGCTGGCCTGCGGACCGCGCCTTGTCGCGCCCCCTTTTGCGGGTTCTTGAATACTGCTCACTTCTGAATCAGGACACCAGCATGATGGCGAGCCCCAGCGCCGAAGCCGTGAGCTACCGTGGCTAGCCGCGGCGCCGGCGCCGGTGACACAATGTCGAGCATGGTCGCAGACAGTGA
>CAYFVG010000086.1:0-4570 GCA_964346365.1 uncultured Alteromonadaceae bacterium
GGGATAACCTCCATCGGCCCCCCGGCAACCCGCGACCCCGGTAGGGGTGGCTGGTGGAGGTTGCCCCCACCAAGCGTGTATCGGGGAGCGTCCCGGCCGGGTAAGGCTTGGGGTAACACCTCCCAGTCACCCCGGAAATCCGCGACGAGCCTGGACCAACCTGAAGTAAGGCCTGACGGTAGCTGATGAGCAAACGACCCTCCCTGACGCGCCGCGGCGCCTTCGGCCGTGGCTTCGCTGTCTCGGTGGCGGGGCTGCGCGCCGGCAGCGCTTTTGCGCTGGACAGCGCGCTCACGCGCCTGCGCGGTGGCGACGGCGAGGATTCGGCAATGCTGCGCCGGGAGGCGCGGCGCTTCGTGGCCGAGCTCGGCCGCCTCAAGGGCACCTACGTGAAAATCGGCCAGATGTTCGCCATGCTCGGCGAGCACTTCCTGCCCCCGGCGCTCACCGAGGCGCTGCACGAACTGGAGTCCGCCACCGAGCCGTTGCCCTGGCCGGAGATCGAGCCGGCGCTGCGCGGCGCCCTCGGGGACCGTCTCGACGAACTCGAGGTGGAGCCGGAGGCCATCGCCGCCGCTTCGCTTGCGCAGGTGCACCGGGCGGTGATCCGCGAAAGCGGCGAGCGCATCGTGCTCAAGGTCCAGTACCCGGGGCTTGCCGATGTCATCGACAGTGACTTCGACGCGGTGGTGCGCATGCTGCTCCTCGCGCGCTGGATCAAGGCCGGGCGGGAGCTCGACGACTGGCTCGGCAGCCTGCGCCAGCAGCTGCACAACGAGATCGACTACGCGCGCGAGGGCGCCATCGGCGACCGGGTCACGGCGCTGGTGGCCGAGCGCCGGGAGGCGCTTGCCGGGCGCGGAATCCACTACCACGTGCCCCTGCGCTACGCCCGCTACTGCGCCGACACGGTGCTGGCCCTGGAGTACATCGACGGCGATCCGGTGGGCTCGCCGGCGGTGGCCGGCCTCTCCCTGCGCCGGCGCAACGCCCTCGGGCGGGCCATGCTCGAGCTGTTCTTCCTTGAGCTGTACGACTGGGGGTTGCTGCAGACCGACCCGAACTTCGGCAATTTTCTCATCCGCCGCCGTCCTGACGGCGACGGCGACGAGCTGGTGCTGCTCGACTTCGGCTCGACGCTCTACTGCGACGATGAGTTTCTCGGCAACCTCGGCCGCGCCATCGCCGCCGGTCAGCGCCAGGACCGCGACACCCTGGTCGATGCCCTCGTGGGTCTCGGCTGCCTGCGGGAGGACTCGAGTGCTTTCGCCCGGCAGACTTTCATCGATTTCAGCCTGCAGCTCCTCGAGCCCCTGCGTCCGCCCGAGGCGCTGCCGCGGGAACATCTGAACCGCCGCGGCGAGTACTGCTGGGGGCGCTCCCGGCTCATGCAGCGCGTGGGCCGGCACGCGGCGAGCTCGGCCGCGACGCGGCACTTCACCACCCCCTCCCGCGAGTTCGCCATGATCGCGCGCAAGCTGACCGGCGTATTTACTTTTATTGCCGTGCTGGACGCCCAGTTCAACGCCCACGACACGGTGCTCGACTACATCGACGACTTCGATGACGAGGGCGGGGAGACGCCGTGAGCAGCGAGCGGGAAGAAGAGCGGGAAGACGACCTGCCAGAAGAGCTGGAAGACGAGCGGGAAGACGAGCCTCAGGGAAAGACGCGCAGTCGCGCGGTCCCCACGGGCCGCCGGGGCCGGGCGCTGCGCGTGGCGGGGCTGGCGGGCCGGCTGGCCGGGGGCATGCTCGCCGAGGGCACGCGCCAGTGGCGCGCCGGCAAGCGGCCGCGCCGGCGCGACCTGCTGATGACCCCGGGCAACGCCCGGCGGGTCGCTGACCAGCTGTCGGAAATGCGCGGCGCCGCCATGAAGCTGGGGCAGATCCTGTCCATGGACAACGGCGATTTTCTGCCCCGGGAGTTGGCGGATATCCTCGCCCGGCTGCGCTCCGAGGGCACGGCCATGCCCGAGGCCCAGCTCGAGACAGCCCTGCGCAGCGCCTACGGGAAGCAGTGGCGCCGGGAGTTTGCGGCGTTCGACCCGCATCCGATCGCCGCGGCCTCCATCGGCCAGGTGCACCGGGCCGTGAGCCACGACGGTGCGGAGCTGGCGCTCAAGATTCAGTACCCGGGCATCGCCGACAGCATCGACAGCGATATCGACAACATCGCCTATGTGCTGCGGGTAGCGAACGCACTGCCTTCCCACGTGGACCTCGGGCCGCTCCTCGACGACGCCAAGCGCCAGCTGAAGGACGAGGCGGACTACCTGCTCGAGGCGTCGTTTCTCGAGGACTTCCACCGCGTCCTCGGTGGCGACGAGCGCTTTGTCCTGCCGCAGCTGCACTGGGAGCTCACCCGCGACAACGTCCTCGCCATGAGCTACGAGAGCGGTGGGCCCATGGAGAGCCTCGCGCGCAAGCCGCGGGCCGAGCGCGACCGGGTGATGACTGCCTTGGTGGGGCTCATGGTTGCGGAGCTGTTCGATCTGCACATGGTGCAGACGGACCCCAACTTCGCCAACTACCAGTACCGCTACGCGAGCGGCGAGATCGTACTGCTGGACTTCGGTGCCACGCGTCGCTTCGAGGAAGGCTTTGTCGCCAGCTACCGGGAGCTGGCCGGGGCGGCTATCGACGGCGATACCGACGCCATGGCCGAGGCGGCGGAGGAGGTCGGGTACGCGGTCGGCGACGAGGACGGCGAGTACCGCGCGCTGCTCCTCGAGCTGCTGCTGCTGGTGCTCGAGCCCCTGCGTCACGAGGGGCCCTACGACTTCGGTGCCTCCGACATGCCCGAGCGCCTTGCTGCCCTCGCCCGGGAGGCCGCAACGTACGCCGACTTCTGGCATGCGCCGCCGACGGACGTGGTCTACTTCCACCGCAAGGTGGGCGGCATGTTCCTGCTCGCCAACCGCATGGATGCCCGCGTCGACGCCAACGCTCTGATGCTGGAGCGCCTGTGACACGCCGGCCTGTGCGGAGCCGCGGCGCCTGCTGCAGGAGTATGACTACACCGGCAGCGGGGCGCCCGTGGGAATATCCGCGCGTAAGGACCGACCATGAGTGACCCGACCCTGACCCTGATCCTCGGCGACCAGCTTTCTCTCGCCAACCCCGCCCTCGCCGCCACGGCGCGCGAGCGCGACGTGGTGCTCCTGGCCGAGGTGGCCGAGGAGGCCGCCTACGTGGCTCACAACCGGCACAAGATCGCCCTGATCTTCGCGGCCATGCGCCACTTCCGCGATACCCTGCGCGACGCCGGCTACACGGTGCGCTACGTCGCCTACGAGGACGGCGTGGAAAGCCTCGAGGCCGCTGCCCGGCAGGCCCTCGATGCCGCCGGCGCGACGGCGCTGCGCGTCTGTGAGCCCGGGGAGGCGCGCCTCGCCGATATCCTGGCGGGCTGGCAGGCGCGGCTGGGCGTGCCGGTCAGCGTGCTCGAGGACAGCCGCTTTCTCTGTTCCCGCGACGACTTCGCCGCCTGGGCGAAGGGTCGCAAGCAGCTGCGCATGGAATACTTCTACCGGGAGATGCGCCGCCGCTACCGCCTGCTCCTGGACGACGATGGCCAGCCCGAGGGCGGCCAGTGGAACTACGACGCCGATAATCGCAGCGGCTGGCGGGCGTCGGAAGCGGTGCCCGAGCGCCCGGCGGCACCGCAGGATGCCACCACCCGGGAGGTTCTCGCTCTGGTTACCGACCGTTTCCCGGACAACCCCGGCGATCTCGATGCCTTCCGCCTCGCGGTGACCGCGGACGAGGCCGAGGCGCAGTTTCAGTGGTTCCTGGCGCACGCCCTCGACCGCTTCGGCACCTACCAGGACGCCCTGGCCGAGGAATCGCCCTGGCTGTTCCACAGCCTGATCTCCATGTACCTCAACATCGGCCTGCTGGAACCGCTGGCGCTGTGTCGGGCCGTGGAGGCGCGCTGGCGCGCCGGTGGCTGTTCCCTGGCCGGTGCCGAGGGTTTCATCCGGCAGATTCTCGGCTGGCGGGAATACGTGCGCGGCATCTACTGGCTGCACATGCCGGGCTACCGTGAGCACAATGCGCTCGCGGCGCAACGCCCGCTGCCGGACTGGTTCTGGAGCGGCGCGACAGACATGCGCTGCCTGCAGCAGGCCCTCCGGCAGACCCTGGACCTCGGCTACGCGCACCATATCCAGCGGCTCATGGTCATCGGCAATTTTGCGCTGCTCGCGGGTCTCGACGTGCGCGCGGTCTGCGACTGGTACCTGGCGGTGTACGTGGACGCTTTCGAGTGGGTGGAGTTGCCGAACACCCTGGGCATGGCGCTCTATGGCGACGGCGGCATCATCGCGAGCAAGCCCTACGCGGCGTCCGGCAAGTACATTCAGCGCCAGGGCAATCACTGCGCCAGCTGCCGCTATGACGTGCGCAAGACGACGGGGGAGGGCGCCTGCCCCTACAACGCCCTCTACTGGCACTTCATCGACCGCCACGCGGACTACCTGAAGAAGAACGCCCGCATGGGGCTCATGGTCGGCAGCTGGCAGAAGCGCAAGGCCGCCGAACGCGACGTCATCGTTCGTTGGGCAGAC
>CAYFVG010000086.1:4670-10661 GCA_964346365.1 uncultured Alteromonadaceae bacterium
CAGCTGGCAGAAGCGCAAGGCCGCCGAACGCGACGTCATCGTTCGTTGGGCAGACGCTGAGCTTGAGCGCCTCTGTCCGTCCTAGCTCCTAGCTATCGATTGTCCTGACGATCCCGGCGTTTCCAGCGCTGGCCCGCGCAGCGCCGGGAGCAGTACACCACCTCCTGCCAGTTGTTCTTCCAGCGGGCACGCCATGTGAAGGGGCGCTCACACACGGGGCAGATTTTGCTCGGCTTGGGTTTATTCGACGCCATCAGTGCCCCAGGGGCCAGTCGGCGGCGTCGGTGACGTAGTGCGGCTGCTGCGGTCGATCCCCGTCCCACTTGGCCGTGAACACGCCGTCGGGGTCGTGCCGGGCGGCCTGCCCCGCCTGGTCGAAGCGCCGACCGCCGCGCGGGTCCGCGCCGACGCCGGCGATGTACTGCCAGTTGCCGTAGTTGCTGGCGACGTCGAAGTCGATGAGGTGGCGCTCGAAGAAGGCGGCGCCGTAGCGCCAGTCGATACCGTACTCCTGCACCAGGCAGCTCGCCGTGAGCTGGCGCCCACGGTTGCTCATCCAGCCGGTCTCCACCAGCTGGTGCATGCAGGCGTTGACCAGCGGGAAGTTCGTGTCGCCCTGGCACCAGCGGGCAAAATTGCGCGGCTCGAAGGTGCAGTTGTGCAGGCGGCGCCGGCGGGCGGTTCCGTGGAGGCGGAACAGGCTGCGGCTGTCGGCCAGGGCCCGCCAGTGATAGTACTCGCGCCAGAGCAGTTCGAAGTACAGCCAGTAGCTGGACTCGTTGCTGCCGTGCGCTGCCTCGCAGTCGGCGATAGCCGCGGCCACTTCCCGCGGCGACAGGCAGCCGGTGGCGAGCCAGGGCGACAGCGTGGAGGAGCCGTCCAGGGGGTTCAGGCCGTTCCGGGTTTCCTTGTAGCGGTAGAGGCCGCCGTCAGCACTGACAAAGCGCGCCAGGCGGCGCTCGGCCTCGGCGCGGCCACCGCGCAGGGGCAGGGACGCCGGCGGGCGGGCCGCTGCCGGCGGCGTGGCATCGAAGGGCACGGCGGGCGGCGGTGGCAGCGTTGCCGGGGCGGGCCGCGGCACCAGCGGCGCGACCGCCTCTACGGCGCGGCGGAACGGGGTGAACTGACCCGGCAGTTCGGCGAGGCGGAAGGGCAGCGCGCGCTCCGCGAAGAGCGTCCCGGCCTGGTGGACCTGTACCGGGATCGCCAGGGTGCGCTGGAGGCGCGCCACCGCCGCATCTTCATAGGCGCCGGGCGTGCGCGCCAGGTCGACGCGATCGATGCCCAGCTGCGCCACCAGCTGCGGGATCACCAGCTCCGGCGAACCCTGCAGCACCAGGAGATCCTGACCGAGGGCCGCGAGGTCCTCGCGCAGGGCGCGCACACTCTCGACCAGAAAGCGCTCCCGCTGCGGCCCCAGCCTGTGCTGGTGGCACCAGGGACGCTGCCGCGGCCACAGGTACAGGAGCAACAGCTGATCGCTCTCGGCGGCCGCGGCGAGCCCCGGGTTGTCGGCGAGGCGGAGGTCGTTCTGGAACCAGTAGAGTCGGCGCATCGGGCGCTCCGGGGAGACTGTGAGGAGCCTACGCAGGGCCCCGCCGGCCCGATCAGGGAGCGCCGGGCGGCGCTGGCGGGCGCCCGGCCGCCAGCCGCTTTTACCCCGCCACCCTGAACCGGGAGATGAGGTCTTCCAGGGAGATCGTCTGCTCGTCCAGGGCTTTGCTCGCGGCGGCCGCCTCTTCCACCAGCGCCGCGTTCTGCTGGGTGACTTCGTCGAGCTGGGTGACCGCGTTGTTGACCTGCTCGATGCCCGAGGACTGCTCCTGCGCCGACGCGGAAATCTCGGCGATGATGGCGGCCACTTTCTTCACGTCCGTGACGATCTCGCTCAGGGTCTCGCCGGAGGAGTCGACCAGCCGCGAGCCGTCCTCGACCCGGCTCACGCTGGACTTGATCAGCGTCTTGATCTCGCGGGCGGCCTCGGCGCTGCGTTGCGCCAGGTTGCGCACCTCCGCGGCGACCACGGCGAAACCGCGGCCCTGCTCGCCGGCGCGGGCGGCCTCCACAGCCGCGTTCAGGGCCAGCAGGTTGGTCTGGAAGGCGATTTCGTCGATCACGCCGATGATCTCCGAGATCTTGCCGGAGGACTCGCTGACCGCCTGCATGGCGACAACCGCCTCGCCGACGACCTCGCCCCCTTTTTCGGCCTGCTGCTGCGCCGCCTCGGCGAGCGCATTGGCCTGCCGGGCGTTTTCGGCGCTCGACTGCACGGCGGAGGTCATCTCCTCCATGCTCGAGGCGGTCTCCTCCAGCGTGGAGGCCTGCTCCTCGGTGCGCTGCGACAGGTCCAGGTTGCCCTTCGAGAGCTCGCTGGCGGAGGAATTGATCGATGCGGCGCTCTCGCGGATGTTGGCAACCATCTCGTTGAGGCGATCCATGGTGCCGTTCACATCGATCTTGAGCTGGGCGAAGAGCCCGGGGTGGTCGGCGTCGATGTAGCCCGTGAGGTCGCCCTCGGCCAGCCCCGACAGCACCCGCGCCACATCGGTAAAGCCGGCGTTGAGGGCCTCCACGGTGTTGTTGACGTCGTCCTGGAGCTGGCCGTAGAGCCCCTCGTAGGCCCCGCCGATGTGACCGGAGAGATCGCCGGCGGCGAGCTGGTTCACGACCTGCGCGATATCCGTCAGGCCGCTGCCCGTAACCTCCATGAGATCGTTGAGGAGTGTGGCGACGACCTCGAAGAAGCCCTCGTACTGCCGCGCATTCAGCCGTGTGTCAAACTGCCCCTTGGCTGCGCTGGCAATGAGCTGGCGAAGCTCGCGCTCGGCGGTCCTGGCCTGGGTGACGTCCTCCCACTCGATCATGTTGCCCAGGTAGTCGCCGTCGGCGTTCTCGATGTACGCGGCCTTGAGGCGCAGTTCGGCACCGCCGGACGCCGCCTCGACGGTCGCCGGCAGGCGGGCGGCATTGGACAGCATCCCCGGGGTATTCGCGCCTCCGGTAAAGAAACTCTCCACACTCTCACCGAGCACCCGCTCCGGGTCGAAGCCCGGGTAAGCCTGGCGCAATTCCCTGCCGCGTCGGCGCAGCACAGCCCTGGCGGCCGGGTTGGCATACACCACCCTGCGCCGATCGTCGGTAATGGTGATGCACGAGGCGGAGCCGTCCACGGCGGAAGTCAGCCGATCGATACTGACCTGCTGCTCGTGCTCCGCGGTACCGTCCACGGACAGCCCGACAACGCTGACGGCCTTGCCGTCGGCATCGAGCACGGGCGAGTAGTTGGCGACCTCCCAGCCCTCTTTCCCGTTCTTGTAGAGGCGGGGCACCAGCCCGGAGAAGGACTTACCTGCGCGGAGGTTGTGCCACAGCTCGCGATGCTGTGGCCCGCGGGCGTACTCGGCCGGCACCATGTCCTCGAGGGTCAGCTCAAGGATCTCATCGAGACTGTAGCCGGAGCGGGCAAGATAGCGCTCGTTGGCCGCGAGCATGCGCCCGTCCATGTCGAACTCTATGCGTCCCTGGGAGCGGTCCAGCGCGTCCAGGGTTTTACGCAGCTCGTTCAGTTCCGCCCGGAGCGCCGGGCTTTCGCCCGTCGGTCCGGGCCCAGCGTGTGTCACCAGCCCGTCGTCCCACGCTTTACCCCGCGTTTCCATACTGCGTTTCTCCACCGATGCCTGTTTCCGCAAGCACGCTGTCAGCGCCGCGACTTCCCGGGACTCCCCAAACCGACCCGCGACGATTTCCCGCGGCCAGGCGGGCAGGCAATTGTTCGAGCGCCGACATCCACCGCCGGATGCGGTGCAACGCGTCGTGCCCTCGGCTCTCCAGCCCTCATTTTAAGCGGCACCGCGCGCTGCAGCTTGAGGTGCGCAGCGCACGTTGTGCCCCCGGGTTCTGTCAATGCCCTGAACGGGCTACCGGTCAGCGGCAATGCCGGCCTCCTGGCGCCGGTCGCCGCCACGCGTCGGGCATCCTGCGCGCCGCGTCTTCGTCTATGGCAACTGCAGGCTTCAGGCCGGTCCCGGAACGACGGGTTGCGACGACGCTTGCCACCGATTCATCAGACCGGCTACGTTACGCCGCCCGGCCGACGTTGCAACGGCAAGGTCATGGCGGCGAGGGCCCGGCAGCAGCATCGTCGAGGCGCTGGGGGGGGTTCGATCCGGCGTTGCCCCGGGCGCTCCGGGCAAGGCCGGCCCCGCGGCACTGTCCGACGACTACCTCTTCGACTTCGACACCGCGGCTGTACCGGCGATCTCTGCCCGGCTCAGCGCCGCGCTGGTCTGGCCGGGTAATTGCGCTCAACGATTGGGGCTTGCAAAGTGACAATCCCCGGGGGTTTACTGCAACACAAGTCACGAGGCAGCTACACCGAGCATGTCGCCACGAGACGGCCAGACCGGGCTTGAATTCGACGCGACGGCGTCCCGCGCGGGGCTCGACGGTGCTTGGGCGGGTGCCTGCGTCGCTGACGAGGCGGGCAGCTCTGCGTCAATGAAAGATCCTGCGAACTCAGCGCCTGCCCGCTGGCGGAGCTGTGTGGTCACAAGCCTGGCGAGCTGTTGCGGGGCCCGCACAGCGATCGCGACACCGTTGCGCACATGGGTTGGCAGCTGGCTGCCGGCGAGCGCTTGCCGGTCGAGCTGGTCAACTGCACAAAGAGTGGACAGCTCCGCGACCGGTGACCCGGCGTTCAAGAACCCGGGCGGGCTGCCGCTACGCCCCGCGCGTCGGGCGTTACCGGCGTCCACGGCAACAGCGCCGGCTTGCGCGCCGTGGATTCAGACGGAAATTTATAATGGCGATCGAAGGGACTAGACTTTGGCACGCATATTGACCGTGGACGATTCCAACTCCCTGCGCCGAATGGTGGCGTTCACCCTCAAGGAAGCCGGCCACGAGGTCGTGGAGGCTGTCGACGGCGGTGACGGCATGGCAAAGCTCAACGAGCAGGCGATCGACCTTGCCCTGGTCGATGTCAACATGCCGTCCATGGGGGGCATCGAGATGGTGCGGGAATTGCGCAAGCTGTCCGCCTATGCGAGCACGCCGGTGCTTATGCTGACCACGGAGTCGAGCGACGAGAAGAAGCAGGAGGGCCGGCGCGCCGGGGCCACGGGCTGGATCGTCAAGCCCTTCAGCCCGGAGCAGCTCACCGCCATCGTGGCCAAGGTGCTCGCCCGGAGGGACGGCGCCTGACAGGCCGGAGGAGAATCCATGAACGCAGCAGAGACACTCGCCCCGTCCCGCGACGGCGAGCGCTCGCAGCAGTACCTGACTTTCCTGCTCGACGGCGAAGAGTACGGGATCGACATCCTCCGGGTACAGGAGATCCGCGGCTGGGCCAGGACCCGGCCCCTGCCCAATGCGCCGGCCTGGCTCAAGGGGGTCATCGATCTCCGCGGCAGCATCGTCCCGATTATCGATCTGCGGGAGCGTTTCGGCATCGAGGGCCTCGCCTATGGCCCCACCACGGTCGTCATCGTGGTGCGCTTCGATGCCGGCGACAGTAAACAGCGCGACCTGGGTCTGGTCGTCGATGCCGTCTCGGAAGTGCACACCCTGGAGCGCGCCTCGATCAAGGCCGCGCCGGAATTTGCAGGGCGGCTTGGCGGCGAGGTGATTTACGGCATCGCGTCAGTGAACGATAACCTGATCATGCTGCTCGACATGGATCGGCTGCGGGCCGGTCTGTTCAAGGTACACGACGGTGGGGCGGAGCGCAGCACATGACGACGCGGATGCGGTGGATTAACGGCCCGGCGCACCCCCTTGGAATAGACTCGGCGGTGGTATGCTCAGCGCCTGCAAACTTGTGGAGGAAACCCCAGTGACAGCCAGCAATAACACACTTCATCCGGCACCCGGTCCTGCGGGCGCCACCAGCACGCAGGAGTCGGGGGCGGTGAGCGACGACCTGATGCGCTCGGCGATCGATGGTGCGTTGACGGCCATCATGATGGTGGACCGCGATCTGAACATTATTTA
>CAYFVG010000087.1:0-3502 GCA_964346365.1 uncultured Alteromonadaceae bacterium
GCACGTCCCGGGTCGTGCCTTCCCTGGCGGTGACAATCGCGCGTTCCTCGCCGGCGAGGGCGTTGAGGAGGCTGGATTTGCCGGCGTTGGGCCGGCCGGCGATGACCAGCTTGAGGCCCTCCCGGAGCAATGTTCCCTGGCGGGCGCTTTCCCGCACGGCGGTCAGGCGCTCGCCGATCTCCTCGAGGCGAGCCGCGACGTCACCTTCCGCGAGAAAGTCCACGTCCTCCTCATCGGGGAAGTCGATAGCTGCCTCGACGTAGACCCGGATCCGGGTGACCGCCTCGACCAGCGCATTGACGTATTCGCTGAAGGCGCCACTCAGGGAGCGCAGCGCATTGCGTGCGGCCTCGGCGCTGGCGCTGTCGATGAGGTCGGCGATGGCTTCTGCCTGGGCCAGGTCGAGCTTGTCGTTGAGAAAGGCACGGCGGGAGAACTCCCCGGGCTCGGCCGGGCGGGCGCCGTGGGTGCAGGCGGCCTCGAGAAGCAGATCGAGGACAACGGGGCTGCCGTGGCAGTGGAGCTCCACGACGTCGTCGCCGGTGAAGGAATGCGGGCCCGGAAAAGACAGGGCCAGGCCGTCATCGATGCACTCGCCGGCGGCATTGCGCAGCGCTGCCCGGTGTGCGTGCCGGGGTTCGAAGCCGGTGCGGCCGGTCAGTGCTTTGCCGACGGCCAATGCCCGGGGGCCGGACAGGCGCAGGATACCGATACCGCCCCGCCCGGCTGCCGTGGCGACGGCGGCGATAGTGTCCTCGGGCGGGGCAGCGGCCACGGGCGGGCGGTCAGGCCTTGCCGGCGTTCTCAATCTGCCGGGTGATGACGAACTGCTGGGCCATCGAGAGCAGGTTGTTGACCAGCCAGTACAGCACCAGCCCCGCCGGGAACCAGAGGAAAAAGAAGGTGAACACGACCGGCAGCCACTGCATGATCTTCGCCTGCATGGGGTCCGGCGGCGGCGGGTTGAGCTTCTGCATGAAGAACATGCTGGCACCCATGAGTATCGGCAGTACGAAGTACGGGTCCATCACCGACAGATCGTCGATCCACAGCATGAAGGGCGCGTGCCGCAGCTCGACGCTCTCCATGAGTACCCAGTAGAGGGCGATGAAAACCGGCATCTGCACCAGGATCGGCAGGCAACCCCCCAGCGGATTGATTTTCTCCTTGCGATAGAGCTCCATCATCGCCTGGGACTGCTTCTGCTTGTCGTCGGCGTATTGCTCGCGGATATCCTGCACCTTCGGCGTGATGCGGCGCATGTTGGCCATGGAGCGGTAGCTGGTGGCGGACAGCTTGTAGAAACCGGCCTTGATGAGCACCGTGAGGGCGATGATGGCCACGCCCCAGTTGCCGACCAGCGTATGGATCTTGTTGAGTAGCCAGAACAGCGGCTGGGCGATCCACCAGAGCCAGCCGTAGTCGACGGACAGCTCCAGAAAGGGGGAGATTTCCTCCAGGCGGTACTGGTCCTTCGGTCCCGCGTAGAAGCGGGCGCTTGTGCTGCCGCGTTCGCCCGGGTCGACGACCAGGGCCGGGCTGGTGAAGCCGGCGATGTTGAAGCCGGCGCTGGTCACCCGCGTAGAGTAGGTGTGGGTCTGCTGCGGGTTGGGGATCCAGGCGCTGAGGAAGTAGTGCTGGATCATGGCCATCCAGGCTCCCTCGAGCTGGCGCTTGAACGGCTCCTCGCGCATGTCCTTGAAGTCGAATTTGGTAAAGCGGTCGTCCGGCTGGGTGGTGGCGGCGCCCAGGAAAGGCTGGAGACCGAGACCGGCATCCGCGGATGGATCCGGGCTCGAGTCGCGCTTGATCTGGCCGAAAAGATTGGCCTGCCAGCGCGTTTCCGTGTTGTTTTCCACCAGGTAGCTGACGTCGAGGAGGTAGTTACCGCGGCGCAGGGTGAAGCGTTTGGTGATGACAACGCCGTCGCTACCGGACCAGCGCAGGTCGACGGTCAGCGTATCCTGCCCCGGAGCGAGTTCGTAGCGGCGTTGCGCTGTCTCAAAGCGGGCGCGCCGCGGCGCATCGATACCATCGGGCCCGATCAGGCCGCTCTGGGCAACATAGGTGCGGCGGGGATTGCGCTCGAGGAGCACGTAGGGGTCGCTGCCCTCCAGCTCGGCGAGGTATTTCGGCAGGGCGACCTCGACGATATCGCCGCCGTCGAGATCGATGGCGAGCTCGAGAGTGTCGGTGAACAGCTGGACGATGGAGCCTGGGTCACCGGCGGCGTCGGCTGGCTCTGCGCCGTCGTCGGGCGGCGGCGGCAGGTCCGCGGGCAGCTCGCCGGCGGTCGGCACGGCATCGTCAGCCCGTGTGCGCTCTTCTGGCGAGGCCGGGGCCGGGGGGCTGTTTGCGGTCAGGCGCTGTGTGACCGGCGCGGCATCGGCTTCGCGCGCTTCCTTGAAGGCAACCCACTCGGAAAGCAGCATGAACGAGAGCAGGGCGATGGCGCCAATGAGCAGGGTACGCTGGATATCCATAATCTCTCAGTCTGTGCGTCGTGCAGCGGGTACCGGGTCGGCACCGCCCTCGTGCCAGGGGTGACATTTCAGGAGCCGGCGTATTGCCAGCAGGCTTCCCTGTCCCACACCGTGTATCTCGATGGCGTCCCGGGCATATTCGGAGCAGGTGGGATGGAAGCGACAGTGATGACCCAGGAACGGGCTCAGGCACCACTGGTACAGGCGCAGGACAGCGAGGACCAGTCGTTTCATGCCTCGGCGCGCTCGAGCAGGCGACGGAGCTGGCGGTCGATGCCGGTGGCGAGCGCAGCCTTGTCCAGGGCGCCGGCCCCGGGGCGGGTAAGGAACACGATATCCAGGGGTAGCTGCGGCGCGGGGAGGCGGCGAAAGCGCTCCCGGGCGATACGCTTGATGCGATTGCGTCCCACGGCTCGCGCGACGTGCTTCTTGGCGACAGCGAGCCCGAGGCGATGCTGCGTTTGCGTCGAGGGCGTGGCGAGGAGCAGGAACTCGCGCTGGCCGGCCTTGACGCTCACGCAGGAAAAGACCGCCCGGTATTCCCTGGCGGTAAGAAGCCGTTGCTGCTTGCGAAAGGACGCGGCCATCAGCGAAGGATCCGGCGCTCGCTGTGCGCGGCGCCGACTTACGCGGAGAGGCGCTTGCGGCCCTTGGCGCGCCGCCGGGCGAGAACCTGGCGACCGTTCTTGGTTGCCATCCGCGCGCGGAAGCCGTGGTTGCGCTTGCGCTTGAGCACGCTGGGCTGGAACGTTCTTTTCATGGCAGTGACTCGATCAGCTGTGTAAATAAGATGAGAGGGGGCTGCCGCGGCGGTCCCAGGAGGCCGGGGCGGAGCCAAAAAAGGATGCAGAGTGTAGAGAAAGCCCGGTACTTATTCAATGGCAACGGTCAACGAGAATGGGCAAGGGGCAAGGGGCAAGTGGAGAGGCAGAGGTCGATCGCGATGTTGTTGCCGGGTGGCCCGCGCAGGATGGGCGCGTGGCGCGGCGCAGGTGGCGCTGGCAGGCTGTGCGGGTCCG
>CAYFVG010000087.1:3602-10324 GCA_964346365.1 uncultured Alteromonadaceae bacterium
CGCAGGATGGGCGCGTGGCGCGGCGCAGGTGGCGCTGGCAGGCTGTGCGGGTCCGAAGCCAGCGGGGCAGCACCTTACAGCGATCCGCCAACACATTTCCCCAAAGATAATAACAGCTTATCCACAACCGTCTAGGAGTCCGTGGGCTCGGGTGTCAATCCTGCGCCAACCCCGGAAAATACTTTAACCTATTGATTTATATAAGGTAAAAAATTTATTTTTTTTGCCGCGGCGTGTGGATAAGTGTTGGCCGCCACGTTATGATGCCTAGGCGGTTGGCTGCCAGACACGAAGATGTCAACAGGCGGCTGAAGCCATCGGAAAACCAAACCAGGAACCATCAGTGCCGAGCCAGTTGGCGGCACCAGCGAGGTGATTTTTGCCCCACGCGGTATGGACGCAGTGCAGGACCCGGTTGCAGGACGAGTTGCCGGCGCAGCAGTTCAACACCTGGATCCGCCCTCTCGAGGCCAGCGAGGACGCTCAGTGCCTGCGGCTCTTTGCGCCAAATCGGTTTATCCGGGATTTTGTTTCCGACAAGTTCGCGGGCCGCATCGTCGAGCTGCTGCGCGATTGCGGCAGTGCCCAGGATGTGAGCCTGGAAATCGCTGAGGCGCGCCGCTCGTCCGTGGCGCTCGCCGCCGTTGGCAGCGCTCGGGGGGACGCGGCGATGCCGGCCGCTCAAGAAGCGCCGGTGGCCAGTCCGCGACCCGCGCCGGGCGAGCCCCCGTCGCTTACCAGCGTGAGCACGCCGACCTTCGGGCAGGCGCAGCATTCCGAGGTTCACGAGGCGCTGCAACACCAGCACAACCTTGTCGCCAACTACACCTTTCGCAATTTCGTTGAGGGCAAGTCAAACCAGCTCGCCCTCGCCGCAGCCAACCAGGTCGCCGAGAACCCCGGCGATGCCTATAACCCGCTGTTTCTCTACGGCGGCGTCGGTCTTGGCAAGACGCACCTCATGCATGCCGTCGGCAACGCCCTGAAGGAAAACAATCCGGAGGCGCGGATCGTCTACCTGCACTCCGAGCGTTTCGTGGCCGACATGGTCAAGGCCCTGCAGCTCAATGCAATTACCGACTTTAAGCGCTACTACCGTTCCGTGGACGCGCTGCTGATCGACGACATCCAGTTCTTCGCCAGGAAGGATCGCTCGCAGGAAGAGTTTTTCCACACCTTCAATGCCCTTCTGGAGGGCGGTCAGCAGATGATTCTCACCTGCGACCGTTACCCGAAGGAGATAGAAGGCCTGGAGGAGCGGCTCAAATCCCGTTTCGGCTGGGGCCTGACGGTGGCCGTGGAGCCGCCGGACCTCGAAACCCGGGTCGCCATTCTTATGAAGAAGGCGAGCCAGTCCCAGCTTGACCTGCCGCCGGATGCGGCCTTCTTCATTGCCCAGCGGATCCGTTCCAATGTCCGCGAGCTGGAGGGTGCGCTGAAGCGGGTCATTGCCAGCGCCAATTTCACCCGCCGCGCCATCGATGTCGACCTGGTGAAAGAGAGCCTCAAGGATCTCCTGGCGCTGCAGGACAAGCAGGTCAGCCTCGACAACATTCAGCGCACCGTGGCCGAGTACTACAAGATCAAGGTGGCTGACCTGATGTCGCGCCGGCGCAGCCGCTCTGTTGCCCGTCCGCGGCAGGTGGCAATGGCCCTGGCCAAGGAGCTGACCAACTACAGCCTGCCGGAAATCGGCGACAGCTTCGGCGGCCGGGACCACACCACGGTTCTGCACGCCTGCCGCAAGATCAAGGAACTGCGGGAAACGAGCTCGGATATCCACGAAGATTACAAGAACCTGTTGCGCTCTCTTACGACTTGAGCACAATGGTGCGTTGGCGCTGCGTGACGGTCTGTCAGGGAGACAGGCGTCTTGCGCGAGCGGGCAGCGAGCAGGCAAAAAGCGGGCACCAACTTACCATTGCGGCTGGCGAAGGAACATCCATGAAATTCAGCGTACTCCGGGATGCCCTCATCAAACCCCTGAGCCTCGTTGCCGGGGTGGTCGAGCGCCGCAATACCCTGCCAGTGCTGGGTAACGTCCTGCTGCAGCTGGATGGCGATTACCTGTCGCTCACCGGCACGGATCTCGAGGTCGAGCTCGTCGGACGGGTCCAGTTGCAGGCGCCGGGAGAGCCCGGCGAGATCACCTTGCCGGCCCGCAAGCTGCTCGATATCTGCAAATCTCTGCCCGAAGGCTGTGATATTCAGATCAGCGTCAGCGATAGCAAGGCGACGGTCACCTCTGGCCGCAGCCGCTTTACGCTGGCCACCCTGCCGGCACGGGAGTTCCCGGCGATCGAGGATAGCATCGGCACGCACCAGTTCACGATTGAGCCACAGGAGCTGCGGCGCCTGATCGAACGCACCAGCTTCGCCATGGCGCAGCAGGACGTGCGTTACTATCTGAACGGGATGCTCTGGGAGATCAAAGGGGGACGCCTCCGGTTTGTGGCTACCGATGGGCATCGCCTGGCCATCTGCACATTACCCGGCTCCGTCGACGGTGTGGAAGACGCCCAGGTGATACTGCCGCGCAAGGGGGTGCTGGAGCTCGGCCGGCTGCTGCAGGACGACGACGAGGCGGTTACGATTATCCTTGGCAACAATCACCTCCGTGCCACGACTCCTGGATTTACCTTCACCTCGAAGCTCGTTGACGGCAAGTTTCCGGATTACGAGCGGGTACTGCCGCGTTCAGCGGAGGAAGTCCTCGTGGCGTCGCGGCTCGACCTTCGGCGGGCGTTCACTCGCACCGCAATCCTTTCGAACGAGAAATACCGCGGCGTGCGTCTGAAGCTGTCGCCGGACACGCTGGAAATCGTCGCCAATAACCCCGAGCAGGAACAGGCGGAGGAAGTGGTCCCGGTCGAGTACGCGGGAGAGGGCCTGGAAATGGGCTTCAATGTCGGCTACTTGCTCGATGTGCTCGGCGTGCTCTCCGGGGAGCAGGTTCGCTTTTCGCTTTCGGACGCGGGTAGCAGTGCACTACTTGAGGAGTCCGAGGCGGGCGACTCGCTTTATGTCGTCATGCCCATGCGGCTCTGATTATCGCACATCGGTCGTGCGCAGCTCAGCGCGCAATGCTCGCTCGCTATTTATGCCCGCTTATTCGCAATAAAGCGTCCGCGGGGCCGGCCCCGTCGCCATGCTGACACGCCTCGATATCTACAACGTGCGCAACCTGGAAGCCGTTCGCCTGTCGGGGCTTGGATCCCCTTGCGTCCTGTTCGGTGAAAATGGCAGCGGCAAGACCAGCGTCCTGGAAGCGATCAATATGCTCAGCTTCGCGCGCTCGTTCCGCGCCAGCAGCGCCCGCGCGGTGATTCGCCATGGCGCGGAATGCTGCACGGTTTACGGAGAGGTGAGCCAGCCAGGAGGTGCCGTGCGGGGCGTCGGGGTACAGCGGGAAAAATCGGGCCTGGCAACGCTGAAGGTCGCCGGCCGGCCGGTTCGAACTGTATCCAGCCTGGTCGTTGAGCTGCCTGTTCTGGTGATAAATGCAGAGAGCTTCCAGCTGCTTGAGGGTCCCCCGGCCGGCAGGCGCCGCTTCCTGGACTGGGGGGTGTTCCACGTGGAACAGGAATTCCTCGCCGCCTGGCAGCGGTTTCAGCGGTGTCTCAAGCAGCGCAATGCACTGCTCCGCCATGATAAACTCGACGAGGAGCAGTTGGCGGCCTGGACCCGCGACCTCGCGGGAGCCGGAGAGCGCCTGACCGCCTGTCGACGGCGTTACTTCGAGCAGCTCGTGCCGGCCTTCGAGAACGTAATCGGGGCGGTGATGCCCGAATGTGGCTCCCCGGTGCTTCGTTTTCGCCAGGGATGGGATGGGACCCTCGCTTACGCCGAGGCCCTGGCCAGAACGGCAAGCAGCGATCGCGAGCAGGGCTATACGCATGTTGGCCCCCAACGCGCCGAGATTGCGGTGACCGTTGATGGCCACAGTGCGGCCGATACGCTTTCCCGGGGCCAGCAGAAAATGGTCGTCTGCGCGCTGAAGCTGGCCCAGGGCTTTGTGCTCAGGCGTGAAGGTCAGCCGATGATGTGCACCTATCTCATCGACGACCTACCGTCGGAGCTGGACGCGGAGCATACCCGCCGGGTTTGTGCCGCGTTGGCGGAGCTGGGTGGACAGGTATTCATCACCTGTATTGCCCGCGAGGCTATGGCAGGCATGTGGCCCGCACAAGCCGGACCACCGCAACTGTTCCACGTGGAACAGGGGCAGGTAACCCCGGTCGTGGATACCACCTTCGGTATTTCGCCACCAACGACAGCGGACAGTGAGAGCGACGCATGAGCGAACAAGACAAGCCCGGACAGTACGACTCCTCCAGCATCAAGGTCCTGAAGGGCCTGGACGCGGTACGAAAGCGCCCCGGTATGTACATCGGCGATACGGATGACGGTACCGGCCTGCACCACATGGTCTTCGAGGTCGTCGACAATTCCATCGATGAAGCGCTCGCCGGCTACTGCAGCACCGTCCGCATCACGATTCATCCCGATGAATCCGTCTCCGTGTCCGATGACGGCCGTGGCATCCCGACGGAGATGCACGACGAGGGCGTATCCGCCGCCGAAGTGATCATGACCGTGCTGCACGCGGGCGGCAAATTCGACGATAACACCTACAAGGTATCCGGCGGCCTGCACGGTGTCGGCGTTTCCGTGGTGAACGCGCTGTCCGAGGAGCTGCGTCTGACGATCTGGCGTGATGGCAAGGTCTACGAGCAGGTCTACAATCACGGTGTACCGGCCGCACCCCTGGCCGTGATCGGCGAAACCGGGCAGACGGGGACGCTCTTACGCTTCAAGCCTTCCGCCGACACCTTCACCAATATCGAGTTTCACTTCGATCTCCTCGCCAAACGCCTGCGCGAACTGGCGTTTCTGAACTCCGGGGTGTATGTCGAGCTCCAGGATGAGCGCAGCGGCAGGGCGGAAACCTATCACTACGAGGGCGGTCTGCAGGAGTTCGTCAACTACCTCAACCACAACAAAAGCGTGATCAACCGGCCCTTCCACTTCCAGGCGGCGGTTGAGGGCGGTATGACGGTGGAGGTGGCCATGCAGTGGAACGACGCCTTCCAGGAAAGCATCTTCTGCTACACCAATAATATTCCCCAGCGGGATGGCGGCACGCACCTCGCCGGCTTCCGCGCGAGCCTGACGCGTAGCCTGAACGCCTACATCGAGCGCGAGGGCCTGGCGAAGAAAGCCAAGGTCAACACAACCGGTGACGACGCCCGCGAGGGCTTGACCGCAATTATCTCCGTGAAGGTGCCGGACCCGAAATTCTCTTCGCAGACCAAGGACAAGCTCGTTTCCTCCGAAGTGAAAACGGCCGTTGAGCAGGCCATGAACACGCACTTTTCCGACTACCTGCTGGAGAATCCGCAGGAGGCCCGGGCCGTGATCAACAAGATGCTGGATGCCGCGCGGGCTCGGGAGGCTGCGCGCAAGGCGCGGGAAATGACCCGCCGCAAGGGCGCTTTGGATATCGCCGGCCTGCCCGGGAAGCTGGCGGACTGTCAGGAGAAGGACCCGGCCCTTTCGGAGCTGTTCCTGGTCGAGGGTGACTCCGCGGGCGGCTCCGCCAAGCAGGGCCGCAGCCGCCGCTTCCAGGCCATCCTGCCCCTGAAGGGCAAGATTCTCAATGTCGAAAAGGCGCGTTTCGACAAGATGCTCGGCTCAGCGGAGGTGGGCACCATGGTGACTGCCCTGGGCTGTGGCGTCGGCAAGGAGGAGTTCGACGCGGACAAGCTGCGCTACCACAGCATCATCATCATGACCGATGCCGATGTTGATGGATCCCATATCAGAACGTTGCTGCTGACTTTCTTCTTCCGCCATATGCGTGAGCTTATCGAACGCGGCCATGTGTTCATTGCGCAGCCCCCGCTGTTCAAGATCAGCCGTGGCAAGCAGCACAATTACATCAAGGACGAGGCCGCGCTTACCCAGTACCTGACGGAGGCTGCACTGGATGGGGCCGCCCTGTACGTAAACCCGGAAGCGCCGGCGGCCAGTGGCGAGTCGCTCGCGGCGCTGGTCGGGCGCTTCCGCGCCGTTGCCGCGACCATTGACCGCCTTGCCCGCCGCTACGCGCCATCGGCGCTGTGGGCCATTGTCGACGGTTTGCGCCTGACGCCGGAGCAGCTCGAGGACGAGGCCGCGGTCACTCGTTTTGCCGAGGAGTTGAGTGAGCGCTTACAAACAAACCTTGCCCAGGGTGAGCGTTATACCGTGCTGGTACGCCGGGCCCCGGAGCAGGGCTATTTCTACCCGGTGGTGCGGCTGCTGGCCCACGGCGTAGAAAGGGAACATGATTACACCCGCGAATTCTTCGCCTCCGGCGAGTACCGCAGCCTCGCCCAGCTCGGCGATGAGCTCAATTCCCTCATCGACGAGGGTGGATACTTCCAGCGCGGCGAGAAGACCCTCGAAACACGCAACTTCTCCGAGGGCCTCGCCTGGCTCATGGCGGAGGCCCGCAAAGGCTACAACATCCAGCGCTACAAGGGCCTCGGCGAGATGAACCCGGAGCAGCTCTGGGAAACGACCATGGATCCGGAGAGTCGGCGTCTGCTGCAGGTGACGATCGAGGACGCGATCAAGGCGGACCTGATTTTCACCACGCTCATGGGTGACCAGGTCGACCCGCGGCGGGAGTTTATCGAGGATAACGCGCTTTCGGTGGCCAACCTCGATGTTTGAAG
>CAYFVG010000088.1:0-10274 GCA_964346365.1 uncultured Alteromonadaceae bacterium
CTTCTCCCGTCTTTGGATTGCGGCCGGGGCGCTGGCTCTTGTCGCGCAGATCGAAGTTACCGAAACCGGAAAGCTTCACGTGCTCGTTGTTTTCAAGGCACGTGCGAATTTCCTCGAAGAACAGCTCGACGATCTCCTTTGCCTCGCGCTTGTTCAAACCCAGTTCCTCGAACAAACGCTCCGCCATTTCCGATTTGGTCAGCGCACTCATCTAACGGGCAATTAACCCCGCAACTCCGCGTTATGATTTTTTGCCAGTGAATCAATCACTTGCTCAACGGCTTTAGTGACCTCTTCATCATCAAGAGTGCGCGATTGATCCCGGAAAGTCAAACCCAGGGCAAGACTTTTTCTTTTAGGATCAATACCTTTCCCGGCATACACATCAAAAAGCGTTAACTCCTTGAAGTAAGGGCCCGCCGTTGCTCGAACATCTGCCATGACAGCAGCGGCGGAGACATCCCGGTCGACGATGACTGCCAGGTCCCGGCGGATTTCCGGGTAGCGCGAGACCGGCGTGAAGGCCGGGAGCCGCGCCTCCAGCAGGGCCTCGAGGTCCAGCTCGGCGACGTAGAGAGGGCGGTCGAGATCGAGGGTTGCCAGCGTCTCCGGATGCAGTGCCCCGAGGTGGCCGACGACCTCGCCCGCGCAGCGGATGGCCGCGGTCTGGCCCGGATGCAGCCCGGGCCGCTCCACGGCCTCGAAGCTGAAGGCGTCCGCGCGCCCGGCCAGGGCGAAGAGGCTCTCGAGCTCGCCCTTGAGGTCATAGAAATCCGCCGCGTCGCGGCTCCCCGCCCAGCCCTCGGGCTGGCGCCGGCCGCCAACCAGCACGGCCAGGGTCGGCCGCTGGTCCAGCGCGCCGCCCTCGCCGGGAAGGAAGCGCAGCCCCGTCTCGAAGAGCCGCGGCCGCGGCTGCTGCCGGTTCAGGTTGCGCTGCGCCGTGCTCACCAGCCCCGGGAGCAGGCTCGTGCGCATGACCGCCATGTCGCTGGAAATCGGGTTGCGCAGGGCAACCGGCGCCAGCCCGGGGTCGAACAGGGCCTGCAGCGACGGGTCCACGAAGCTGTAGGTGATCGCCTCGCGGTAGCCGCGGGCGGCGAGGTGCCGGCGAAGGAGGCGTTGCGACAGCGTCGTCTCCGGACGCCGGGGCATGCTGAGCGCCGCGCGGATGGGCGTGGCCGGTAGCCGATGATAACCGTGGACCCGGCCGAGTTCCTCGAGGAGGTCGGCCTCGATGGCGATATCAAAGCGCCAGGGCGGCACGGCGCAGCGCCAACCGTCGTCGACGGCCTCGACCCCGAACCCGAGGCCGCGCAGGATCTTCTCCGCCGCGTCGTTCTCGATGGCGACGCCGAGCACCCGCTCGATGCGCGCAGCGCGCAGCGTGACCGGCTCGCGCACGGGCAGCGCCGCCTCGTCCACGGCCTCGACCACCGGCCCGGGCTCGCCGCCGACGATGGCCGTGAGCAGCGCCGTGGCGCGCTCCATGGCGAGGCGCTGCAGCGTGAAGTCCACGCCGCGCTCGAAGCGGTGCGATGAGTCCGTGTGCAGGCCGAAGCTGCGGGCCTGCCCGGCGAGGTGCTGCGGGGCGAAGAAGGCGGACTCGAGGAAGACATCGGTCGTTGCCGGGCCCACACCACTGCCCTCGCCGCCCATGATGCCCGCGAGAGCCAGGGGGCGGCGCCCGTCGGCGATCACGAGGTTGTGTTCGCCGAGGGTGATGGTGTTGCCGTTCAGGAGTGCCAGGGTCTCGCCCGCCCTGGCGGTGCGCACGTCGATACCCCCGGCGAGCTCACCGAGGTCGAAGGCGTGCATGGGCTGACCGAGTTCGAGGAGGATGTAGTTGGTGATGTCCACTACCGGGTCGATGCTGCGAATGCCGCCCCGGCGCAGCTTTTCCTGGAGCCAGAGGGGGCTGGGGCGGGACAGGTCGACGCCGCGGATCACCCGGCCGACGTAGCGCGGACAGCGCGCCGGCGCCGACAGGGTCACCGGGAACGTGTCGTCGATGGTCGCGGCTACCGGCTCCATGGGCGGCTCGCACACGGTGATACCGTTGAGCGCCCCCACCTCCCGGGCCACGCCGCGCATGCCCAGGCAGTCGGCGCGGTTCGGCGTGAGGTCCACCTCGATGACCACATCGTCGAGGCCGAGGGCCTCGCGCAGGTTCCGGCCGACGGTCGCCTCCGGCGGCAGCGCCATGAGGCCCTCGTTGGCATCCGAGAGCCCCAGCTCCGCCTCGGCGCAGAGCATGCCCTGGCTCTCCACACCGCGCAGCTTCGCACGCTTGATACGAAAGTCCCCGGGGAGCTCGGCGCCCACGGTGGCCAGCGGCGCCTTGAGGCCGACGCGCGCGTTGGGCGCGCCGCAGACGATCTGCAGCGTCTCGTCGCCGCCCGCATCGACCGTGCAGACGCGCAGCCTGTCCGCGTCGGGGTGCTGCTCGGCGCTGACAATCTCGCCGACCACCACGCCCTGGAACGCGCCGGCGACGGGGCTCACGGCATCCACCTCGAGGCCCGCCATGGTGAGCTGCTCGGCGAGCGCCTCGCTGGAGAGCGCCGGGTTCACCCACTCCCGCAGCCACTGTTCACTGATCTTCACCCTATCTGTCTCCCGGCTGGCCTAGAACTGCGCGAGGAAACGCAGGTCGTTGTCGAAGAAGAGGCGCAGGTCACCGACGCCGTAGCGCAGCATCGCCAGGCGCTCCACCCCCATGCCGAAGGCGAAGCCCGCGTAGCGGTCCGGATCGATGCCGGACAGTTCGAAGACCCGCGGGTGCACCATGCCGCAGCCCATGATCTCGAGCCAGCCCGTGTGGCTGCACACGCGGCAGCCCTCGCCGCCGCAGTGCACGCACTGCATGTCGACCTCGGCGCCGGGCTCGACGAAGGGAAAGTAGGACGGCCGGAAGCGCACCGCCAGGGACTGCTCGAAAAACGACTGCAGGAAATCCTCGATGAGCCCCTTGAGGTCGGCCAGCGTCGAGTGCTCGTCCACGAGCAGCCCCTCGACCTGGTGAAACATGGGGGTGTGGGTCAGGTCCGAGTCGCAGCGGTAGACGCGGCCCGGACAGATAATACGCAGGGGCGGCTCGCGGCTCTCCATGACCCGCACCTGCACCGGCGAGGTGTGGGTGCGCAGCACCATGCCCTCGTCCACAAAAAAGGTGTCGTGCTCGGCCCGGGCCGGGTGGTTCGGCGGAAAGTTGAGCGCCTCGAAGTTGTGGTAGTCGTCCTCGATCTCGGGCCCCTCGGCAATCTCGAAGCCCACAGCGCCGAAGAAGTCCTCCATGCGCTCGATGGTCCGGGTCACGGGGTGCAGACTGCCGGTGCTCTCGCCGCGGCCGGGCAGCGTGACGTCGATGGCCTCGGCGGCGAGGCGCTCGGCCACGGCGGCGGCATCGAGGGCGGTCTTGCGCTCGGCAATCAGCCCCTGCAGCTTTTCCTTGACCTCGTTGATGCGCGCTCCGGCGGCAGGGCGCTCCTCTGCCGACAGCTTGCCGAGGCCCTTGAGAAGCGCCGTCAGGCGCCCCTTCTTGCCGAGATAATCGACCCGCAGCTGTTCGAGCGCGGCGCCGTCGCTGGCGGCCTCGATGGCGGCGCGGGCCTCGCCGGCAAGCGCTTCCAGGTTGTCCATGTCAGTCTCTTTCATCCCCTCTTTCATGTTCTCCTGGATTCCCGCGGGGTCGTGCGCGGCGGGGTAAGCGCCGGCATCAAAAAAGGGAAAGAGCGAGGCCCTTTCCCTTCATCCAGACTGCGACAAGCAGGGTGCGACCAGCGAACCGCCGTAGCGGGGGACGGGTCCTACGCGGCGAGAGCCGCCTTCGCCTGCGCCACCACTTCGGAAAATGCCGGCTTGTCGTGCACGGCCAGATCGGCCAGGACGCGGCGGTCCAGCCCGATCTCGGCCTTCTTCAGGCCGTTGATGAACTGGCTGTAGGGCAGGCCGTTGGCCCGCGACTGGGCGTTGATCCGGGTGATCCAGAGGGCCCGGAACTGGCGCTTGCGCTGGCGACGGTCGCGGTAGGCGTACTGCCCGGCCTTGGTGACCGCCTGCTTGGCAACGCGGAACACGCGGCTGCGTGCGCCGTAGTAGCCCCTGGCCTGCTTGAGAATCTTCTTGTGCCGCCGATGGGCGACGACACCACGTTTTACGCGAGGCATGGTTGTCTCCTGTGTCCGTCAGTCGCTTAGCGGGCCCGCAGCATGCGGTCGATGAGCACCTTGTCGCTCGGGTGGATCGTATCCGTCCCGCGCAGCTGGCGCTTCCGCTTGGTCGTCATCTTGGTCAGGATATGACTCTTGTAAGCGTGCTTGCGCTTGTAGCCGGCTGCGGTCTTTTTGAACCGCTTGGCCGCCCCGCTGTGAATTTTTGCTTTAGGCATGTCAGTACTCCGCTCTCAGAGTGTCAGTTACAAGCGCACCAGGGCATTCACGGGCCGCTAGCCGCTCTTCTTTCTCGGGGCGATGACCATGGTCATCTGCCGCCCCTCCATCTTCGGGAACTGCTCGACGGACCCGAGTTCCTCGAGATCCGCTTCCACCCGCTTGAGGAGCTCCAGGCCGAGTTCCTGGTGGGCCATCTCACGACCGCGAAAGCGCAGCGTGACCTTGGCCTTGTCTCCGTTTTCGAGGAAACGCGTGAGGTTGCGCAGCTTCACCGCGTAGTCGCCCTGCTCCGTCCCGGGACGGAATTTCATTTCCTTGATCTGCGTCCGCTTGGCCTTCTTCTTTTGCAGGTTCTTCTGCTTCTTGGCTTCGAAGACGTGCTTGCCGTAGTCCATGATCTTGCAGACCACCGGCTCGGACTGGTCGGCGATCAGCACCAGATCCAGGGTCTCGCCTTCGGCTTTGGCGCGCGCTTCGGCCATGGGGACGATGCCGATCTGCTCGCCGTCAGAACCGATGAGGCGGCAGGTGCTCGCTGTAATTTCGTCGTTTATGAGGGCGCGTTTGCCCTTGCCTGCTTCTTTCTTAATGCTGCTTCTCCACTATGTTACCTCTCCTATGCCGCACTGCCGGACGCACAACGACCGCGCCGCGCCACGTCTTCCGCGAGGACCCGGCTGAACGCCTCGAGGTCCATGGACCCCAGATCCTCGCCGTTGCGGGCGCGCACGGCCACGGTCTGCGATTCGACTTCCTTGTCCCCGATCACGAGCAGATAGGGGACGCGCTCGATCGTATGCTCGCGGATTTTAAAGCCGATCTTCTCGTTTCTCAAGTCCGAAACGACGCGAAAGCCCTTGTTTTGCAAGGAATCTTCCACACTTTTTACGTAATCGTGCTGCTTGTCGGTAATATTCAGCACCACGGCCTGGGTCGGCGCCAGCCAGGCCGGGAAGGCGCCCTCGAAGTGTTCGATAAGAATCCCGATGAAACGCTCGAAGGAACCGAGGATGGCCCGGTGCAGCATCACCGGCACTTTCCGGGCGCCGTCCTCGGCCACGTACTGCGCATCCAGCCGCCCCGGCATGGAGAAATCCACCTGGATCGTGCCCAGCTGCCAGACGCGGCCGATACAGTCCTTCAGGGAGAACTCGATCTTGGGCCCATAGAAGGCGCCCTCCCCGGGCAGCTCCTCCCAGGCCAGCCCCTGGGCATCCAGGGCGTCGGCCAGGGCGCGCTCGGCCCGGTCCCAGTCGGCGTCCGTGCCCACCCGCTTCGGCGGCCGTGTAGAAAGCCGATAGATGACATCCTCGAAGCCGAAATCCGCATAGACGGTGTGCAGGAAATCGATGAAGCGGGATACCTCCGGCTGGATCTGCTCTTCCGTGCAGAAGATGTGAGCATCGTCCTGAGTGAAGCCGCGAACGCGCATGATGCCGTGGAGGGAGCCCGAGGGCTCGTTGCGGTGGCAGCTGCCGAACTCCGCCAGGCGCAGGGGCAGATCGCGGTAGGAGCGCAGGCCCTGGTTGAACACCTGCACGTGGCAGGGGCAGTTCATGGGCTTGACTGCGTACTCGCGTTCGTCGGCCTGCAGCAGAAACATGTCGTCGCCGAACTTGTCGGCGTGGCCGGACTTTTCCCACAGGCTCATGTCCACCACCTGCGGCGTGCGGATTTCCCGATAGCCGTGGGCGCGCTGCTGGCCGCGCATGTACTGCTCGATGACCTGGTAGAGCGTCCAGCCCGCCGGGTGCCAGAAGACCATGCCGGGAGCCTCCTCCTGAATGTGGAAGAGGTCGAGCTTTCGGGCGATCTTGCGGTGATCCCGCTTCTCCGCCTCCTCGAGGCGCGTGAGGTACTGCTTGAGCTGTTTCCTGTCGGGCCACGCGGTGCCGTAGATGCGCTGCAGCATCTCGTTGTTCGCGTCGCCGCGCCAGTACGCGCCGGCCAGCTTGGTCAGCTTGAAAGCGCCGAGCTTGCCGGTACTCGGCACGTGCGGACCGCGGCAGAGGTCCATCCAGTCGCCCTGGCGATAGACCGATACCTCCTCTTCCGCCGGCAGCTCCCGGATGATCTCCACCTTGTACTGCTCGCCCATTTCCCGGAACAGGGCGGCGGCCTCCTCCCGGTCCATAACCAGGCGCTGCACCGGCAGGTCCTCGGCGGCGAGCTCGGCCATGCGCTGCTCGATCTTCGGCAGGTCCTCGGGGGTGAACTGGTGCTCGCCGGCGAAGTCGTAATAGAAGCCGTCCTCGATCACCGGACCGATGGTGACCTGCGTGCCCGGGTAAAGATCCTGCACGGCCATGGCCAGCAGGTGCGCCGTGGAGTGGCGGATGACCTCGAGGCCGGCGTCGTCGCGGCCGGTGATGATGGCAAGCGCGGCGTCGTCGTCGATGCAATGGCTGGTGTCGACCTCGCGGCCGTCGACCACGCCGGCCAGGGCGGCCCTGGCCAGGCCCGGGCCGATGTCGGCCGCAACCTCGTGGACGGACACGGGCCCGGCGAACTCGCGAACGCTTCCGTCGGGCAGGGTAATGGCAGGCATGCTATTCCTCCTCCAGTGGTGGCCCCTACGCCAGGCCACGTGCATTGTTGTGCAGCGAGGGGTGAAGCCATCGCTGCAAAGGCCGGGGATGATGCCCCAAAAGGTCGGGGATTGAAACCGGGACTCCGGGCGCACCCCTGCCCGCCGCCCGAAGCGCGCAACCCCGCCTCTGTACGCACCAGCAGGGAATGCCTTTTGCGCCCGGCTTTTGTCGAACCTGTCGAACCCGCGCGCCCGGCGGCGCCAGGAGCCTGATAAGGCGGCATGCCGCGGCCTCGCGCCGATGCGCCGCAAAGCAGCCCTCGGCGCTGTTCCTGGACATCGCGGGCAGGCCTGATCTGGCGCGCGGTGCCGGCCCGTAGCGCCCATACATTCCCCATCAAGGAGGCATAACGTGCCAAGTCCAAGTGTTATCTTCCTGCTCGCTGTGTTCACACTCGTCGCCGGCCTCGGCGCCGGCGCCTGGCAGCTGCGCCGTGTGCGCCTGGCGAAAGAACGCGGCGAACGTTCCGAGATTGTGGAGAAGGGTCTCAACGAGTCCTGACACTAAACACCGCGCCTGGGCAACAAGAACGCAGGCGCTCTCCCGGTCCTGGATACCGCGCAGGCGCAGGCTTTCCTCGATGATGGACGCGATGGAACGCCCCTGCCGCGCGGCCGTCTCTTTCAGGGCGCGGTAACGGTCATCATCGAGCATTATGGTCAAACGTGTCATGGCTTGCCTCGCTCCATTCGCACCCCGGTAAGCCGGCACATAAACACCGAAACATCGAATCCGGGTCGCACTGCCACGTTGGGAACCAACTCCGGCCCGGCGACCGCAACGACTGAATTTGTGGCCGACCCTTCCCGGCTATCGGCTATCGGCTATCGGCTATCAGCTAACGGCTAACGGCTAACGGCTAGGGCGACCACAAATAGCTGATAGATATGCTTGACGTACCTAGCTACGCTCAACATACTCACCAGAGTGATCAAGACGTGGGCAGATCGCGAAGCGGAAAAGGTCTTCAGTAACGCGGTCTCCCGCCGGCTGGGCCCGGGTGTCAGCCGAGTGGCGCGAAGGAAGTTGAAGATGCTGCATGCCGCGACTAGCCTCGCCGATCTGCGGGTACCACCGGGGAACCGGCTAGAAGCCCTGAAGGGCAATCGCAAGGGCCAGCACAGCATTCGCGTGAACGACCAGTACCGGGTCTGTTTCCGCTGGCGCGCTGGCGATGCTTTCGACGTCGAGATCGTGGACTACCACTGAGGAAAAGCACGATGAGCAGCCTGACGCTGAAGCCAATGCACCCGGGCGAAGTGCTCCGCGAGGAATTCATGGCACCCCTCGGCCTGACTGCTTACCGCGTCGCCAAGGCGATCGACGTGCCGCCGAACCGTGTCCAGGACATCGCTCGCGAGCGACGGAATATCACCCCGGGTACGGCGCTACGCCTTGCAAAACTGTTCGGCAACTCCCCGGAGTTCTGGATGAACCTGCAGACCCACTACGACCTCGAGTGCGAGCGCCAGAGCAGTGAAGCAGCGATCGAAGCGATCAAGCAGATAGCCCTCGAGGCCTGACGAGGCCACTGCCGTGCAGCCGGTCATTGCCCGCTGCCTGTGACCGCTGCCGCCTCCACCACGTAACGCAGCGACCCGCCTGCGATGACCGCGTCGAAGGGGAAGCAGGTCACCAGGACCAGGCCATCCGCCAGCCCGGCTCGCAGCGGCCCGGCGCGGCTGTCGAGCACGCGCTGGCGGACGACCTCGTAGTGCCGGGCCGTGCCGGCCCGGTCCGTAAGCTGCAGCCGGTCACCCGTAGCGATGGACGCCAGCCAGGCGAAGTGCGTGTCGCGGTGGCCGGCGAGGAGCACTACACCGGCCTCCCCCGGCATCGCACCGGCCGGGTCCAGCCCCGGGCCGAAGGCCAGGGCCTGGCCGCTGGTGCCGTGCAGTACGTACTGCGTTTTGTCCAGCGACGGCACCGCCAGCCGGGCCACGGGCCAGGTATCGGCCCAGGGCCAGGGGCGCGCCGGACCCGCGGCAGCATCCTGCGCCCAGGCCCGGGCGATGAGCCACTGCGCAGCCGTCGCCTTGCCGTGGATCATGGCGGCGCCGCCGAGCAGCCAGGCGGCCGCGGCGAGCACCAGGGCCCCAAACAGCAGTCGCGCCCGCTTCACCCGCGGCCGCCCCGCAGCGGCAGCTCTTCTCCGGCCCGGTCCTCCTGGCGCAGGGCGACCACGATCACGCCGATAAACAGGAGCAGCAGCCCTGCCCAGGCCCGCGCCCGCGCCGTGGTCGCCGTGGCCGGGAACGCGAAGGGCTGCGGCGCCTGGCCCGCGGGGCGGGTATTCGGCACCGGGCTGTTACCTGCTTCCGCTCCATCCGGCCGCGCTCGCCGCTCCTCGACGGCGATGAAGCTGGTAAAAGGCGTGAGCAGCTGGTGCGCCAGGGCGAGGGGCAACACCTCGGCGCGCACCTGCGCCCGGTCGGCCCCGACCTCGAGCGTATCCAGCAAAGCCTGCACACGGCTCCGGGCCCAGAGCGTCCCCACACCAGGCGCATTGCCGCTGGCCGCATCCGCCCGCAGCGTCTGTGACCAGTGCACTCCACCACGCCGGCCGGACAGCGTCACCGCACCCGCCAGCGGTTTCTCGAGCGCGACGGCCTGCAGCACCGGCTGGCCCGCGTAGAGGTCCGGGACGATCGCCGGCACCGCGTCGACGCCGACCGGCCAGCGCACGTCGATGTCTGTGAGCACCGGGCTGGCAAGGCGCGCCAGCAGCGTATCCATGGCCGGGCCGGCCTCCTCAAACCGGCCGACGTGAAGGAAGGTGCCGCGGCCCGCTTCCGCGGCCCGGCGCATGAACCAGCTGTTGGGGGCCGCGCCGATACCGACGGTGAACAGCCGGGCCCGGCCAAGGCGTTCGCGGATGCGGGCGAAGAGCGCGCGCTCGTTGCCCACGGCACCGTCGGTGATGAACACGACCTGCCGCAGGTGACCCGCCTCCCCGTGCTCCTGCGCAGGCAGCGCAAGGTCCAGCGCCGGCCGCATTTCCGTGCCGCCGCGGGCATCCAGGTGATCGACGAACCGGTGCGCCGCGGCGAGCGCTTCCGGCGAAGCCGGGCGGCTTGCCGGGTAGAGCGCCTCGACCCGGTCGTCAAAGGCGATGACATTGAAGTGATCCCCCGGCCGCAGCGCGGCCAGGGCAGCGCGCACGCTGGCTCGCGCCTGTTCAATGGGTGCCCCGCCCATGGAACCGGAGCGGTCCAACACCAGCACCAGCTCGCGCGACGCCGGGGGCTTGCCGCCGGGCCGCGGCGGCAGGAGCATCAGGTAGGCATGGTAC
>CAYFVG010000089.1:0-10087 GCA_964346365.1 uncultured Alteromonadaceae bacterium
CGGGCGGTAAGCGGGGGCCGCTCTACGGTTGGCCCGCTTCCGGCCCGCCCTGGCGGTCGCGGCCGCCAGGGCGGGCGGTAAGCGGGCCAACCGTAGAGCGGCGCCGTGCGAACAACCGGCGTGCGGGGCTGACCCTCGAGCGCGGACCCGGATGCCCGCTCGCGGGCGGCGCTGCGTTCCGCGCGGGCCTGTTCGCGGGCCCGCCGGTCCGTCGCCATGCGCGCGGTGGTCTCGCGCATGGCCTCGAGCCGCGCCTCGAGAATGTCCGGGTCTGCCGGCGGCGGCGCATCGATCGACAGCGCCTCCGCCGCGCCGTCGGCAGGCGGCTGATCGCTGAAGGTCACCGTGCCCTCAGCGTCCACGCTGCGGTAAACGGTGGTCGGCGCCGCCAGCAGCGGCGCGCACAAGACGACCGGCAGGACAACAAGCAGGGAAAAAAGAGGGCGCATGCTCGGAGTATCGGCTACGGCGCCCCGCCTCAGGGCCCGCGGCACTCCCCGTCACAGCTGCAGTGCACGTTCGGGGCGTCTTGCGCGGGGTCGATCACGCTCTCGAGCCAGGCGACGGCGCGCACGCCGGCGGTGCGCCGGGTGTACAGCTCGTCGTAGCGCAGCAGCGTGTGGAAGTCGCCGCCGGCCACGTAGTTGCGCAGGTAGGGAAGATCCGCGTGCAGGGCGTCGAGGTTCGCGTCGAGCCCGGGCAGCAGCTCCACCGGGTGCCCGAGCAAGGCATGGAACTGCTCCTGCACAGCGTCGTAGGCGCTGTCGTAGCTGTGAAAACGGACTTCCGGCGCGGCCCGGGCCGCCAGCCGGTACAGGTCGGTGATCTTCAGGGTTTCGCTGCTCACCCGAGCCGTTTCCAGCACCGCGGGCAGGGCCGGGATTACGCCCCAGGACTCCCAGAGAACCGTCGGCGGCGGCAACCGGTAGCCGAGGCCGCCGCCGCCGAGCTGGGTGACCCGGGCATCGGGATAGTGCCCGGCCAGTACCGCCGCGTAGACCGGGGACGCCAGGGCACCGGCGCTACCGCCGGCGACCACCACCTGCTGCGGCGCGGGGAACCGCGCGTAGGCGCCCTCCAGGGCGGCCTCCGCGTTGGCACGGCCGGCGTGCTCGACGACCACGTCGCCGCCCTCTGCCTCGTAGCTCGCCGTGCGGGCACCGAGGTGTACGTCGCCGGAGCAATAGCTGACGAACAGCTGGGACCAGTCGCGAAAGGGATTCTCGGGATTGTCGAGGTCGAAGGCGCCGCCGTACTCGCGCGGGTCATTGCCGGAGCCCGGGCCGGCGTGAACCCGGTAGGTCGGCTCGCCGCCGGGATCACAGGTGGCCGCGTTCCAGCACGCCCCGCCGCCGTTGAAGAACACCAGCAGCCGGGTCGGGTCGGCCTCACGCAGGTGAAAACGGTAGGCTTCCCCGGTCGCGCAGCGCGTAGCGCCCCCCGGGGCGATGGTTTCCCAGGGATCGGCGCTGCCGGCGCCGGCCAGCGCGGCCGCGCTGGCCAGCAGAGCCGCCAGGCACGCGGGCAGGCGAAGGGAGGGGGTCATGAGCGGATCCTCTCGGTGTCGACTGTTTTTGCGGGGCGCGATGATACCGCGACGCCACGCCTGCCACCATAGCGACGTCCCAAGCGTCGCCTGCTTGAGGCTGCCTGCCGGCGGCCCCGGCGGCACGCGCTCAGTCGCGGAGGCCGAGGCGCTCCAGGTTGACCGTCGCCGCGTCGTAGTTGGCGCGGGCAATACGGGTGCGGCGGTAGGCGTCGTAGTAGCGCACCCGCGCATTCGCCGCCGTTTCCTCGCGGATATTCACCAGAAAGAAATCGCTGGCGCCCTGCTTGAAGCGGGTCACCTCGGCCCGGCGCATGGTCTCGGACAGCTCTACATCCCGGGCGGCGAGCTGCAGGAGGCGTTTGGTCACGTTGAGCTCGAGGAGGATATTGCGCAGCTCGATTTCCACCTGGTCCTCGAGGCGACGCCGCTCGGCCTCGAGGGCCTGGAGCCGGGCCTCCGCCTGGGACAGCTTGCCGCGCGCCGCGCGCCGCTCCAGGGGCACGGAAAAGGCCAGGCCGACGATCGTGTCGGTCTCGTCCCGGGACGGACCGCCCGTGCCGATGTCGCCGAAAGGCTGGGACAGCTCCAGCTTCAGATCCAGCTTTGGCAGCAGGGCATTCTCCGACAGCTCGACCTTGCGCAGGGCGCGCTCGGTAGCCGTTGCCAGGATACGCAGTTCCGGCCGTCGTTCGAGCGTCGACGGAATGTCCAGCGGCGGCACCTCCGCTACCGCTGCCTGGGTCTCCACCACCCGCGGCTGCGGCAGGCGCGCGGGCGCCGGTACCACCGGCACGCCGGCCTCGTCGCGCAGAAAGAAGGCCAGGCGATTGCCGGCGCGGCGGAAGTCGCGCTCGGCGGTGGTGACCAGGATCCGTCGGCGGGTGATGTTCTGACCGTTCTCGGTGAGGAAGATTTCGGCCCGACGCCCGCTCTGGACTTCGCGTTCGAGGCCCTGCTCGCGCTCCAGGGCAATGGCGAGGAGGTCCTCGTAGACCCGCAGCTGCTGCCCTGCGGCAACCCACTCCCAGTACGCGACGAGCGCCTGCTGCTGCACGCCGACGCGGGTGAGAAGCAGGTCCAGTTCGGCCTGCTCCAGGGCCAGGCGGCTGTCGCTCTCGCGAAAGCGCCGCTGGTCGATATCGCGGTCCTTGAGCAGGCTGAACAGCACCCCGAGCTTGAGATCGCCACCGCGATTGGTGAAAAACTCGTCCTGGTAGATGGGGAACTTGCCCCGCGAGAGGCTGTACTTGCTGTAGACCTTGGCACCGTAGGGCCGCAGGGCCCGGCTGACTTCGCCGGTCGCCTTGTTGCCATCGTAAAAGCCGTCCGCCCAGGCCAGCCCCTCGCCCTTGAACACCAGATCAAAGGCGCCGAGGGACTCGGTCACCAGGCCCTCGGCGGCGCGGCGCTCGGCAAGGGCCTTGAGAATGCCGGGGAAATGCGTGCCCGAGGCCGCCAGCACCTCTTCGGCGGTCAGCGCGTCCGCGCCGGCCTCGTCGGCGGCGGTGGCGGGGGAAGCGAGGGCGAGGGCAAGGAGCAGGGCAAGCGGCAGGACGGAAAAAAGACGCTGCATCAGCCTCCCCCGCCGCCCTGCTGTTGATTCTGCGCCTGGGCGTTGCCCGGGAAATTGGGCGGAAAATTATTCAGCTGGCGCCAGATTTCGTAACCCAGGGTCACCGTGTCCAGCAGCACCCAGCCGCGGACCTTGGAACCGAAGCGCACGAAGCTCGAGTCGGGCCAGGGATCGCGCCACTCTTTGTCCTCTTCGACAAGGACCCGGAACCGGCCGTTGGCCTGGGCCGAGGCGTCGATGGCGATGACGCGGCCGGCGAAGGTTCCCACGGCCTTGGCGGGCCAGCCACTGACCTGGATCACCGGCCAGCCCTCGAACTGGAGCCGCACGGGGTCGCCCTCGCGCACCAGCGCCACGTCCCGCCCATCGATGAACAGCTCGATGGCCCGCTCGACGTTATCGGGCACGAAGGTCGCCACCACCTGGCCGGTGTTCACGAAGGTCGCCATGTCGCCGGCATTGACCTGGAGGATCGTGCCGTCGCGCGGCGCGCGCACGATCTGCACGGACTGGCGCGAGAGCTTGACGTCGACCCGGCTCACCTCGGCCGCGGCCTGGGCGACGCGGGAACGCAGCTCCTCGACGCGAATGCGCGCCTGCTCGTACTCCCGGCGCGCGGCCAGCCCCTGCTCGAGCAGCGCCTCCATGCGGCGCTGGTCGATCTCAGCGATCTCCAGGGCCGTTTCCGCGGCACTGAGGTCGGCGACCACCTGCTGCCGCTCGCTGCGCAGCCGCTCGAGGAGCCGCGGGTCGTTATCCACGATGCGGACGATGGGATCGCCGACGCTCACCCGGCTGCCGTCGCGCACGTACCACTCCTCGATACGCCCGGAAACCAGGGCGTTTACCTCCTGCAGGCGATCGTTCGGGTTGAGGGCGGTGACCTGCCCCGGGCCGCTCGCCGACTGCACCCAGGGCACAAAGGTCAGGCACAGCGCAATGATCGCGATAAGGAGGACCAGGCCGATGGCGACGGCCCGGGCCACGCGCGGCGTGCGGATGCCGTTGAGGGTGGTGAACTTGTCACCGTGGAGATCGTAGTAAGGCACTTACCCCTGCTCCCCGCCGACGCGCTGCCGGGGCTCACGCAGAAACTGGCTGTGGAAGGCAGCGTCCTGGCACAACCGGTCGTAGCTATCAAACAAGCGCTGGCGCTCGCGCTCCAGATGCAGATAGGCCGTGAAGGCGAAGTCCGCCTCCTTGTTGGTAAAATAAAGGACCGTGGTCCCCGCCTGTTCCTGCAGGAAATCCAGCGCCTTCCGCAGGTGCCTCTCGGGCACGGCGTCGTAGACCTGGGCGAGCACCAGCACCCGGGGCCGGGCAACGAGCACCGCCGCCAGCTTCAGCTGCATGGTCTCGGTGATGGACAGCGGCCAGCCGGTCGCGACCAGGGGCGTGTCCAGGCCGTCGGCGAGCTCGGTGACCGTACGCTCCAGGCCGACCAGGCGCATGGCCTTCATCGGATCGATGGCGGTGGTGTCGTCCGCGCTCAGGCGGAGATAGTCGCGAATATCCGTCTCTACGGCCCCGGGCCGGTCGAGCACAATGATTTCCTGCCGCACCTCGTGCGCCTTGAAAGCGCGCAGATCCCGGTCGCCGAGGGCGATGTAGCCACCCTCCGGTTCCTGGTGGCATTTGAGCAGCTCGGTGAACACCCGCTGGGCGAGGTGGCTGTCGGCGTAGACGCCGACCCGGGCCCCGGCCGGGATGCGGCAGTCCAGGGCAACCGTCGCGCCGCGCGCCGCGCAGCGCACGTCGACGAAATCGAGGCCCGCCCCGAGGGCCAGGCGGTGGTGGGGCTGGTCCGGCCGCTCCTGCTCAATCTGCAGGAACAGCGACAGCTCATCCACCGCGGCGCACAGGTAATAGAAATAGTTGAGGTAGATGCCGAGCTGGGAAATGCCGAAGAGCACCACGGACAGCACCAGTTCGGCGGCCACCAGCTGCCCCAGGGAAAGCTGGCCCTGGATGACCAGCCAGCCGCCGAGGCCGAGGAGGCCGGCGCTGCCGGCGGCATAAATGAAGAGGAAGCACAGGGTCTGCGAGAAGTGCTGGCGGAACAGGTGCCGGTGCTGCTCGATGTAGTCGCCGGTGACCCGGTCCGTGCGCTTGATGGCATCGTCGATGTGCCCCGCACTCTTGAAGAACCCGTTCGACTTGCCGAGGCCCTCGAGCCAGGCGGCGGTGACATGCTTGCGGTGCGACAGCGCCACCGCGGAGCGGATCGCCCGCGGCCCCCAGATGAACCAGACCACAAAGAGCAGCGCGATCACTACCAGGTTAAAGACCAGTAGGAACGGGTGGTAGAAAGACGTCAGCACAAAGCCGGCGGCGGCCTGCAGGAGAATCGTGAAGCCGCCGATGAGAATATCCGGCATGCGGATCATCACCTGGATGATGTCGAAATAGCGGTTGAAGAGCGGGCCCTTGCTGTTGTCCTCGAAATGCGGGTTGCGGGCGTAGAGGGCGCGCAGGGCGATATCGGACACGAGCCGCGCATAGAAGCGCCGGCCGAAGACATCCATGACATAAATACGCAGGGCCCGCAGGGCACCGGCCAACAGCAGCAGCCCGAAGAGCGACAGCGCCAGCACGATGAGCGGCGTGGCCAGGCCGCTGGCGGCGACGCTGTTAACCAGCATCTGCACGGAAACGGGCGTGGCCACGGACAGGATGCTGATACCGATGCCGTAGAGGACCGTGAGCGTGTAGAAGCGATGCTCCGGACCCAGGATCCGCACGAAGTAGCGGAACAGCATCGTCTGCGATCGCGTGTCGGCGGTGGGAGACTCTGCCATCGTCGGGTCGCTAGCTCGAAGGGTTGGAAAGATTGTCCAGTATACGTCCAGCCACCTTTGGGGGATGCTCGGCGCCGAAAAAATTCGCCGGTGCCCTGGCAGGGGGCCACGCGTTGGCTCCTAGACCACCTCGTCGCCGCTGGCGAGCAGCGGCGCCGCGTCGAGTTCCTCCGCGTCCATCATCGTCGCCACCCGCTCGAGGGCGGAGACGATCTGGTGCTGCTCCCAGCCCGGCAGCCGCGAGAAGCGCGCCGAGAAGCTCTCCTGCAGGGGCATGGGCGCCTCCCGGAGCACCTGCTTGCCGAGATCGGTGAGCAGCACCTTCACCCGGCGCCGGTCCACGGCGCTGCGCTCCCGGGTCAGCAGCTGCTTGTCTTCCAGCCGGTTGAGGATCGTGGTCACGGTGGCCTGGCTGAGGCTCACCGCCCGCGCAATATCGCTGGCCGTCGGCAGCCCCTCGTCACCGATCGCCCGGATCACCACGAGCTGCGGCGTGGTCAGGCCCATGACCTTGCCCAGCTTGCGCGAATGGATGGCGGTCGCGCGCATGATGCGGCGCAGCGATACAAGTACGTCGTCTTCGAGTTCCGCCATAATCCTCCCGCTTCATTCTCCCTTCATGCTGCTGTCCGTCACGGTGCGTCGGGGCCGGGCACAAGGCGATCGCCGAGGGCGTCGCGAAGCGGCTGCAACCAGGGCGAATAATTGTGCCACTGTTCCCGCGCACTGCGGAAGATCGGCTGGCGCACCTGCTCGGAACTCGGCGTGCGCACGGCCCGCTCCGTCTCCCAATAGCGCAGGCAGGCGGGCTCAAAGGGCAGCTCGAGGAAGTCGAGCAGGCGCCGCACCTGGCTCTCGAGGTCATCGAGGACATCCTCGTGCTGGACGCGCAGCACCCTGCCCGGCAGCACGCTGTCCCAGTGCTCCATGAGCGCCACGTACTCCCGGTAGTAGCGTCCCGTGTCCGCCAGGTCGTAGCTGAACTCCTGACCCTCCGCAAACAGCTGCTTGAAGTTGCTGAAGCAGCAGGCCATGGGCTCGCGCCGGGCGTCGATGATGCGGGCGTTCGGCAGCATGAGCTGGATCAGGCCGATGTGACGGAAGTTGTTGGGCATCTTGTCGATGAAGCGCGGCGCGCCCCGGCGGTGAATCCGCGTCTCCTCGATAAAGCGCTCGCCGAGCTCAGCCAGCGTGGGGCCGTCCAGCGCCCGGAGCACCGCCGGGTAGCCCGGCACCGCCCCGTCGACCTCCCGGCGCCGCAGCTGCTGGCTCAGGGCCAGGATATTCGGCAGCTCCTGGGTGCCGTCCACCTGGCTGTGCGACGACAGGATCTGCTCGAGCAGCGTACTGCCGGCCCGGGGCATGCCGACGATGAAGATAGGGTCGGGGGCCGGGCAGCCCTGCCCGCGCCGGCCCTCGAAGAGGCCGCGATCACAGTGCTCGCGCTGCGCCGCCAGCTCCCGGGTCATGGCCTCGGCGTCGTAGCGGCTCGCCGCCTTCTTGAGGCGGTTGCCCTCGGCGTAGTGCCGGAACGACGCCTCGAAGGCCTCGCGGTCCTCGAAGGCCTTGCCCAGGGCGAAGGACAGATAGACCCGGTCCGCCGCCGCCAGTCCCGGGGTGTCCAGCACCCGTGTCATGGCGGCGACCTCGTCCTCGTCAAAGCGGTACGTCTTGAGGTTGGCGAGGGAATACCAGGCCTCGCCGTGGCGCTCGCGACTGGCCAGCGCCGCGTGATAGGCGTCCACGGCGCCGTCGTAGGCGCCACAGGTCTTCAGCGCATGGCCCCGGGAGGTGTGCGTCACCGGGTCCCCGGGCAGCTGCTCGAGCACCGCGGCAAAGCCGTCGAGCGCGTCCTCGTAGGCACCCGCCTGCAGGCACTCCACCGCGTGCAGGGACCGCAGCTGGACGTTGTCGGGCCGCTCGGCGAGAAGGCGGGCGGCCTCTTCCCGGGCCCGGGCGAACTTCTGCCGCCGCCCGAGCACGCGCACGTAGTCGATGCGTGCGGGCAGGTTGTCGGGGTCGAAGACGGCGGCGCTCTCGAGGAGGAACTCCGCCTCGTCGAGGGCGCCGAGGCGCACGCCGATCTCCGCCAGCAGGCGCATGCCCTCGACGTGTCGCGGCGCCGCCTGCAGGAAGCGCCGGCAGAGGGTCTCCGCCTTGAGCACGCGGCCGCGGGCGAGCAGATCCGTAACCTTCACCAGCGGCCGCGGCAGGGCCTGCAGCCGCTCGAGCTGCCCCTTGACGGCAGACGCCGCGGCGCGTTCGCCGCGGGCCTCGAGAATCGCGAGCTGCCCCCGGAAGCCGGCCTCCAGGGACGGGTTGATGCGACAGGCCTCGGCGTAGGCGCGCAGGGCGCCGTCCGCGTCGCCGCGATCGCGACAGAGGTGGCCGAGTTCCTGCAGCGCATGGCCGTGTTCGGGCTCGGCGGCGAGCACCCGCTCCAGGCAGGCGCGCGCATCATCAAAGGCGCGGAGGAAGCGATGACAGACCGCGGCGAGATACAGCGCCTCGCTGTCGGCCCCCGGTTCCTCCGGCCCCAGAAGCAAAAGCGCGCCGGCGAAATCACCGGCGCGCATCCTGGCCTGTACCGCCGCCCGCTCGGGCGGCGCCGTGCTGTCGGTCACGCTGGCAGCCCCGCGGCCACCGGCGGTGGCTTCACTGGAAGTCGTAGCTGAAGCGTACACCGGCGGTAAACGGACGGGCCAGGGTCGGACGGTTGCGGTCGTTGACGAAGTTCATGGACAGCTCCGCGGCCTCGTTCGTGAGGTTGTCCACGAACAGCTCCGCCATCCAGCTGCCGGTGCTGACGCCGGCGGTCATCCCCAGCATAAGCCAGGAGTCCAGCTCCCGACGGTTGATAGCGATGATGTCACTGAACGACGAATCGGAGTAGGCCAGGTGCGGCATGAAGTGTGCGCGCATGCCGTTCTCGAGGTCCCACTCGTAGCGGGCCTGCAGGTTGCCCTGAAAATCCGGCGCGAAAGCGAGCGAATCCCCCTCGCGCACGTCCTCCGTGGGCGTGAGCACGTCCGTGATCTCCGTGTCGAGGACAGAGAAGGCGCCGTTCACGGTCAGGCCCGGAACAGAGGCCGGGGCCCAGCTGACGGTGCCTTCCAGGCCGTAAATCTCAGCGTTCGCCGCGTTGTCCGAGAAGAACAGGTTGGTGATGCTGGGGTCGAAGATCGTGGTCTGCAGGTCCTCGATGTCAATGAAGAAAAGGCTGCCATTGACGCGCAGGGACTGATTCGCGAGGTCGAGCTTCCAGCCGAGCTCGTAGTTGGTGACCTCGTCCGTGTCGAGGGCGAAGGGCACGGTGTAGTCACCGGGTCCGCTGGCGCCGCCCGGGCGGTTGAGCAGACCGGGGCGGAACCCCTCGGAAACGGTCGCGAACCAGAGCTGGTTCGTGCTCGGTGTCCAGGACAGGGAGACCTTGCCGATCACACCGTCGGTCTGGGCCACGTCCGGGGCGTTCCGCAGCGCATTCGCGACCTGGGCCGGCGCCTCGTCGATGTTGTCCTGCGTGTAGGTGATGTGCTGGGATGTATCGCAGGTGCCGCGGAAGGTGATCTGACCATCGTCATTGTAGAGGTCCGAAATGTCGGTACCGAACGCATCGGCGTCGGGCTGGAAGCCGTTGCAGAAGGATGAGTTCGCCCCGCCCGCGAGATCCACCTCGATGTCGTAATAGCGCGCACCGAGCGTCAGCGCGAACGTGTCGGCAAGATCGTAGGTGGCTTCACCGAACAAGCCGAACTGCTCGTCCGTGCGCTTGACATCGTTGCGGAAAATCGTGCCGTCCGGGAAGGGCCCCGGGTCAGAGGTGAAGCCGGTGCTGAAGGGGAAATTCGGCGAGAAGCCGGTCTGCCCGAAGAGCTCCGCGTCCACGGAACCGGGATAGACGAAGTCGTTGCGCTCCTCGAGCTGCAGGTCGCTGTAGAAACCGCCGACGGTGGCACGGAGGCGCCGGTCTTCCGGCGTATTGAAGCGCACCTCGTGGGTCCAGGTCTGCGTGTCCGTGATGGAGTTCACCTTCAGGTTCGGCGGCTGGCAGGTGCCGGCGGGCGCGGCGTCGCCGGGATAAGTCACGGAACCATCGCAGATGTAGTACGGCAGGTACTGGCCGACGAACAGATAGTCGGAGTAGTCCACCAGCTGGTCCGTCTCCCG
>CAYFVG010000090.1:0-10069 GCA_964346365.1 uncultured Alteromonadaceae bacterium
GCTCGATGCCGCCCACGTACTGGTCTACGGGCAGCCAGTAGTTGGCCCGCTCGCTGTCGAGCATGCCGGCTTCGTAGTCGGGGCAGGTGAAGCGGGCGTAGTACCAGGACGATTCCATGAAGGTGTCGAAGGTGTCCGTCTCGCGCTCGGCGGCCCGGCCGTCGAGGTCGAACTTCCGCCACTCGGGATCCGCCTTCAGCGGCGAGGTGACGCCGTCCATGATCACGTCTTCCGGCAGCAGCGCCGGCAGCCGATCGGCGGGAATCGGAATCTCGCCGCCGTCCGGCAGGTTGAGCATGGGAATCGGTGCGCCCCAGTAGCGCTGCCGGGAGACGCCCCAGTCGCGCAGCCGGAACTGGGTGGTGACCCGGCCGGCACCGCGCTCGGCCAGCGCCGCGGCGATGGCGTCGAAGGCGGCCTCGAAGGCCAGCCCGTCCAGGGGGCCGGAGTTGGTCAGGCGGCCCTGCCCCGTGTACGCGGCGTCACTGACATCCGCCGGTGCATCGTCGCCGTCGCAGATCACCACGGTCATGGGCAGTTCGTAGCGCCGGGCGAATTCCCAGTCGCGCTGGTCGTGGGCCGGCACGGCCATGACGGCGCCGGAGCCGTAGTCCATGAGCACGTAGTTGGCGACCCACACGGGGATGTCCTCGCCCGTGAGCGGGTGCCGGGCCGTCAGCCCCGTGTCCATGCCGTGCTTCTCCGCCTGGGCGGTCTCCGCCTCGGAGACGCCGCTCGTGCGGCATGCCTCGACGAAGGCCGCGAGCGCCGGATTGTCCGCCGCCAGGGCAAGGCTGATCGGGTGTTCGGCGGCGAGGCTCAGGTAGGTCACGCCATAGAGCGTATCCGGGCGCGTCGTGTACACCTCGATGCGCTCCTCGCCGGCGATCGGCGTGTCGAGAGCGAAGGCGAGCTCGATGCCGCGGCTCTTGCCGATCCAGTTGCGCTGCATGGTGCGCACCTGCTCGGGCCAGCCCTCGAGCCGGTCGAGCCCCTCGAGGAGCTCGTCGGCGTAGGCCGTGATGCGCAGGAACCACTGCGGGATCTCCCGGCGTTCCACCGGGGCGCCGGAGCGCCAGCCGCGGCCCTCGATAACCTGCTCGTTGGCGAGCACGGTCCGGTCCACCGGGTCCCAGTTGACCGTGGCCATCTTCCTGTAGACCAGGCCCTTCTCGTACAGGCGGGTGAAGAACCATTGCTCCCAGCGGTAGTAGGCGGGGTGGCAGGTGGCCAGTTCACGGTGCCAGTCGAAGCTGAAGCCGAGGGCCTGCAACTGCTCGCGCATGTGGTCGATGTTGCTGTAGGTCCAGGCCGCCGGTGCGGTCCGGTTGGCGATGGCGGCGTTCTCCGCCGGCAGGCCGAAGGCGTCCCAGCCCATGGGGTGCAACACGTTGCGTCCCTGCATGCGCTGGTAGCGGGCGATCACGTCGCTGATGGTGTAGTTGCGCACATGCCCCATGTGCAGCTTGCCGCTGGGGTAGGGAAACATGGCGAGGCAGTAGAATTTCTCGCGGGCGGGGTCTTCCGTGGCGGCAAAGCTCTGCTGTTCATCCCAGTAGGCGCGGGCGGCCGGCTCCAGAGCCTGCGGGTTGTATTCCTGATCCATGGCGGTGTTGGTCGTTCCTCGTGCCCGATATCGAGCGCTGAAAAAAGCGCGATGTTAGCAGCATTCCACTGGCCCGGACTATTCATGGTGCGCGCAAGCGAGGCTGCGGAAATGCGGGTCTGGGTTCCGTGGCGCGGATCGCAAGGCGCGCACGGCCCCCGGTTGCAGGGCTTCGCTGCGCTGCCTCAGAGGCCGGGACTGTCCCCGAGGTGCCGGCGCAGGCTGCGGGCGAGAAGCGGCGCCAGGAGTCTCGAGCCGTAATCCGACAGGTGGTCCCCGTCGCGATAGACCAGCTGTCCGCCGATGCGCAGGGGACAGTAATCGGGGCTGCACAGGGCGGGCTTGATGCGCAGGAAGCCGGCGCCGTCTTCGCGGTTGGCGAGCAGCGTCGTGAGCCTTTCCTCGACCGGCTCCTGGCTGCGCGGATACACCGGCTCCGGTGCGCCGTCAGTGTCCAGCCAGGCGCGGCGGACGAAATGATCGGACAGGTGCTTGGTGAAGCGCGAGCCTACTTCCGGTACATCCTGGACAACCACGACCTCCCGTTCGCCGAGGGAATCGATGGTCCGGTCCAGGCCCCGGGCGAAGACCCGGGCGTTCTCGGCGGGAGAGCGCCCGGTGGTCTTGTCGTCCTCGATCAGGAAAAAGCGCTTGTCGTAACCGGCCCCGGTCATGGGCACGGCCCAGTAGCCCGCGAGGTAGACGAGCCCGATGCCCGGCCTGCTCTGCAGAAAGCGGTTGACCTCGCGGTTGAAGTGCCGGCACTCGTTGCGCCCGGGGCGATCGACGCCGAGGAGGGCGGGGCAGCCGGAGCCGAAGAACAGCAGGCCCGCGGTGTCCAGCCCGCGGGCGGCGTGATGCATGCCGGGCCCCAGGGCGTTGGCGTGGGAGTCGCCCCAGAGGGCGAACGTCGGCTCCCGGTCCGGGTTGCCGAGGTGGCACACGGTGGCGGTGATGTCGTGCTCCGCGGCAAAGGGCTCGCAGCGCGCGTAGCGCTCGGGCCGGGCCGCCGCGCCGGCGGCTTCCCAGGCTGCGTCCGGCACTCTGCCCGGAAGGCCATCGAGAAGCAGTACCGCGGCGATCAGCGTCGCCAGCGCGCCCCCGCCCCAGCCCAGCTCCCGCAGCCGGCCCCGGCGGCCCGGCGAGGCGGCCGCCGGCCGCCGGTAACGCCGCTCGACCACCCGGTAGGACAGCCCGGCGAACCCCAGAGAAAGGGCGAGGGCGAGCCAGCGATTGGCCGGCTCGTCCGGCCGCGCGAGCTCGAGGTAGACGATCACGGGCCAGTGCCAGAGGTAGAGCGAGTAGGAGATCCGGCCCACAGCGACCAGCGGTGCCCGCGCCAGCAGCCAGCCGACGCGCGTGCCGCCACCGTTGCTGGCGGCGAGCAGGGCTGCGGTGCCGAGGACCGGGTAGAGCGCATTGCTGCCGGGGAAAGGCGAGCCCTCGTCCAGCAGCACCATGGGCAGGATGCACAGGAGCAGCCCCGCGAGCGCCAGCGCTCCGGCGCCGCGCTCCCCGGGCCGGAACGGTGGGGCGTAGCGGCCGACGAGAACGCCGAGCAGCAACTCCCAGGCACGCCCCGGGAGCAGGTAGAACGAGAACGTGCTGTCGATGTCCATCAGCGCGATGTTGCAGAGGTAGGAGAGCACCAGAAACCCGCCGAGGAGAAGCCAGGGCCGGCGCAGGCGGGCGCCCAGGAGCAGCAGGGCGGGCAGCAGCAGGTAGAATTGCTCCTCGACGCCGAGGGACCAGGTGTGCAGAAGGGGTTCCGTGGCGAAATCGAGACCGAAGTAGCTGGTGGCGTTCTCCCAGAAATAGATATTGGGGACGAACAGCAGGACGCTCGCCGCCGCCTGTGCGAGACGCACGAGCTCGCCGGGAAGGAGCAGGAAATAGCCGGTGGCGAGGGTGACGGCCAGCAGCACCAGGAGCGCCGGCAGCAGGCGCCGGGCCCGCCGCTGATAGAAGCGCCGGACGCTGAAGCGACCCGCGGCGATCTCCCGGGAGACGATCGTTCCCAGCAGGTAACCGGAAATGACAAAGAAGATATCGACACCGATGTATCCGCCCGGCAGCCAGGCGAAGCCGGCGTGGAAGAGCACAATGGGCAGCACGGCGAGGGCCCGCAGGCCGTCTATCTCCGGCCGGTAGGCAAGCGCGCCCGCCCCTCGGCCGGGCACCCCTCGGCCGGGCACCCCTGAGCCGGGCGCCCCTCGGCCGGGCACCCCTGAGCCGGGCGCCCCGCTCAACGTGCTCTCCAGGCCGTGAGGGCCAGCAGCTTCAACAGCAGCAGCGTGAGCAGGCAGGCGCCGATGGTCGGCAGGGGGCCGAAGCTGGTAAAGGGCGTATGGCCGAGCATGGCCCGGGCGTCGCCCACCAGCGTGGTTGCTTCGAACTGCGCGGAGCGCGCCCGCACCCGGCCGCGGTGGTCGATGATCGCGCTCACGCCATTGTTGGTACCCCGGAGCAGGTAGCGGCCGTTCTCCAGGGCGCGCATGCGGGCCATCTCGAGATGCTGCAGAGGGCCGATAGAGGCGCCGAACCAGGTGTCGTTGCTGATCGTCACCAGCAGGTCCGCAGCGCGCGAACCGCGGGCCACCAGACCGGGGTAGACAATCTCGTAGCAGATGAACGGCGCGGCCCGGTAGCTGCCGGCGCGCAGCGGCGGCTGGCCCGCCGGGCCCCGGCTGAAGTTCGACATGGGCAGGTCGAAGAAGGCGATGAGCCCGCGCAGCCACCGCTCCAGCGGGACGTACTCGCCGAAGGGCACGAGGCGCTGCTTGTGGTAAAGGCCCGAGCCCTGGCCGAGGGCGAGGATGCTGTTGTGGTAGTCGCCGGCCTCCGTGGCGGTGGGGATGCCGGTGATCAGGGTACTGTCGGCGGCCGCGGCACGGCGGCCGACGGGGTCGAGGAACGGGCGCGCGTCGCGGTAGAGACGGGGTATCGCCGATTCCGGCCAGAGCACGATAGCGTGCTCCAGCTGCGGTCCGACGGCGGTCTGGTAGCGGCGCAGGATGTCCCGGTAGTAGCGCCGGTCCCACTTTTTCTCGAGGGGGATATTCGGCTGGTAGAGGGCTGCGGAGAGCGGCAGTTCGCTGGCCGGCGCGACCCATTCCACCCCCCCCAGCAGGCGGCCGCCGCCCCAGAGCACGGCGAGGATGGCGGTGTAGACCAGCAGCGCCGCCGGACGCCCGCTGCGCCAGGCGAGGAAGCAACAGCTCGCCGTGAGCGCGACCATGAAGGATACGGCATAGACGCCGCCCACCGGCGCCCAGCCCGCCAGCCAGCTGTCCAGGTGCGCATAGCCCAGGTAAAGCCAGGGAAAACCCGTGAGGAGCCAGCTGCGCAGCCACTCGAACAGGACCCACAGGGCGGGAAAGCCGAGCAGCATGCCGCCCGGTAGCGGACGCACCCAGGCCGCGTAGGCGGCGGCGAAGGCCGCGGGCAGAAGCGCCAGACCGGCGCAGAACAGGAAGGTGAGGAAAACGGCGAGGGGCACGGGCGCAGCGCCGTAGACGTGGATACTGACATAGACCCAGGACGCCCCGGTGCCGAAGAGGCCGGCGCCGAAAAGCCAGCCGCGAACGGCGCCGAGGCGCGGGCTGCAGGTGCTGAGGGTGTAACCGAACAGGGCCACGCCGGCGATGCCGGCGGGCCAGAGGCCGAAGGGGGCGAAGGACAGGGTCAGCAGTGCGCCCGCCACGGGCATGAGGGCACTCATCCAGCGCGCCGGCTGGCGCCGGCCGCCGCCGGCGATGGCGCGGGCCACGGTCAGTCTGCCAGGGGCCGCATGCGCAGGCTGTGGATTTTGCGCTGGTCCGCGTTGATGATCTTGAACTCGAAGGCGCCGACCCGCGTGGTCTCGTTGCGGGCGGGCATGTGGCCGAAGGCGTGGATGACCAGGCCGCCGATGGTGTCGAACTCCTCGTCGCTGAAGCCCGCCTCGAAGTACTCGTTGACGTACTCGATGGGCGTCAGCGCCTTGATGAAGTACTCGTCATCACCGATCCGGCGGATGTACTGGTCTTCCTCGACGTCCGTTTCGTCCTCGATCTCGCCGACGATCTCCTCGAGCACGTCCTCGATGGTGACCAGCCCGGCAACGCCGCCGTATTCGTCGATGACGATGGCCATGTGGTTGCGGTTCTGGCGGAACTCCCGGAGCAGCACGTTGAGGCGTTTGCTCTCGGGGACCACGACCGTCGGCCGCAGCAGGTCGCTGATATCGAAGGCGTCGGTTTCCTTGCGCAGGATTTGCGGCAGCAGGTCCTTTACCAGCAGGATGCCGAGCACGTCGTCCGGGTTGTCGCCGATCACCGGGTAGCGGGAGTGCGCCGAGCGGATGATCTGCGGCAGGATTTCCTCGAGGCTGCTCTCGGCCTTGATCACGACCATCTGGGCGCGCGGGATCATGATGTCCCGGGCCTGCATGTCGCTGACCTGCATGGCCCCCTCGATGATACTGCGGGCGTCCTCGTCGATGACCTCGTTCTCGGCGGCGACGCTGAGCACGTCTTCCAGATCCTGGCGGCTGCGGGGCTCCGAGGAAAACAGCTGGCCGATCTTGTTGAGCCAGGAGCGTTCTTCGCCGTCCTGACCGTTGCGGTCGTCACTCACAGGGCAGGGATTCCTCCGCCGCTTCGTTGCCGTAGGGGCAGGGCAGCCCGAGGCTGCCCAGGATGTCCGTTTCCAGGGCTTCCATGGCGGTGGCCTCGGCGGCTGCCTGGTGATCGTAACCGAGCAGGTGCAGCGTGCCATGGACCGCGAGATGCGCCCAGTGCGCGGCCGCTGCCTTGCCCTGGTCCCGGGCCTCACGCTCCACCAGCGGCGCACACAGGACGAGGTCGCCGAGGAGCGGCAGCGCCAGACCCGCGGGCAGGTCCGCGGGAAAGGAGAGGACGTTAGTGGGTCCGGAGCGACCGCGGAAGCGCTCGTTCAGCGCCGCCATCTCGCGCTCGTCGACCACGCGCACGGCGATCTCCGCGGCGCCCCGCTGTCCGGCGCCGGCGAGGGCGGCGCCGACCCAGCGCTGGAACGCTTCTTCCCCGGGCACGGTCGCCTCACAGGCCTGCTGTACCACGAGGTCGAGCATCATGATCGGCGACTGTTCTCGAGGCTCGCCGCGCGGTCGTCGTGTTCGTCGTAGGCCTCGACAATGCGCTGCACCAGCGGGTGGCGTACCACGTCGCGGTTGGCGAACCAGGTGAAGCCGATGCCGTCGACGCCCTCGAGGATCTGTGCCACATGGGTCAGGCCGGACTGGGCCCCCCGGGGCAGGTCGATCTGCGTGGCGTCGCCGGTGACCACCGCGGTGGAGCCGAAGCCGATGCGGGTCAGGAACATCTTCATCTGCTCGCGGGTCGTGTTCTGGGCCTCGTCGAGGATGATGAAGGAACCGTTGAGCGTGCGGCCGCGCATAAAAGCCAGGGGCGCGACCTCGATGATGCTGCGCTCGATGTACTTGTTCACGGTCTCGAAGCCGAGCATTTCGTAAAGGGCGTCGTAGAGCGGCCGCAGGTACGGGTCGATCTTCTGGGCGAGGTCGCCGGGGAGGTAGCCGAGTTTCTCGCCGGCCTCCACCGCCGGGCGCACGAGCAGGATGCGGCGGATGCGCTCCTCGAGCAACGCTTCGACGGCACAGGCCACGGCGAGATAGGTTTTGCCGGTGCCGGCGGGGCCGATGCCGAAGTTGACGTCGCGGTGCTTGATGCTGCGTACGTAGCTCTGCTGGTTCCTGCCCCGGGGCTTGATCGAGCCGCGGCGCGTGCGGATGACCTGCAGCGGCTCCACCGCCGTCCCCCCGCCGCCGTCCCGCGCGCCCTCGGCCCGGGCCTCCAGGCCCGCCTGCTGCAGCTGCAGGTGCAGGGATTCCGGCGTGAGGCCGACACCCTGGCAGACCTCCGCATAGAGGTGTTCGAGGAGGTCCGCGGCGCTCTGCGCCGCCGGTTCGGGCCCGGTGACGAGGAAGTTGTTGCCCCGGGAAGCGATGCGCACCCCGAGCCGCCCCTCGATCTGGCGCAGGTGCGCGTCGAGCTGGCCACAAAGCATGGCCAGGTGGCGGGCGTCATCGGGTTCCAGAGTGAGCCGAAGCTCTACGGCCTCGGCGTTTGAGGTGTCGTCGGTCAAAGTGTCATCTGCGGCGGATGCCGGTGCATGAAGTCATGAGAATAACGGGGATTTCGGGGCCGTCAACCTGCGGAAACGGCCGCGGCTGCCGACGTAGCTGCCGACATGGCTGCCGGGGCCAGGGTGCCGCGGAGCGAGTTTGGCAGCGCCTCCTCGATGCGCACGGCGACGAACTGGCCGATGAGCGCCGGATCCGCGCAGGCGAAATTCACCACGCGGTTGTTCTCCGTGCGGCCCTGCAGCTGCCCCGGGTCTTTTTTGGAGACGCCGCTCACCAGGATGGTCTGCGTGCTGCCGACCATGCGCCGGCTGATCGCCTGCGCCTCCTGGTTGATGCGTGCCTGCAGGATATGCAGCCGCTGCTTCTTGGTGGCTTCGTCCGTATCGTCGGCCAGCTCCGCCGCCGGGGTCCCCGGCCGGGCGCTGTAAACGAAGCTGAAAGACGTATCGAAGCCGATCTCCTCGACCAGCTTCATGGTGGCCGCGAAGTCCGCCTCGGTCTCGCCGGGAAAGCCGATGATGAAATCGGAAGAGATGCTGATGTCCGGCCGCAGCTTGCGCAGCCGGCGGATCCTCGCCTTGTACTCGAGGGCCGTATGGCCGCGTTTCATGGCGGCCAGCACCCGATCCGAGCCGCTCTGCACGGGCAGGTGCAGGTGGTCCACCAGCGCCGGGATCTCGGCGTAGCAATCGATAAGCGCGTCGGAGAATTCCACCGGGTGCGAGGTGGTGTAGCGGAGCCGGTCGATGCCCGGGACCCGGGCCACGAAGTGCAGCAGCTCGGCAAAGTCGACGATCTCCCCGAGGTGGTTCTCGCCCCGGTAGGCGTTCACGTTCTGACCGAGGAGGGTCACCTCGCGCACGCCCCTCGCGGCGAGCTGGCTGACCTCGAGAATGACATCGTCGAGGGGTCGGGAGACTTCCTCGCCGCGGGTATAGGGCACCACGCAGAAGGTGCAGTACTTGCTGCAGCCCTCCATGATCGAGACAAAGGCTGTCGGGCCCTCGACGCGGGGCTCCGGCAGGCGATCGAACTTCTCGATCTCCGGGAAGCTGACATCCACCACGAGGGTGCCACCGGGCCCGCGCTGCTCCATCATCTCCGGCAGCCGGTGCAGGGTCTGCGGCCCGAAGACCAGGTCCACGTAGGGCGCCCGGCGGCCGATCTCGGCGCCTTCCTGGCTGGCCACGCAGCCGCCGACGCCGATGACGAGCTCCGGGTTCTTCTCCTTCAGCTGCTTCCAGCGACCGAGCTGGTGAAAGACCTTCTCCTGCGCCTTTTCGCGGATGGAGCAGGTATTCAGGAGCAGCACGTCGGCGTCCTCCGGGTCGTCCGTGGGCACGAGGCCATGGCTCTCGCGCAGCAGGTCCTGCATGCGCGCCGAGTCATACTCGTTCATCTGGCAGCCGTGTGTCTTGACGAACAGTTTCCTGGCCAAGTCCAACCCCCGGGGCGATGCCCCCTGCGCGTGTGTGTGAATGAAGTGTGTGAGTACGAGCAGAACCCGGATTATACCGGCGCGGGGCGTCTAAACCTAGGGTCCTACACCTGAGGTCGATGGTTTCCGCCGGTTTTGGTGGTACCATTACGTGAGGCGCGTGGAGACGGGTCTCGCTTATCGGATCTTGAATCCATGGCGCTCGCCCACGACACCCATCCGGGCATCCTTCAGGTACTCCGCTGGCACTTTCAGGTACTCTCCAAGCACTATGGCACAGCAACCGGTCTACAAGGTTATTTTCCAGAACGGCAACGAGGTCGTCGAGGTTTACGCCCGGCAGATTTTCCAGAGTGACCTGTGGGGTTTCATCGAGATCGAGGAGTTTGTCTTCGGCGAGCGCTCGCAGCTGCTGGTGGACCCGAGCGAGGAGAAGCTCAAGAACACCTTCAGCGGCGTCAAGCGCAGCTATATCCCCCTCCACTCGGTGATCCGTATCGACGAGGTGGACAAGGAAGGCACCGGCAAGATCTCCGAGGGCAAACCCCGCGGCAACGTCGCCGCCTTCCCCTTCCCCCCGAACCATCCCGGGCAGCACGGGCCCGAGGAATAGCGTTCCGCTTCAGATACGAGTTTTCCTGAACGCTACTTGCGGTGCTTTGTCGTTCGGAGCCGCTGCGAAAAGGGGCGCCGGGATGAGAGCCCCGTCCGCTGTAGGGGCGGCTTCGTAGGTCGGAGCCGCCGCGGGAAAGGGGTACCGGGATACGCAAAAAGCGCCATCCATGGCAGCTCGGGCACGGCCATCCGTGGCCGTGCACGATCCCGGCACCCCTTTCCCGCGCCGGCCCCTGACGGCGTAGCCAGCGAACGGCCTCGAATCCTCTGCCAGCATCGCATC
>CAYFVG010000091.1:0-10007 GCA_964346365.1 uncultured Alteromonadaceae bacterium
CCTCGCACAGCCGGCGCGCAGAATAGCTGTCGCCGTCCGTCACGTTCCAGCAGCGATAGCCGGCGGCGGGCTGCTCTGCCACCGCCAGCAGCAGGCGTACCAGATCATCGCGGGCGATGAGCGAGCGCTCGCCGGCCGCCGGCGGCAGGGGCCGTCCCGCGGCTACCCAGCGACGCAGCACCTCGAGATTGCCCCGGGCGCCCGGGCCATAGACCAGGGCCGGACGCAGGGCGGTCACCCCCATCCCCGTGCGCCCCGCCAGCGCCGCCAGCTCGCGCTCGGCGGCGGCCTTGGCCCGGCCGTAGCCACCCGGGGGCTGCCGGCCCTCGTCCTCGGCGCGCGGCGCCGGCCCCGGGGCGGGGCCGAGCGCCTTGACGCTGGACAGAAAGATGAAGTGGCCCACCCCGGCGGCTGCCGCAGCCTCGGCGAGGGCCAGGGCGCCCCGCTGGTTGACCCGGGCGTGCACCGCCGCCGGGGCCGACCGGTGCGCCACGCCCGCGAGATGGAAGAGCACGTCGATACCCGCGGGCAGGGACGGCGGCGCGGGCCCTGCCAGGTCCAGGGGCAGCGCTGCCGCCGCATCGCGGCCGGCGCGGCGGACCCGGTCGCCGCGAGCCGCCAGCGCCTCGCAGAGCGCCGCGCCGACGAAGCCGGTTCCTCCCGTGACCAGACATTCCACCCGGGACTTCTCTCCTGCAGGCTGCGGGCCGGTGCCGACCGTGATGCCGGCGCGACGCCAAGAGGTGGCCATAAGATAGCCATGAGATGGCCATCAAATGAGGCGAACCATAAAAAAAGGGGCCGAAGCCCCATGATACGGATGCCCGGCGCTTATTCCAGCGTAATGAGGTCGCGGTTGCGCTCGAGGGTGACGCTGCCCACCCCCGAGACCTCGACCAGTTCCTCGACGCTCTCGAAGGGACCGTACATTTCCCGGTAGCGGACGATGGCCTCGGCCCGGCTGCTGCCGATACCCTGGAGGCCTTCGGCGAGCGCTCCCGCGTCCGCGCTGTTGATGTTGACGGTGGCCGGCAGGGGCTCCGCCTCCTGGGCTCCGGCGGTTGCCGGCTGCAGCGCCGCGGCGAGGGCGGCGGCAAGGAAGGTCGCGCCCGCCAGGGCGCGCAGGGGGTCAAAAAAGCTGCGAAGTTTTTCCATGGTGTCGTCTCTCCGTAGATCTATCCATAGGTCAATCAGTGGTTCCATCCGTCGTTCCATGACGGGTTTGAGCAGCGCCCGTGCCGGCATCCGCATCACCCGCAGCGTAGCAGGACCGCCCGGGCCGCGGGCGCAAAGGGCCGGAGATGGTGGAACGGGGCGGTTCAGCCGCTGGCGTGGAGCCCGTCGAGGATGGCGCCGAGGGTCCCGGCGGGGTCGTCACTGCCGGTGATCGAGCGGCCGATAACGAGGTAGTCGGCGCCGAGGGCGAGCCCCTCGGCGGGGGTCACCACCCGGCGCTGATCGCCGGCGGTGTCGCCGGCGATGCGGATTCCCGGGGTCACGAGGCGGAACCCGGGGCCCCGGGCCGCACGCAGCTGCGGCGCTTCCTGCGCCGAGCAGACCACGCCGTCGAGGCCCGTGTCGGCAGCGAGCGCGGCGAGGCGCTGTACGCGCTCCCGCACACTCTCCGCGTAACCGAGGTCGGCGAGGTCCCCGTCGCCCAGGCTGGTGAGCACGGTGACGGCAATAAGCAACGGCTTCTCCCGGCGCCCGGCGACGGCCGCGGCAGCGGCCTCGAGCATGCGCCGGCCGCCCCCCGCGTGAACGTTGACCATCCAGACGCCGAGGGCCGCAGCGGCGCTGACGGCGCCGGCCACGGTGCTGGGGATATCGTGAAACTTGAGGTCGAGGAAGACCTCGAAACCGCGGGCCTGCAGCGCCTGGATCAGCGCCGGGCCCGCCGCGGTGAACAGCTCCTTGCCGACCTTGACCCGGCAGAGCGCGGGGTCCAGGCGGTCGGCCAGGGCCAGCGCCGCCGCGCCGTCCGGGTAGTCCAGGGCGACGATGACCGGCGAGGCGGGACCGCTGCCGCGGTCAGTCACCGACGACGATATCTTTGCTGCGCAGGCGCTCTGTCTCGCCCTGGGCCTTGTGCAGCTGGCGCCGCAGCAGCCGCAGGCGCGCGCGGAGCCGCAGCACGAGGAAGCCGGCCATAATCAGCCCGGCGCCGCCGCCGAGGGCGAAGGCCGCCAGCACCCAGAGCGCCACGCTGCGCGGCGCAAAGGTGTAGACAAGAATATCCAGCGGCACGGCGGCCTCGTTCTGCAGGGCGAAAAGCGCGCCGACGCCGGCCATGACCACCACCACGACGAGCATGAGGAGGCTGCGGAGGATGCTCACAGCCCCCCCCGGAGGCCGAGATTGACCCGCTCCCGCAGTTCTTTGCCGGGCTTGAAGTGCGGCACGTACTTGCCGTCGAGCTGGACCGTGTCACCGGTCTTGGGGTTGCGGCCCCGGCGCGGCTCCCGGTAATGCAGGGAGAAACTGCCGAACCCGCGGATCTCGATGCGGCCGCCGCTGGAGAGAGACTCGGACATGTGATCAAGGATGGTCTTGACCGCCAGCTCCACGTCTTTCGTGGACAACTGGGTCTGCCGGGCGGCAATCGCCTCGATCAGTTCGCTCTTGGTCATGGGCGCCCACACTCGCACCGGCCGGATTGACGCCATTGTGCCGCCGCCCACGCATCGATGCAAGTGTCTATTATTACTGGAAAAATCGGCCCCGGGGGTTGAGCAGCGCGCACGGTCGGCAAGGGAAATCGAAAACACTCATCGCGGATTTCCGGGGCGGCTGCTGATGCCCCGGCAGCTTCCGATTTCCGGGGCGGCTGCTGGATGATGCCCCCAGCCGCTCCACGATATTCGCTTGGTGGGGGCATCATCCAGCAGCCGCCCCTACCGCCCTGGAAGACCGAGCTTGTTGGAAGTACGCGAGGCGCAAGGGGCGAGTGCGGGATACTTCTCTCACAAAGCGTGTATCGGGGAGCGTCCCGGCCGGGCAAGGCTGCGAGGAGTATGCCGCACTCGCCCCGGAACAACGGGAGTGCTGTGGAAACGATCCGGCATCTGCTCCGGAAAACTGCGCTGAGACAAAAAAACCGCAGCCGGGGCCGCGGTTTCACGAACAGCGCGGGCGGCGGACGCCGCCGCGCGATCAGTTGCCGTTCATCTGCTGCTTGATGAGGTCGCCGATGGTGGCGGGCGAGGTCGTCTCTTCCTGGTCCTTGAGGGACTGCACCGCTTCCTTCTCGTCCTCGTAGTCCTTGGCCTTGATGGACAGGGCGACGCTGCGGTTCTTGCGGTCCACGGACACGATCTTTGCTTCGACCGTGTCACCGACCTTGAAGCTGCTGCGCGCGTCCTCGACCCGCTCCCGGCTGATGTCAGAGGCCTTGAGGATACCCTCGACCTCGTCTGCCAGCTTGACCACGACGGCCTTCGGCTCGACGTCAGTCACTTCGCCCGTGACGATGGTGCCGCGGTCGTTGACGGCCACGTAGTTGGAGAAGGGGTCATCCTCGAGCTGCTTGACGCCGAGGGAGATGCGCTCGCGCTCCGGATCGATGGACAGGATGACCGTCTCGATCTCGTCGCCCTTCTTGTAGCTGCGCACCGCCTCCTCGCCGGTTTCGTTCCAGCTGATGTCGGACAGGTGCACCAGGCCGTCGATGTTGCCGTCGAGACCGATGAAGATGCCGAAGTCCGTGATGGACTTGATGGTCCCGGCGATGCGGTCACCCTTGCTGTGGGTCGCGGCGAAGGCGTCCCAGGGGTTCTGCTGGCACTGCTTGATGCCGAGGGAGATACGACGGCGCTCCTCGTCGATATCGAGCACCATGACCTCGACCTCGTCACCGACCTGCACGACCTTGGACGGGTGCACGTTCTTGTTCGTCCAGTCCATCTCGGAGACGTGCACCAGGCCTTCCACGCCCTCCTCGATCTCGGCAAAGCAGCCGTAGTCGGTGAGGTTGGTGACCCGCGCCACGACGCGGCTGCCTTCGGGGTAGCGGCCGGTGATCTCGACCCAGGGATCCTCACCGAGCTGCTTGAGGCCGAGGGAGACGCGGTTGCGCTCGCGATCGAACTTGAGGACCTTGACGTCGAGCTCCTGCCCCACCTCGACAATCTCGGAGGGATGCTTGATGCGCTTCCAGGCCATGTCCGTGATGTGCAGCAGACCATCGACGCCACCGAGGTCGACGAAGGCACCGTAGTCGGTGAGGTTCTTGACGATACCCTTGATGGTCATGCCTTCCTGCAGGCTCTCCAGCAGGGCCTCGCGCTCCACGCTGTTGGCGGCCTCCATGACCGCGCGGCGGGAGACGACCACGTTGTTGCGCTTCTGGTCGAGCTTGATGACCTTGAAGTCCAGATCCTTGTGCTCGAGGTGTGTCGTGTCGCGCACCGGGCGCACGTCCACGAGGGACCCCGGCAGGAAGGCGCGGATGCCCCTGATATCGACGGTGAAACCGCCCTTGACCTTGCCATTGATGACGCCGGATACGACCTCGTCGGCGGCGTGGGCCGCCTCGAGCTCCTTCCATGCCTCTGCGCGCTTGGCTTTTTCCCGGGACAGCCGGGTCTCGCCGAAGCCGTCCTCGACGGTCTCCAGCGCGACTTGAACCTCGTCGCCGATACTCAGGGTGCACTCGCCGCTGGCGTCCATGAACTGGGCGCGCGGGATAACGCCCTCGGACTTCAGGCCGGCGTGGACCGTGACCCACTCGTTGTCGATGTCGATAACCACGCCGGTGACGATGGCGCCCGGCTGCATGTCAACGGTTTTCAGACTTTCTTCAAAAAGATCGGCGAAGGATTCGCTCATTACACATTACCTGTTGATGTTTGCGGCGCTTTTGGGCTACCGCTTCAGCCGCCCCTCCAGCCGGGCCGGGTCACATGAAAAACGCTCGCACCGTCGAGGCTGGCTGAGACGGCGCGGGCGGGCTACGGCTACTCCTCGAGGCGGCTCGCCGGGCACAGCCCGCGTGCCACCGCCGCCCGCAGCACCTCGCGGAATACACCGGCGACGGAGACCGACGTGCTGTCCACTGCGAGCGCGTCGTCTGCGGGCACCAGGGGGGCCACGGCGCGACGGCTGTCGCGGGCGTCCCGTTCCCGGATGTCCTCGAGAAGGCGCGGCAGGCTAACATCTTCGCCCTTCTCCAGCAACTGCTTGCGGCGGCGCCGGGCGCGCTCCTCCGCACTGGCCGTGAGAAAGATTTTCAGGGGCGCATCGGGGAAGACGACCGTACCCATGTCGCGGCCGTCGGCTACCAGCCCCGGGGGTTGGCGGAAGGCGCGCTGCCGGTCCAGGAGCGCCGCGCGCACCCGCGGATACGCGGCCACCACGGAGGCGCCGCGACCGCCTTCTTCCGTGCGGATCGCGCGGGTCACGTCCTCGCCGCCGAGAACAACGGAGACCGTGCCGTCTTCCGCCGGCCGGAAGACCACATCGAGGGCCGCGGCCGCAGCCGCGGCGCCCGCCTCGTCCTCCCGGGGAACACCGGCCCGGCGACAGGCCTCGGCGGTCACCCGGTAGAGGGCGCCGCTGTCCAGCAGGTGCCAGCCGAGATGCCTGGCCAGCAGGTGGCAGAGCGTACCCTTGCCGGCCCCGCCGGGACCGTCGACGGCAATCACCGGGCTGCTCACCGGTCCTCCCCGTCGCCGCCGCCGGCGCGCGTGGAAATCTGCAGGCCGAGGCCGCGGGCCAGGGCGTCGAAACCCGGGAAGGAGGTGGCTACCTGGTCGCAGTCCAGGACCGTGATCTCGCTCTCGGCGCGCAGTGCCGCGATGGCAAAAGCCATGGCGATACGGTGGTCGTAGTGGGTATGAATGACGCCGCCGCCGAGACGGCCGCCCTCGATGATGATGCCGTCCTCGAGCACCTCGTTCGCGATGCCCAGGGTTGCCAGGCCCTCGGCCATGGCGGCGATACGGTCGCTCTCCTTGACCCGCAGCTCCGCCGCCCCGCGCAGCACCGTGCGCCCCTCGGCACAGGCGGCGGCGACCAACAGCGCCGGGAACTCGTCGATGGCCAGGGGCACAAGGTCTTCGGGGATCTCGATACCGCGCAGCGGCGCGTAGCGCACAAGGAGGTCCGCCACCGGCTCGCCGCCGACCACGCGCTCGCCCTGCACGGTGATATCCGCGCCCATGAGCGTCAGGATATTGATGACGCCGGTGCGCGTGGGGTTCGTGCCGACGTGGGTGAGCAGCAGTTCCGAACCCGGCGCGATGCTGGCGGCGACCAGAAAGAAAGCGGCGGAGGATATATCCGCCGGCACGTCGATCGCCGTCGCCCGCAGGCTGCCGCCGCCGCGCAGGAGAATGACGTCGTTGTCCCGGCGCAGCTCGTAGCCGAAGCCTCTGAGCATGCGCTCGGTATGGTCCCGGGTCGGCGCCGGCTCCGTCACCGCGGTCGTGCCATCGGCATAAAGCCCGGCTAGAAGGAGGCAGGACTTCACCTGTGCACTGGCCACCGGGAGGTCGTAGTGGATGCCCGTGAGGGCCTGACCGCCGCGCATCGCCAGCGGCGGCGTCTCGCCGTCAGCGGCCTCGATGCGGGCGCCCATGAGTTCCAGGGGGCGTATGATCCGGCCCATGGGCCGACGACAGAGGGAGGCATCGCCGGCGAGGTGGCTGTCGAAGGGCTGGCCGGCGAGAATCCCCGCCAGCAGCCGGATGCTGGTGCCCGAGTTGCCCAGGTCCAGCGTCTCCGCCGGGGCCTCGAGCCCGTGCAGGCCCGCGCCGTACACGCGCAGTTCACCGTTGTCGGGGCCATCGATGCGGACGCCCAGGGCGCGCAAAGCCGCCACCGTGGCCAGCGCGTCCTCGCCCTCGAGAAAGCCGCGGATCTGCGTCTCGCCCTCGGCGAGGCCGCCGAGCATGACCGAGCGGTGCGAGATGGATTTGTCGCCCGGGACCCGGGCCTCGCCGCTGATGACGCCGCCGGGGTGCAGCCTGAATTCCATGGTCAGTGTCTCGTCTCAGGGTTGGCGCCGACGGTCCTCGTGCCCGGAAACAGCGGCACGTTCCACCACGGTCTTATCTTGAGCAACGGCATTCTGTTCCGCAAACGCATCGCGGGCAGCTTTCGCGGCGCCGAAAATCGCTTCCAGGCGCGCGCCATCGCCGGCGGCTATGGCCTCGCGCAGCACCGTCAGGCGCGCGCTGAATTCATCCACAGCTTCAACGAGGGCCTCGCGATTGGCAAGGGCCACGTCGCGCCACATGACCGGGTCACTGGAGGCGATCCGGGTGAAGTCACGAAAGCCGCCCGCGGCGAAACGGAACAGGTCCTCCCGCCGCGGCGAGGCCGCGAGATCATCGACCAGGCAGTAGGCCAGCACGTGCGGCAGGTGGCTGGTGGCTGCGAGCACGGCGTCGTGCTCCGCCACGTCCATGCACACCACGTCGGCACCGACGCTCTCCCAGAGCCGCGTCACCAGCGCCAGGGCGGCGGCGTCCTGCGCCGGGAGGGGAGTGAGGATGACCCGGTGGCGGGCGAACAGGTCGGGGTTGGCCGCGGCCACGCCGCTGCGCTCGGAACCGGCGATGGGGTGGCCGGGCACGTAGCGCGGGGCCGCGCCGCCCGCCGTGGCCACGGCGGCGAGGTTGCCCTTCACGCTGGCCACGTCCGTGAGCACCGGGCCGTCGTGGGCGTGCGCGGTGCGCGCGAGCAGGTCACCGAGGAGGCCGGCCGCGGCGACGTTGGGCACGGCGACCACGGCGATATCCGCGGTCAGGGCGGCGTCCAGGCCGTCGCAGGCCGCGTCGATGACGCCGGCATCGAGGCCGGCGGCCAGCGCCCGCGGGTCGCGGTCCCAGGCGAGCACGCGGTCGGCAAAGTCCGAGGCCTTCAGGGCCAGGGCCAGGGAACCGCCGATCATGCCGAGGCCGAGCACGGCGACGCTGTAACGCTGGGCGGCCATGGGGTCGCTCAGCGCACGGCCCGGGGGTAGGAACCCAGGGGCTTCAGGAGGATGGACTGCTCCTCGAGCTCGCGCAGAATCGCGGCGATGTTCTCGTCCTGCAGATGGCCCTCGAACTCGATAAAGAAGACGTAGGCCCACTTCTCGGTCCGCGACGGCCGCGTGTCGATGCGGGTGAGACTGACACCCCCGCGGCGGAAGGGATCGAGGAGCGCGAACAGCGCGCCGGGCTTGTTGCGGCTGGAGACGATGATGGAGGTCTTGTCCCGCCCGCTCGGCGGTACCTCCCGGCGGCCGATCACCAGGAAGCGCGTGGTGTTGTCGCGGCGGTCCTCGATATGTTCGGCAAGGCGCGCGAGCCGGTACTGCTCCGCCGCCATGTCGCCGGCGACCGCCGCCACGCCCGGCTCCGCGGCGGCGAGGCGCGCGGCCTCCCCGTTGCTGGACACCGCCTCGCGCTCCAGCGACGGCCAGTGCGCATCCAGCCAGTTGCGGCACTGGGCCAGCGCCTGCTGGTGGGCGCAGATCCGGGTGATGGCGGCCGGGTCCGTCCCCGGCGCGGCGAGGAGGTGGTGGGTGATGCGCAGCTCCACCTCGCCGGCGATGCACAGGGGCGAGTCGAGAAAGCTGTCGAGGGTGTGGCTGACCATACCCTCGGTGGAGTTCTCCACCGGCACGACGCCGTAGTGGCAGGCGCTCGCCTCGACCTGGTTGAAGACCCCGTCGATGGTCGCCTGGGACACGCAGATGGCGCCGTGGCCGAAGTGCTTGAGGGCCGCGGCCTGGGTGAAGGTGCCCTCGGGGCCGAGGTAGGCCACCTGCAGCGGCTGCTCGAGGGCGAGGCAGGCGGACATGAGTTCGCGAAAGATATAGGCAACGTTCTCGGCCGGCAGCGGGCCCTCGTTGCGCTCGACGATGCGCGCGAGCACCTGCGCCTCGCGCTCCGGGCGGTAGAAGACAACCTCCCCCGGGTCCTCGCCGCGCGTCCGCGCCGCTCGCTGTTCGCCGAGCTTGATCTGCGCCACCTGCTCGGCGCAGCGGGCGCGGCGGTTGATGAGCGCCTGGATCTCGCGGTCGATGCCGTCGATCTCCTCGCGTACCGCCTTCAGGTCCTGCTCGTCTGCCATGGTCAGGCCTCAGCCGTGGCGGCGTTCGAAGTCGGCCATGAAGGCCACGAGCTCGTCGACCGCCGCCTGGGGCACGGCGTTGTAGAGGCTCGCGCGCATGCCGCCGACGGAGCGATGGCCCTTCAGATTGAGGAGCCGGGCCGCCTCCGCCCCGGCGAGGAAGCGCTGGTCGAGGCCGTCGTCGGCGAGCATGAAGGGCACGTTCATCCAGGAGCGGAAGGCCGGGTCGACGGGGTTGGCGTAGAAGTCGCTGCGGTCGATGAAGCCGTACAGCGTTTCCGCCTTGCGTCGGTTGCGCTCGGCCATGGCCGGCAGGCCGCCGAGCTCCTCGAGCCACGCGAACACGAGGCCGGCGAGATAGAGCGCAAAGGTCGGTGGCGTGTTGTACATGGAGCCCGTCTTCGCCGCGATCTCCCAGTTGAGCATGGCGGGGCATTCGGGGCGGGCGCGACCGAGGAGATCCCGGCGCACGAGGACCAGCGTGAGCCCCGCGGGACCGATGTTCTTCTGCGCACCGGCGTAGATGACGCCGAAGCGGCCGACGTCCAGGGGCCGGGACAGCAGCGTCGAGGACAGGTCCGCCACCAGCGGCGCGGACGCGACCGGCGGCTCGGTGAACTCCACGCCGTCGATGGTTTCGTTCGGCGTCAGGTGGAGGTAGGCGGCGCCCTCGCGAAGCTGCCAGCGGTCCCGGGGCGGCACGCTGGTGTAGTTGCCCGCCGCGTCGCTGGCGGCCACGGCGACGTCGACAAACCGGCGACCCTCGGCGATGGCTTTCGTCGACCAGTGCCCCGTGTCGAGATAATCCGCCGCTGCGCCCGGCGCCGCGAGGTTGAGGGGGACCGCGGCGAACTGCATGCTCGCGCCGCCCTGCAGAAAGAGGACGGCGTAGTCGTAACCCTCTAATCACTTAGAGAGCCGGCAGGCCCAGGTGTGGTGTCTCG
>CAYFVG010000092.1:0-9929 GCA_964346365.1 uncultured Alteromonadaceae bacterium
GCTCGGCTGGGGCGTGGGCGGCATCGAGGCCGAGGCCGCCATGCTCGGCCAGCCGGTCTCCATGCTGATCCCGGAGGTCGTGGGCTTTCGCATCAGCGGCAAGCTGCGCGAGGGCATCACCGCCACGGACCTGGTGCTCACGGTCACGGAGATGCTGCGGGCGCACGGCGTCGTCGGCAAGTTCGTGGAGTTCTATGGCGACGGCCTCGCCGAGATGCCGGTGGCGGACCGCGCCACCATCGCCAACATGGCGCCGGAGTACGGCGCCACCTGCGGGTTCTTCCCGGTAGACCAGCAGACCCTGGCCTACCTGGAGCTGACCGGCCGCGACGCCGACCAGGTCGCTCTCGTGGAGGCCTACTGCAAGGCCCAGGGCCTGTGGCGCGAGCCGGGGCACGAGCCGGCCTACTCCAGCGTCCTCGAGCTCGACCTGGACGCCGTCGAGGCGAGCCTCGCGGGGCCCAAGCGCCCCCAGGACCGGGTCGGCCTCGACCAGGTGCGCAGCACCTTCGAGCTGCTCATGGAGCAGGGCGAGGGCGCGGCCGCCGCCGAGGCCGCCCGCCTCGAGGGCGAGGGCGGCCAGGGTGCCGTGGGCATCGACGCCAGCTACCTGCACGCGAGCAGCCAACGCTGCGAGCTCGACGGCGAGGCCCTGCACCTGAACCCCGGCGCCGTGGTCATCGCCGCCATCACCTCCTGCACCAATACGTCGAACCCGAGCGTGATGATGGCGGCCGGCCTGGTCGCGCAGAAGGCCGCAGCCCGGGGCCTCAAGGTCAAGCCCTGGGTCAAGACCTCCCTGGCCCCCGGCTCCCGGGTGGTTACCGAGTACCTCGCCGCCAGCGGCCTCCAGGAGGCCCTCGACCAGCTCGGCTTCAACCTGGTGGGCTACGGCTGCACCACCTGCATCGGCAACTCGGGCCCGCTGCCGGAACCGATCGAGAAGGCCATCGTCACCGGGGACCTGACGGTCGCCTCCGTGCTGTCCGGCAACCGCAACTTCGAGGGCCGGGTCCACCCGCTGGTGAAGGCGAACTGGCTCGCCTCGCCGCCCCTCGTGGTCGCCTACGCCCTCGCCGGCAACGTGCGCCTGGATATCGGCAAGGACCCGATCGGCGAGGATGGCGAAGGCAAAGCGGTCTACCTCGCCGACCTGTGGCCGACGCAGGCCGAAGTGGCCGAGGCGGTGGCCCGGGTCAGCACGGCCATGTTCCGGGACGAGTACGCTTCGGTCTTCGATGGCGACGCCATCTGGCAGGCCATCAGCGTGCCCGACAGCAAGACTTACCAGTGGTCGGATACCTCTACCTACATCCAGCACCCGCCCTACTTCCGGGGCATGGCGCCGGAGCCGGCGCCGCTGACCGACGTCGAGGACGCGCGTATCCTCGCCCTCCTGGGCGACAGCGTGACCACGGACCACATCTCACCGGCCGGCTCTTTCAGCGCCGACAGCCCCGCCGGTCGCTACCTCGTCGAGCGCGACATCCACAAGCCGGACTTCAACTCCTACGGGTCCCGCCGCGGCAACCACGAGGTCATGATGCGCGGCACCTTCGCCAACGTGCGCATCAGCAACGAGATGCTCGACGACGTCCGCGGCGGCTACACGCGCCACGTACCGAGCGGTGAGCAGTTACCGATTTACGACGCCGCCATGCGCTATGTGGCGGACGACACCCCCCTGGTGGTGGTTGCCGGGCGCGAGTACGGCACGGGCTCCAGCCGTGACTGGGCCGCGAAGGGCACCCTGCTCCTGGGCGTGCGCGCGGTGATTGCGGAGTCCTTCGAACGCATCCACCGCTCCAACCTCATCGGCATGGGCGTCCTGCCGCTGCAGTTCGCCGACGGCGAGAATCGCAGGAGCCTGGCGCTGACCGGCGAGGAGACGCTGACGCTGCGCGGCATCGCCGGCGGGGTCGCGCCGGGGCAGGCGGTAGCCCTGACGGTCACCTACCCGGACGGCCGCACCCGCAGCTGTGACCTCAAGGCGCGCATCGACACCGCCAACGAGGCGAGCTATTACGCCGGCGGGGGCATCCTGCACTACGTGCTGCGGCAGCTCATGAAGCGCTGATCCCTCAGCGCCCCGGCCCCGCGGCCTGGGCGGCGAGTTCCGGTACCCGATCCGCTGCCCAGCTGCCGCGCACGCGGCCGGCACAGCCGGCGACGACCGACGCGTCCACCGCTTGCAAGTCGCCGGGCTCGAGGGGGTCGAAGTGAAAGATATACAGGCGCGCGGCAAACTCCGTAAAGGGCAGGGATGACTCCCCGAAGCGCTCCCCGCGGCCGGCGGTGCTGACCACGACACCATCGCCCCAGTCCTGCCCGCCATCGTTGTTCGGATTATAGAAGTAGACGCGCATCACCTCGTCCTGGTCGAGGGCCACCCGGAGGATCGTGATCGCATGCCAGCCGATAAAGCGGGCCGCGCTGTCGGTGATGGCGATCCCGGCCGGCTGGGGATGTATGAGCGGCTGATTGCCGTTGTAGTACGGGTGGTAGCAGGCGAAAAAGTGGCGCAGGAAATCCTCCAGGGCGGCGAGCCTGCCCGTGGCCACATCGACGTTGATGCGGAAACCCCGGCCGGCCCACCAGCCGTGGAACTCGGGATTCACCCAGCAGTGCGGGTCCTCCTGGCGGCCCACGCAACGCTGCATCATCTGGCCGTAGATGAGGTCCAGGTGTGGCACCACCAGCAGCGACACCGGATCGAGATCGAAACCCAGCACCGGTGCCGCCGGCGACTGCGCGGCGCGGGAAGAGATACCCTCGCCCTCGAAATGCATGATTATCTCATCGTCCCGGGCGGCCCAGGCCACCATCTGCAGCAGGTAGTCGGGGTCACTGTAGGACCACATGGAGAGCGCCCGCGCCGACTGGCAGGTCGGGTTGTTGCCCTGGCCGATGCCCAGGGGCTGACCGAGCACGGCCAGCACGCCGGCGACCAGCCGCTGCGCCGGCGGCGGCTGGTCGCCGTAGACCCCCAGCAGGCGCTCGCGGGCTGCCGGCGCCAGCACCAGACCCAGCTGGCGCCAGAGCGCCGGCGCCAGCGGCGGCTGATAGAGAATCCCGCGCTCGAGCATCAGCGCCAGGCCGTAGAGCGCCTGGCAGCTCTGGGGATGGATCGCGGCCTCGGCCAGGGCGTGGATCAGGCCCTGGTAGCAGAGCAGGCAGTCCCGGCCGGTACTGGACAGCCCCAGCACGTCCGGCAGCAGGGACCCGCGGTTGCTGTCGAGCAGGTGCCGCACCGCGACCGCGTGGTAGGGCGAGACCAGCCCCGTATCGTGCATGGACCGGGCCAGGCCCATCACCTCACCCTGCAGGGCCACCTCATCCATGGCCGCCAGGCGCTCGGCGTACACGTCGACCCCGGGGTCCTCGCTGCAGGCGCGGGTGGGCCCGAAGAGGCTGCTCACCAGCCGCTCTGCGCCCCGCCCGCTGCCGCCGAGGTCGATCGCGGGGTCGTGCAGACAGCGTGCGATCTGGGCGATCATTTCGCGTACCGGCTCGACCTGGACCGGTCGCTGTTCGAGAATCCGCCAGATCTCCACGATGAGTTCGTCGATAACCTGGTCGAAACCCAGGCGGTCGACGACATAGGCCAGCGTCTGCCGCGCAATGGCCGCCAGGTGTGCTTCCTGCTGCCGCTCCGCCTCGCCGGCGAGCCCGAAGAGGATGGGCAGGTTCAGCGCAACGATGCGCACCAGGTGATTGTGCGCCGCAGCCGGGCTCACGGGCGGCTGCGGGTAGGCCTCCTCGGCAACCGCCAGGAAGCGCAGCTCGCTGAGCACCTCGATGACCACCGTGGCCGGATCCGGGCTGTGCAGCGCCTGCCGCGCCAGGGCCGGCAGAAGCTGCTCCGGCTGGCCCCAGTCAGACCCGAGGAAAACGCCCGCCTCGTCCAGCGCGCCGATCCGCTCGCGCAGGAGCGCAAGGCCCCCCTCCTCCCCCAGCACCTGCCGCGCCGCGTCGAGGACTCGCGGCACCTTGGCGCCCCGGGTCACCCGGCTGGCGCCCCGCAGCGCCTCCACGGCGCTCTCGAGGCGCCGCGCGCGCAGGGCGAGGCGCTCCGACAGACCGTGCTCTGCGCTAGCTGCCATGGCCGCGGCTGCCTTCACTCATTCTCTTACACATAAAAGTCCAGCTCTTCCTGGGCCTTGAGCAGGTCGCGGAGACGATAGGGATCTTCACCCTGGAAGTAGACCAGGCCCCAGTGCGTTCCAAACGCCGTGCGCTTGGTGACGGTCTCCTCCAGGGGCGGCGCCAGCTCGTGGGACTCGAAGTACGGGTGATCCTCTGTCTCTGCCGGCATCTCCAGCTGACTGACCACACGACGGCGGGGATAGACCCCGAAGCAGCCGGCGTAGGTCTTCGCATCGACCACCTCGCGCGGGAAGAAGGCCTCGATCTCCTCGGCAGTGGTTTTCGGGTCGAAGGCGAGGATCAGCCCCTGGTAGGCGTTGAAGCCATAGGCGCGCTCGAGCAGTTCGAAGACCTTGAAGCCCGGCGGGCGGTAGGCCACCTCGCCGAAATACATGGTGCCATCGCTGGTCACGAAGTACTCCGGGTGCACGAAACCGAAGTCGATGTCGAAGGTCTTGATCAGCAGCTCGATCTGCTGCCGGATCTGCTCGCGGTACTTTTCCAGGTCGGGAGTCGCCGGCACGAAGACCGAGTAACCGAGAGTCACGTACTCGGAGATGTTGAGGAAGGCGACCTTGCCATCGTGAATCCAGGCCTCCACGGCGAACTCCCAGCCGTCGAGGTGCGACTCCATGAGCACGGGAAACTCCTCGTCGGGAATCGTGTCCACCTCGTCCGGTGTGCGGATCACCCGGTGCCCCAGGCAGCCGGCCTTGTCGAAGGCCTTGAGGTGAATCGGATCCTCCGGGTCACCGTCGAGCTTGAGCAGCGTCTGGTTGACCCGCTTGAGGAACCGGACCACGTCTTCCTTGTCATGGGCCTCCTCGAAGATACCGACGCGGATGCCGCCCAGCTGCGCCCGGCGCTTCATCAACGCCTTGTCCCGAAGCAGCATGGCCTGGCCGAACAGCCGCGGTTTATCCATGAGAACGGCGTTGATCGCGCCCGCCCACTCCACGGTCTCCTCGAACAGGGGGATGGCTACATCGACACCCATGTCCTTGAGCGACTGGGCGATCTCCACCGAGCGATCGTTGAGACGCTCGAAATTCCACGGCAGGTAGGGGATGTCGTGGCTTTCGCAGTACTCTGTGGCCCAGTCCGGGGCTACCACGACGTAGCGGCGGTCGAACTGCTCCGCCGCCTCGATGGCATTCAGGCTCCAGCCGAGAAGGGCGACAAAGCCTTTATCCGGGTTGTAGCGCGATTGGTCATCGCTCATGGCGTCTCCGCTTTGCGAATGGGGACGACACCCTACCGAGAGATCGCCCCGATGCCAAATCCTCCACCCCTGCACCGCTGGAAAAAGGCCCGACTTGAACTACGGTTATTAAGGCCATTCCCCGAGGAGCGCGACCATGACTCTATTGCTCTTTTGCATCACTGCTCTTGTGCTCATTTACCGCGACACGGAGGCCAGCCAGGCCCGGATCGCCATCGTCATTGCCACCCTGCTGGGCGTCCTGCTGGACGGCATCGGCACCGGCAGCCTGCTGCTCGCGGCCCTGCTCATCGGCGTCGCACTGCTGCTTATGCACCCGAATCCGCTGCGTGAGCGGTTCCTCAGCCGGCCGCTGCTGGGTCGCATCCGCAGCATGCTGCCAACGCTCTCGGAGACGGAAGCACAGGCGCTGCAATCCGGCTCCGTGGACTGGGACGGTGAGTTGTTTTCCGGTCGCCCGGACTGGAACAGGCTGCTCAATGCGCGGCCGGCACAGCTGAGCGACGCCGAGCAGGCCTTCGTGGACGGCCCCGTGGAGGCCCTCTGCGCCATGCTCGACGACTGGGCCCTGGTCCACGAGGACTTCGACCTGCCGGCGCCGGTGTGGGAGCGGATCAGGGCCGACGGCTTCCTCGGCCTGATGATTCCCGAGGCCTACGGCGGCAAGGGCTTTTCGCACACGGCGCACTCGGAGACGGTGATGAAGCTGTCCACGCGCAGTGTCTCCGCGGCGGTGACCGTGATGGTGCCGAACTCCCTGGGCCCCGGCGAGCTGCTGCTCGAATATGGCACAGACGAGCAGAAGGACTACTACCTGCCGCGGCTGGCCCGCGGCGAGGACATCCCCTGCTTCGCCCTCACCTCCCCGGTCGCCGGCTCCGACGCCGGCGCCATCCCGGACAAGGGCATCGTCTGCCGGGGCCAGTGGCAGGGCGAGGAGGTGCTCGGCCTCAGCGTGACCTGGAACAAGCGCTACATCACCCTCGCCCCGGTGGCTACGCTCATCGGTCTGGCCATCAAGGTCTACGACCCGGACCGACTCCTCGGCGGCGACGAGGCCGTGGGCGTCACCTGCGTACTGGTGCCGCGGGAGCTCGACGGAGTCAACGCCGGCGCGCGCCACCTGCCCATGAACACCGTGTTCATGAACGGCCCGACCTGGGGCAACGACGTGTTCATTCCCCTGGACCAGGTCATCGGCGGCCGCGAGGGGGTGGGCAAGGGCTGGACCATGCTGCTGGAGTGCCTGTCCATCGGCCGCTCGATCTCCCTGCCGGCCCTGGGCACCGGCGCCGGCAAGCTGGCAAGCCTCGCCACCGGCGCCTACGCCTACACGCGCGAGCAGTTCGGCCGCTCCATCAGCGAGTTCGAGGGTGTGCAGGAGGCGCTGGAACCGCTGGCGGGCCACGCCTACCAGATGAACGCCGCGCGGCTGCTCACCGTGGGCATGCTCGACCGGGGCGTGCGCCCCGCGGTGCCCTCGGCCCTGCTTAAGTACCGCAACACGGACCTCATGCGCGAGGCCATCAATCACGCCATGGACGTGGTCGCCGGCCGCGGCGTGATCACCGGGCCGCGCAACTTCCTCGCCCGGGCCTACCAGGCCGTGCCCATCGCCATCACCGTCGAGGGTGCCAACATCCTCACCCGCAGCCTCATGGTCTTCGGCCAGGGGGCGATCCGCTGTCATCCCTTCATAACGCGGGAAATCGAGGCGGCGCGGGACGGCGACGGCGAGCGCGGCGCCCGGACCTTCGACGGGGTCTTCTACCGGCACATGGCGCACAGCGTGCGCAACAGCCTGCGCGCCCTGCTCCTCGCCTACGCCGGCGGTCGCCTCGAGCGTGTGCCCTTCAAGGCGGACCTGGAGCGCTATTATCGTCAGCTGGCCCGCTTCTCCGCGGCCTTCGCCCTGCTCACGGACGTGACCCTGCTCGCCGTCGGCGGCGGCCTCAAGGCCCGGCAGCGCCTGTCCGGGCGCATGGCCGACAGCCTCGTCGCCCTGTACTACGCCTCGGCGGTGATCAAGTTCTGGCACGAGCAGGGCTACCCGGCGGAGCAGAAGCCGCTGGTGGAGTGGTGCCTGCAGCGCAACCTGGCGGACCTGCAGGACGCCCTCCGCGGCGCCGTGGACAATTTCCCGGTGCCGGGCCTGCGCCGCCCGCTGCGCTGGCTCGTGTTCCCGCCGGGCCACACGCGCCTGGCCGGGCCGGACGATACGCTCGGGCGCACGGTCGCCACCGCCATCGTCGCCGACACGCCGCTGCGGGACGTCCTGGCCGAGGGCTGCTATCGCAACGAGAACCCCGACGACCCCCTCGGTCGGGTGCTCAATGCCTATCGCCTCGCCCGGGAGACGCAGCACATCCGCGACCGGCTGCACGCGGCCATTCGCGAGCGTGACGAGGACGAGCTGGACGGCATTGCCCTGCTCATGGGCCACCAGCGCGCCGAGTTGGTGAACTGGGCCGTGAGCGAGGGCATCGTCGGCGAGGAAGAGCGCGAGCCGCTGCTGGCGGCGCTGACCGCGCTTTACGATGTGCTGCGAGTGGATGCCTTCGACCCGGGCGGGCTGCGAGAGCTGGCCACCGCCGCGAAGGGCAAGCGCCGCGTGGTGGAGCGCCCGACGCCGCTGGACCTTCTCGACGAGCCCGAACCCTACCCGGAGCCGGGCGGCTATGCGGTCGAGGAAACGCAAGCGGCGGACGAGCCGGACCACGGCAGAGACGACGATGAGAGAGCCGACGAAGACGAAAGAGACGACGAGAAAGAGAACGGGCCGGAAAACGCCGCCTGAGGCTGCCGGTGCACGGACGCTCAGCCGTCCCCGGGATCCTCGGTAGCCTGGCGCTCGACCCGTGTGACCGGGTAAAACTCGTCGCTGAAGATCTGCCAGAAAGCGACGAACAGCACGGCGATCAGCGGCCCGACGACAAAGCCATTGATCCCCACGAGGGCGATACCCCCGAGGGTGGACAACAGGACCATCCAGTCCGGCAGCTTGGTATCCCGGCCGACCAGGATCGGCCGCAGGATATTGTCGGCCAGCCCGATAACCAGCACCCCGTAGGCGATAAGAACAGTCGCGGCGACGAGCTGACCGATCGCGTACAGGTAGAGGGCTGCGGGGAGCCAAACCACCCCCGCACCGACCACCGGTATCAGCGACAGCACGGTCATCACCACGCCCCAGAGCAGCGGCCCGGGCAGGCCGAGAATCCAGAAGATCAGGCCCCCGAGGGTGCCCTGCACCGCGGCCACCAGCAGGTTGCCCTTGACCGTGGCCCGGGCCACCTCGGCGAATTTCTGGAACAGGTGCCGCTCGCGCTCGTCCCCCAGCGGCAGCGCATGGATCAACTGCTCGATAAGGACACGGCCGTCGCGGAGCAGGAAGAAGGCCACGTAGAGCATCAACGCGAGCTGCAGCATGAAACCGAAGGCGCCCTGGCCGAAGGCCAGCGCGTTGCGGGCAAGGAACTGGCTGGCGGTGACCGCCGCGTCCGCCGCGTTTTTCCGGGCCGTGGTCATGTCGATGTCCAGGCGTTCCAGGAATGCCTGCAGCCCCGGGAAAGCAGACCGGATCTCCTCCAGGTACACGCCGGGCTGCAGTTGTCCGCCCTCGATCCTTTCGAACAGCGCCAGCCCCTGCTCGAGGAAGGAGATCAGCAGGAACAGCACCGGGATAACGACGAGCACGACACAGGTGAAGAGGGTCACCAGGGCGGTGGTGTTGGGACGCTCGCCCCAGCGATGCGATAGCCAGAGCTGCAGCGGGTGAAACAGTACGGCGATAATGCAGGCCCACAGGAGCGGCGCGAGGAACGGCCAGAGCAGCAGCCCGAACAGCAGCGTCACCGCTACCAGCAGGCTGAGGAAGGACGTATATTCGAGCTTTTCGCTCAAGGCGTTGCTCCGGAGCAGGCATCAGTCCGCCTTATTATGCAGGGCTTCGCCGCTGCGCCGCCAGCGGCGACCGCGCCCGGGGAACTATCCACTTCTGCGGGCATCGAAAGTGACTCGAGTGAGTGACGGCAGGGCGCACCGATGTGTTATGCTTGCAAGTCAATTTCGGGGGCGATACGGATTCGACGGCAGTCACGAACCCTGAGGTGCATGCCGTGATGGCAGCCAATCACGTAAATCCAAAGCTGCAAACAACTAGTTGCCAACGACGACAACTACGAGGTAGCGCTGGCCGCGTAAGCGGTCCATCGTGACCCTCATCTGGTGGCTTCGGCCCCAGCGGTCCTTAGCAAGGTGCCAGTACCGCGCTAACGACTGTCATAGAGAACTGGATCGCAGCGTGGTTCGCTCCGGATCATGCTGTTAAACATCAACGGGGCTCGCCGACCGCGTCCTGCCCGTCGGGCTGCGGAAGGCTAAAGCAATAGACGGAACCTAAGCATGTAGAGCCGAAGGCGGAGTACTGGCGGACGCGGGTTCAACTCCCGCCGCCTCCACCAAAAAACTGAAAAAGGGTCGCCCGCAGGGTGGCCCTTTTTCAGTTTTTGCGGCTGTGACAGCTGAACCCGCGCCCGCAGGGCGCGGGTGGCCGAGCGAA
>CAYFVG010000093.1:0-9855 GCA_964346365.1 uncultured Alteromonadaceae bacterium
AGGGTTGCCGCAAAGGTCTCCGGCGGCGGCAGGGGATGCCGACCGCCGTGTTCTCCGCGGGCTGCCGACAGGTCCCGGTCGAGGTCGAGGTGCCGGGCGCCGGGGATATGCCCGGCGAGGTAGGCCTCGCGGCCCGCGGCGGGCCGTGCGAGGTCGAAGCGGCAGTCGACGAGCACCGCGCCCGCGTCCTCGCACTCTGCCACCTCGACCAGCGTTGCTTCCGCGTTATCCGACACTGCCGATGCTCCCGCGCCCGCCGGACGCCCTCAATAACATTGGCTACCGAGTCTCCCACAGAAAAAAGACAGAGACACGGTCACCGGTGAGCACTCACCGTTCGGCCCGCGGATCGGGCAGGCGACGGCGCCGCCCCCTACTCGAAGTTGTATTTCGCGGTGAGGCCGAAGGTGCGCGGCTGGTTCGGGTAGCCGCTGAAGCTGCCGCCCTGGGCCACGGACGGGAAGGCGGACAGCAGATACTCATCCTCGTTCAGGTTCCGGCCCCAGAGGTTGAACTCCAGCCCGCTGTCGAAGGTGATCCCGGCGCTGGCGTTGACCATGTTGACCTCGCGTGAAGCGATGTCGGCGGGAATCTGATCCACGACCTGCACCTCATCCTCGTAAATGTGCTCCACGCGAACGTAGCTGGCGATGCTGCCGAGCTGGAAGTTGTAGCTGACATTGGTATTGGTGGCGAGTTCGGGAATCCCGGCGGGCTGTTGACCGGACAGATCCGTGGGCACCCCGCCCAGGCCAACGCCGCCCGGGAAGTCATCGTAAAGCGGATCCAGCCAGGTCAGGGCGAAACCGATACGCAGTCCGTCGAGGGGCGCCCAGTTGAAGTCCAGTTCCACGCCGTCCGTGGACTGCTTGCCGGCGTTTGCGAGCACGAAGCCGGTGCCCGTGAAGGCATTGCTCTGGAAACCGTCGATTTCCTGCGAGAACACCGCCGCGTTGACGGCAAGGCTGTTCCACTCGCCCTTGAGGCCGATTTCGTACACCGTCGACTCTTCCGGTCCGGCGAAGCGCGACCCGGTTCGGAAGTTGGCAACGCCCGGCCCGAAACCGACATCGGGCAGGGCGCCGGCCGCGGCGAGCGCCGGTACATCGGCCGGTAAGGGCCCCGAATCCTGCGACAGGTTCCACGATGTTGGCTTGAAACCCGTGCTGATGCCCGCGTAGACGTTCATCTGCGGTGTCAGATCGTAGGCCAGGCGCAGCGTGTAAGTCACCTCCTCGTCGGAGCTTTCCCCGCTCTCCACGGCGTTGGGATACGCAATGACCGGCGGCAGAAATTGCAGCGGCGCCAGGCCCCCGGCGTCAAACAGGTCCAGGGGCAGGCTGGAGAAGACCTCGTCGGCGCTTACCGCAGCAGACGCCGCTCTGTCGGCCTGCGTGTAGTTCAGACCCACGGTCGCCGTGAGGCGCTCCGTCAGGCTGTAATCGACCTGCGCGAACAGCGACAGGGACTCGTCGTCAAGACCGTACGCTTCCGCCTGCATCCCGCGCCGATCGGAGAGCAATAGTCCGGGAGGAATGCCCAGCGCGGCTTCAAGACCGCCCAGGGCCCCGGGCGCACCCAGGCCGGCGGTCAGGAAATCGGCGTAGTTACGGAAATCGGGGCCGAGGAGGAAGCTCTCATTGTTCTCGACGTCTTCATTGAAGTAGAAGGCGCCGACAACCCACTGCAGCGGCCCGTCCGTCGCGGACATCAGGCGGAACTCCTGCGTAAAGGTATCGATCTGCGTGTCGCGAAAATCTGCGGCATCCGGGCTGATGAGGCGCGCGCTGGTGAAATCCACATCGCCGGACTGGAACTGGTCGAGGGTGCGAAACGCCGTGATGGAGGTCAGGGTGAAGCTGTCGAAGTCATAGTCGACCTGCAGTGAACTCCCCCGGGTCTGGATCTCGTTGCGCGGGTCGAAATCGTAGAAGTTTTCGTAGGCGAAGGGCGCGTTGCCGACCAGGTCGCCGCCGAGCAGGCGCACGATGCCCCCCGTCGGTCCATCCACGAGGTTGGCTACGCCGCAGCACACTTCGTCCATCTCTTCCGCATCGACGATCAGGCGCATTTCCAGGCGGTCCGAGGGGTTCCACAGTAGCTGACCGCGGAAGTTCCAGCGGTCGAGGTCGTTGTATTCCGTGCCGAGTTCGAGGTTATCGAAGTAACCGTCGCGCTGGTTCATGCTCCCGAACAGGCTGAAGGCCAGGTTGTCGGCGATGGGCCCGGTCACGTCACCGCGGACGATGGTCTGGTTGTAGTTACCGACGGTGCCGCCGATGGAGGCGCTATAGCCGGTCAGGTCGGGCTTGGCCGTGACCACGTTGATCACACCCGCCGAGGCGTTTTTGCCGAACAGCGTGCTCTGCGGCCCGCGCAGAACCTCGACACGCTCGAGCTTCGGCAGGTCCGCGAGCGCGCTGCCGACGCGGGAGCGGTACACACCGTCGATGAATACACCGACGGAGGGCTCGATGCCGGGGTTGTTGGCACCGTTGCCGAAGCCGCGGATGATGAAGTTGGTCTGCGCGCTGCCCTGCAGCTGGGTCACACGCAGACTGGGCACGAGCGTCTGCAGATCCTTGATATCGAGAACCTGCGCCCGTTCGATGGATTCCGCCGTCACCACGGACACGGCGACGGGGATTTGCTGCAGCGTCTGCTGACGCTTCGCGGCGGTGACGATCACCTCCTCCAGCTTGACGGACTGCTGGGCGATCGCTCCACCGGCTGTGGCGGCGGCTGCGAGGGCGACGGCAGCCGGGAGAAAGCGGACGAACGGACGGACAGGATTTGCCATAGCGGATCACCTTTGTTGATTAACGTTATCAGGCGCCCCGGATTCTTCGCCTTTTTCATGCCGGGAGTCAACGGGAAATTCGCCCGGTCAAGGCATGCTTCGCAGTGCTCGGGTACACTGCGCACGCAGGCGTGCCCAGAACGAGACCCCCATGACGAAATGCGTCTGCCATCCCGCGGCAGTCGAGAGCGTCCCCGACCGCAGCCACCGCTGGCGACGCAGCGGCGACAGGCGGCCTACCGGCGGACTGAGCCCGCCGTGAACCTGCTGCTGTTTCACGGCGCGGAGCGGGAAGACGGCGACCGGGTACGCATCCGCGGCCCCCGGGCCCGGCACCTGCGCGAGGTCTTCACCGCCGCCCCGGGGCACGCACTGCCCGTGGGCGAGGTCGGCGGACGGCTGGGCCGGGGCACGGTGCTCAGCCTCGGTGACGACGACGCCCTCCTCGCCGTCACCCTGGACCGGGAACCGCCGCCGCGGCTGCCCCTGACGCTGGTCCTCGCTTTGCCGCGGCCGAAAATGCTGCGCCGGCTCCTGCGCGCCGTCGCCGAGTTCGGGGTCAGCGAACTCTACCTGGTTCACAGCGAGCGGGTGGAAAAGAGCTTCTGGCAATCCGACCTGCTGGCGGAGGCGGCGCTCGCCGAGTACCTCCTCGCCGGCGCGGCCCAGGCCCGCGATACGCGACTGCCAGCCGTCACCCTGCGCCGGCGCTTCCGGCCCTTCGCCGAGGACGAGCTCCCGGCGCTCTGTAGCGGGCGCCGGAGCCTGGTCGCTCACCCCGGCGCCGATGCCCCCTGCCCGGCTTCGCCCGACGGCCCCACGCTGCTGGCCATCGGCCCGGAAGCCGGCTTCAATGACTTCGAGGTGGCCCTCTTCGAACGCGCCGGCTGCCGCCCGGTCTCCTTCGGCCCGCGCACGCTGCGCGTGGAAACCGCGCTGGTCGCGGCCCTCGGCCGCCTCGGGGTGCCGGCCAGCCCGGGCTGATCGCTGTCGTCACCCCTGGCGGCCGACAGGGAACCAGGCTTGCCGGCTCTCTTGAAATACAGCTTTTTATGGGTATGTTCTACTAAGGATCTTTCGATGGGTATCTCTTGACGGGTATCAAGGAAAGCCGGCGGCGGCGCCAGTACCGTCGACGGCAAGGATCCAAACACCTCTGGAGCAACAATGGAACAAACATGCTGAGCGTCGCCGAGATCATGACCCGGGAGCCCTACACCCTCGGCCCCGATGACACGCTGGCGGACGCGCGTCGCCTGATGAACGCGCATCATATCCGCCACATCCCCGTGGTGAGCGGCGACGAGACGGTCGTCGGCGTCGTCTCGCACCGCGATGTGCTCGCGGCCAGCGATTCCACGCTCGAGAGTCACCGGGCAGACCACGCCGAGGTGCCGCTGGCGGCGGTCATGAGCACCCCGGTACAGACCGTCAATGAGCACGCCAGCCTGCGCGGCGTTGCCCTGTACCTGCAGCAGCAACGCATGGGCTGCCTGCCGGTGACCCGCGACAACGCGCTCATCGGTATCATCACCGATTCCGACTTCGTCGCCATCGCAATCCACCTCATGGAACAGCTCGAACTCGCCGAGCCGGAGGAAGAGGACGGCGTCACCGAGACCGACGACCTCTAGCGGCCCACTCAGGGCCCGCTAGTGGGCCACTAGCCAGCCACGTCGAGCCCGGCGGGGCAACTGACACCGGTCCCGCCGAGCCCACAGTAGCCCCCGGGGTTTTTGGCCAGATACTGCTGATGGTAGTCCTCGGCGTAATAGAAGGGCCCTGCCGGGGCGATTTCTGTGGTGATCCCGCCGTGGCCCGCGGCGGCCAGCGCGGCCTGGTACTGGTCCCGAGACGCCTCCGCCGCCGCCTGCTGGGCGGCGTTCATCGTGTAGATAGCTGAGCGGTACTGGGTACCGATGTCGTTGCCCTGGCGCATCCCCTGGGTCGGGTCGTGTCCCTCCCAGAACAGTTTCAGCACGGCGTCAAAGGACAACACCGCGGGGTCGAAGACCACCAGCACCGCCTCCGTATGACCCGTTTTCCCGGAGCAGACCTCGCGGTAGCCGGGGTTGGGCGTGTGGCCGCCGGCATAGCCCACCGCCGTCGTGTAGACCCCCGGTTGCTCCCAGAAGATGCGCTCCGCGCCCCAGAAGCAGCCCATGCCCAGGACCACGCGCTCGAGGGGCGCCGGAAAAGCGCCCGCGAGGGGCGTTCCCAGTACCACATGGCGCTCCGGAACCGGGACCGGTTCCTGGCGCCCGGGCAGGGCCTCCGCAGCCGAGGGCAGGGCGTGCTTCTTGCGGATGGAAAACAGGTTGGCCATGGGTCACCTCTACTTGGCAGCGTTTACAGGTTCTGCATGCTCACCCCGATAGTGTAGCGCGCCTGCGCGCGTCTTGGAGCCGCGGCAACCGGCCGCTAAGATCAGTGCATGAACAGGATGCAGCCCGCATGAGCCGACCACCCGCGAAAACCGCCAGCGGCGGCGAGATCGCGCGCTTCCTCGACAAGCGCCGCAACCTGCAGACCTTTGCCGAGCGCAGCCCGCGGCTGCTCTTTGCCGTCGACGCCACGGCGAGCCGGCAGCCCACCTGGGACCTCGCCTGCCAGCTGCAGGGGGAGATGTTCCTGGCCACGGAGCGCCTGGCCAGCCTGTCGGTACAGCTCTGCTACTACCGCGGCCTCGGCGAATTCCAGGCCACGCCCTGGACCGGCAGCGCGGGCGCCCTCGCCCGCGCCATGAGCCGCGTCCAGTGCGCCGCGGGGCAGACCCAGCTCAGGCGCGTCCTGCGGCACGCCCTCGCCGAACATCGGCAACGGCCCGTGCGCGCGGCGGTCTTCATCGGTGACGCGATGGAGGAAAACGCGGACGCGCTGGCAGAGCTCGCAGGGGAGTGCGGGCTGCGGCGGCTGCCCCTGTTCCTGTTCCAGGAGGGCGGGCAGCCGGCCGTGACGGCCTGCTTCGACCGGCTCGCGGGCCTTTCCGGCGGCGCCCGCCTCGACTTCGACCGGGCCAGTGCCGAGCGGCTGGCGACCCTCCTCGGCGCCGTGGCCCGCTATGCCGCCGGTGGCCGCGAGGCGCTCGAGAAGAGCGCCTCGGAGGGTGCTAGACTCCTGCTCGAACAGCTCAAATCCTGAGGTCCCCTTGTCGCGACTCGTCCTGCTCCTGGCCGTGCTTGCTACTGCGCTCCTGCTCTATCGCCGGGTACAGGCTCTGCCGCCGCACAAGCGCCGCGGCGAGATGCTGCGCATCGCCGTCGGCGTCGCCGTGGTCGCCGTCGTGCTCCTGACCCTCGCCGGCAAGATGCACTGGGTCGGCGCCGCCCTCACCGGCCTGCTCGTGGCGGCGCGGCAGGCGCTGCCCCTGCTCCTGCGCCTGTTCCCGTTCCTCGCCCAGTTGCGCCAGCAGTCCGCGGGGGCTCAGGCGCCCGGCAGCGGCCAGTCAACGGTAAAGACGCGCACCCTCGCCATGCACCTGGAACACGACAGCGGCGCCCTGTCCGGGGAGGTGCTGGCGGGCCCCTGGCAGGACTGGCGCCTCGACGAAATGGACCGGGAGCAGCTCGCGGCCCTGCGCCGCTGGTGCGCCGCGGAGGACCCGGAGGCGGTGCAGCTCCTGGACAGCTACCTCGAGCAGCGCTTTCCCGGCGAGGCACCCGGCGCCGGCGACAGCAGCGGGCAGCCGGAGGACCGCGGCGACGGTACCATGAGCCGCAGCGAGGCCCTGGCGGTGCTCGGCCTCGGCGACGCCGCGAGCGAGGCAGACATCGTCGCCGCGCACCGGCGCCTCATGCAGAAACTGCACCCGGACCGGGGCGGCAACGACTATCTTGCCGCCAAGGTCAACGAGGCAAAAGATCTGCTGCTGCGTTAGCATGGCAGGGCATTGATCAGCGTAAGCGGGCAGCAGCCATGACGCAGCAGGTCTACGTCATTCGCAACCAGCCGGGCGCCTACTGGAGCAAGGGCAAGGCCTGGGTCGATGGCCGCGAAGCGCGGCAGGTGGCCCGCTACCGGCATTACGACGAGGCTGTGAACACCCTCGTCGAGCTGAGCTCGAAGGACGTCGAGTTGCGCGGCCGCATCGAAGCGGCCACGCTCAGCCGGCGCGGCGAACCGGTGCTCGAGCCTGCCAGCGCCGCCTGACCCCCTTGAACTCTGGCAGGGCGCCCTCATTCCCAACGTGCTGTTAGGCTCCCGGGAGGAGACCCGTCATGCCCATGCGCATTCTGCTTTTCCTGGCTACCAACCTCGCGGTGCTGGTGCTGGTCGGTACGATCTTCAACCTGCTCGGCTTCCGCGGCATCCTCGACGCCAATGGCGTGGACCTCAACCTGCAGGCCCTGCTGGTCTTCTGCGGTCTCTTCGGCATGGGCGGTGCCATCGTGTCGCTGCTGCTGTCGAAGTGGATGGCCAAGCGCGCCACCAGGGCCAGCGTCATCGCGCAGCCGAGCAATGGCGCCGAGCAGTGGCTCCTGAGCACCGTCGCTGAGCTGGCGAAGGACGCGGGCATCGCCATGCCGGAGGTGGCGGTCTTTCCCTCGGAGCAGCCCAATGCCTTCGCCACCGGCTGGAACCGCAACGCCGCCCTGGTGGCCGTAAGCGCCGGCATGCTGCGGCATTTCCCGAAGGAGGAGGTGCGCGCGGTCATGGCCCACGAGATCGGCCACGTCGCCAATGGCGACATGGTGACGCTCACGCTGATCCAGGGCGTCGTCAACACTTTCGTCATGTTCTTCGCCCGGATTATCGGCCACACCGTGGACCGGGTGGTGTTCAAGACCGAGCGCGGCTACGGTATCGGCTATTTTCTGGTGACGATCGTTGCGGAGATCGTCCTCGGTATCCTGGCGAGCATGATCGTCGCCCGTTTCTCCCGCTGGCGCGAGTACCGCGCCGACGCCGCCGGTGCCCGCCTGGCCGGCACCGGTGCCATGGTCGGCGCCCTGGAGCGGCTGCGCGCGGGGCAACGGGCAAAGGATGATCTGCCCGGCGAACTCACCGCCTTCGGCATCAACGAGGGCTTCAAGGAGGGATTCATGCGACTGCTGGCAAGCCACCCACCCCTGGAGGATCGCATACGCGCCCTGCGGGGTGGCACATGAACGGCGTCCTTCCGACCCTTCCCGCGCTCCTGCGCTGGCCCGGCTACCTGGCCTGGGTCTTCCTCACGCTCATCGCGCTGGCGGTACTCACCGTGCGCGCCGGCCAGTGGCAGCAGGGCCTGATGCTCTACGCCATTGCCTGCCTGGCCAGCCTGCTGGTCCTCGCCTGGTACGCCGTGGCCATGCTGTTGCCGCGCAACGGCAGCCGGCGCAGGACTCTCGCCCTGCGCGCCCTGCCGGCACTGCCCGGCGCCCTGCTGCTGGTCAGCGCCATGGCCACCCGGGACGTGCCGCCGATCCACGATATCACCACGGACCTCGAGGAGCCGCCGCGCTTCGAGGCCGTGATCGACGCCCGCGGCCCGAACGCCAACAGCCTCGCCATCGACCCGGAGGTCCAGGCGCTGCAGGCGGCCGCCTACCCGGAGCTCGACACGCTCTACAGCCCCGCGCCCTACGCCGAGAGTTTTGCCCGCGCCGAGGCCATCGCCCGGGACCTGGGCTGGGACATCCTCCGCAGCGATCGCAACGCGGGTTTCATCGAGGCCGTGGCTACCACGGCGATCATGGCCTTCAAGGACGACGTGGTCATCCGCGTGCGCAGCGACGAGGACGGCAGCCGGGTCGACCTGCGCTCGGCGTCGCGGGTCGGCCTGAGCGACCTCGGCGCGAACGCCGCCCGTATCCGGGCCTTCGCCGAGCGCTTCCGGGCCGATGCCTGAGGTGGCCGTGACCGCCCGCCGCCTGGCGCTGCTGTTCGCCCTCCTGCTGGCGCCGGGCTGCGGCGCCGATGACGACGTCGACTATCTGAGCTTCGCCACCGAGGACGAAGCCAACACCATGGAGATCTTCAACGCCGCCAGCCCGGCGGTGGTCTACGTCACCAGCACGACGCTCCGGCGCAACCTGTTCACCCTCAACGTCGAGGAAATACCCCGCGGCTCCGGCACCGGCTTTGTCTGGGACGAGCGCGGCCTCGTGGTCACCAACTTCCACGTGATCACCGGCGCCCGGCGCCTCACGGTGACCCTGCAGGACCGGAGCGAGCACGAGGCCGAGGTGATCGGCATGGCGCCGGAGAAGGATCTCGCCGTCCTGCGGCTCGTCGACCCGCCGGCGGAGCTCGTCAGCCTCCCCCTCGGCGATTCCTCGGAGCTCTCTGTGGGCCGCAAGGTGCTGGCCATCGGCAACCCCTTCGGCCTCGATACGACGCTGACCACCGGCGTTGTCAGTGCCCTCGGGCGGGAAATCCGCGCGCCGAGCAACCGGCGCATCCGCGGCGTGATCCAGACCGACGCGGCCATCAACCCGGGCAATTCCGGCGGCCCCCTGCTCAATTCCCTGGGCCAGCTCATCGGCGTGAACACGGCTATTTTCAGCCCGTCCGGGGCCAGCGCGGGCATCGGTTTCGCCATCCCCGTTAACACGGTAAAGAATGTGGTGCCGCAGCTCATCAGCTACGGACGCATGCTGCGACCGATCATGGGCGTCGAGCTCGCCAGCGATCGCTGGATCCGCCGTTACGGCATCGAGGGCGTGCCCGTGGTGCGCGTCTACCCGGACCTGCCCGCTGACGAGGCCGGCCTCAGCGGCGCTTACCGCAGCGGCCGCGGCGATATCGTGCTCGGGGATATTATCGTCGCCATCGACGGCGAGCCGGTGCGCAGCAACGATGATTACCTGGCCCTGCTCGAGAAACGGAAGGTCGGCGATACGGTTACCGTTACCGTGCGCCGCGGCGATGATGAGGAAGAGCTCGAGGTCACCCTGTCGGAGTCACAATGAGCGGCAAGGCCTGGAAGTGGATCGCCCTGGCGCTGTTTCTTCTCGTTATCGGGGTGATCCAGTTTATTCCCGGCTGAGGGCCGGACCGATACTCGCCTGTCGCGCATTGCCGGGGCTGGTGCTGGAGGATGCACCAGTCGCGCTCCGATACTCGCTTGTCGC
>CAYFVG010000094.1:0-9808 GCA_964346365.1 uncultured Alteromonadaceae bacterium
CGGAGCCGTAGAGCGCGTCGTACAGGCTGCCCCAGCGCGCGTTGGCGGCGTTCAGGGCGTAGCGGGCGTTCATCACCGGCACCACCAGCTGCGGGCCGGCCAGGGTGGCGACTTCCGGGTCCACGTTGTCCGTGGTTACGGCAAACGGCGCGGGCTCCGGCAGCAGGTAGCCGATCTCCTCGAGGAAGGCGCGGTAGGCGGCGCGGTCGTAGTCTGGGCCCGGGTTGGTCCGGTGCCAGTCATCGATCTGCCGCTGCATCCGGTCGCGGATCGCCAGTAGCTCGCGGTTGCGCGGGCCGAAGTCTTTGAGGAGGCCGGCGAGGGCCTGCCAGACATCGGCCGGATCCACCCCGGTGCCGGGGGCGATGGCGTGCTCGAGAAGGTCCGCGAGGGGCCTGGCGACCTGCAGGCCGCTGCGGTTGACGCGCTCGGTCATGGCTGCGCTTCCTGTAATAACGAGAGTGGGTTGAGTCTAGGGAAAGTGCTGGAATTCCCCAAGGCTATTGCTTTTATCGCCGGCATAGGGCCGCTGAATGTTGCTGCCCTGCTCGGCGGCACACGTCAGGCCGGCGGCGGCTCCCCGACGAGGCGCCGCGCCGTGTCGACGATCACCTTGCGCAGCCAGCGATTGGCCGGGTTGTGCTGCAGCAGGGGGCTCCAGGCCATCTTCAGCTCCAGCGGCGGGATGGCCAGCGGCGGTTCGCGCCGCACCAGCCGCGGGTTGTCGCGCTTGAGCAGGGCGGCCTGCGTGGGCAGGGTCACCACCAGGTCGTTCTGCTCCGCGAGGGTCATGGCGGCCTGGTAGTGGCGCGTAAACACGCGGATCTGCCGCTTCTTGCCGAGGCGGTTGAGCGCCGCGTCGACCCAGCCCAGGCGCTGCACGTCGTCCGGGTCCACGCCGACGCCGATACCCATGCCGGTCTTGCTCACCCAGACGTGATCGGCCTTGAGGTAGTTTTCCAGGGTGAAGTCTTTGAGCAGCGGATTCTCCGGGCCCAGCAGGCAGGAGAAGCTGTCGCTCCACAGGTGGATCTGGTGAAAGGACTGGGGCATGGCGTCGAAGCGGTTGATGACCATGTCGACCTTGCCGCGCTCCACGTCGAGAAAGCTCACGTCGCTCGGGGTCATGATGTCCAGGGTCAGCCCCGGCGCCTCGGTGCGCAGCCGGCCGAGGACGCCGGGCAGCAGCGTCGACTCGGCGTAGTCGCTGGCCATAATGCGGAACACCCGCTGGGCCGCGGCCGGGTCGAAGGCCGTGCGCGGCTGCACGGCGCGCTCGATGTTGGTGAGCACCTCGCGCACCAGGGGCTCGAGCTCGAGGGCGCGCTCCGTCGGCGCCATGCCGTCGGAGGTGCGCACCAGCAGCGGGTCGTCGAACAGCTCCCGCAGCCGGCGCAGGCCGTTGCTCATGGCCGGCTGCGACAGGCTGAGCTGGTTCGCGGCCTGGGTGACGTTGCGCTCGCGCAGCAGGGCGTCGAGGTACACCAGCAGGTTGAGATCGATGCGGTTCAGTTGCATGGCTTGTATTCACTCAGTGAATGAGCATCATAGCAACCCCGCGATGGGATAAATACGACGCCGACGTTACCCTGCGCCAGCGCCAGGGGTCTTTTATACTGGGTGCACCGCGCATGGCGCCGTGTTGCCGTAGCAGGCGTTTCACAGGCTCCTAACGCCCGACAGTTCGCAGGAGAAAGACCATGGACAACTACCGCGCTCCCCTCGACGATATGCGCTTCCTCATCGACGAGGTGCTGGACGCCGGCGCCGCCCTCGGTGACCTCGCGCCCTTCGCGGAGCTCGGGGTCGGGCCCGACCTCACGGGCGCGCTGCTCGAGGAGGGCGCCCGCTTTGCCGGCGACGTCGTCGGGCCGCTGCGCCGCGCGGGCGATGCGCACCCGGCCACCTGCGAAGACGGCAGGGTGACACTGACCCCGGGCTACGCCGAGGCGCTCACGCAGCTGGCCGCCGGCGGCTGGTTCGGCATCAGTGCCAGCGGCGAGCACGGCGGCCAGGGCCTGCCGGAGCTCTACGGCACCGCAGCCTGCGAGATGTGGAACAGCGCCGACATGGCCTTTGCCCTGGCGCCGTTTCTTTCCAGCGGGGCGGCGCTGGCCATCGAGACCCACGGCACCGAGGAACAGAAGGCGCTCTACCTGCCGAAGCTGCACAGCGGCGAGTGGACCGGCACCATGAACCTCACGGAGGGCGGGGCCGGCTCGGACCTCGGCCCCCTCAAAACCCGCGCCGTGCCCAACGGCGACCACTACCTGATCAGCGGGCAGAAAATCTACATCACCTGGGGCGACCACGACGCCATGGACAACATCGTCCACCTGGTGCTGGCGCGGCTCCCGGACGCCCCCGAGGGCAGCAAGGGCATCTCGCTGTTTATCGTGCCCAAGTTCCTGCCGGACGCCGATGGCAATGCGGGAGAGCGCAACGACGTCTACCCCGTTTCCACGGAGCACAAGCTCGGTATCCACGGCAGCCCCACCTGCGTCATGGCCTACGGCGACAACGGCGGCGCCGTGGGCTACCTCGTCGGCGAGGAGAATCGCGGCCTCGCCTGCATGTTCACCATGATGAACGAGGCGCGGCTCAAGGTCGGCCTGCAGGGCCTCGGTGCCGCCGAGGGCGCCTACCAGAAGGCCCTGGCCTACGCCCACGAGCGGGTGCAGGGCGGCGTGCCGATCATCCGCCACGCCGACGTCAAGCGCATGCTCCTGACCATGCGTGCCTTCAACGAGGCCATGCGCGCCCTGGCCTACAGCGAGGCGGTAACCATGGACCTCGCCCGCCACGGGGAGGCGGACGAGCGCGCCGCGCAGCAGGCCCGCATCGACCTCATGATCCCCGTGATCAAGGGCTGGATGACGGAGCTCGGCGAGGAGATCGCCTCTCTGGGCGTGCAGGTGCACGGCGGCATGGGCTATGTCGAGGAGACCGGCGCCGCGCAGTACCTGCGCGATGTGCGCATCACCGCTATCTACGAAGGCACCAACGGCATTCAGGCGGCGGACCTGGTCGGCCGCAAGCTCGGCCGGGACGGTGGCGATACCATGCGCGCGCTGATCGAATCCGTGCGCGAGACGGCCCGGGCGCTCTCCGGCGACCCGGCGCTGCGGCTCCTCGGCGGCGCTTTATCCGCCGCCGCGGCGCACCAGGAAACGGCCACGGAACGCCTCGTCGCGCTCCTCGCCGAGCGTCCTGACGCCGCCCGGGCCCTGGCCTTCGATTACATGATGCAGACCGGCTACCTGTTCGGCGCCTGGCACCTGTTCCGCGCGGCGGCGGTGGCCCAGGACCGCATTGCCGCCGGCAGCGACAATCCCTTTTACGCGCAGAAGCTGGCGACGGCGGCGTTCTACGCCGAGGCGCTGCTGCCGCGCACGCGGGCCCACGGGGCGATCATCGCCAGCGAGGCCGGCGCCCTGGAAGCCTTTGCCGAGGAGTGGCTTGTATGAACGGCACGACCATCAGTACCCCCGACCTCACCGACGACCACGCCGGCGCCCGCGCCCTCGAGGCGCAGTGGCGGAACTTCGGCGGCATCGCCGCCTTCGCCGGGCCGGCGGTGACCATCAAGTGCTATGAGGACAACTCGCTGGTGAAGTCGTTGGTGCAGGAGCCCGGTGAGGGGCGGGTGATCGTCGTCGACGGCGGCGGCTCCCTGCGCCGCGCGCTCCTCGGCGACATGATGGCCGCCGACGCCGCGAACAACGGCTGGGCCGGGCTGGTGATCTACGGCGCTGTGCGCGATGTCGACGAGCTGGCGGCTACGGCCCTGGGCGTGAAGGCCCTGGGCTGCTGCCCGCGCCGGTCCGACAGGCAGGGCGAGGGCCAGCGGGACCTGCCGGTCAGCATCGGCGGCGTGAGCATCAGCCCCGGCAACTACGTTTACGCCGACAACAACGGCGTTATCGCCAGCCCCGAAGCGCTTCTCTAGGCGCTGCACCACACCGGGAGCCGCACCCAACTGTGAAAGCTGCATCGATCGCGTCGGGCACGGACGATTCCCGCCAAGGCCTGCGCCGGCACCTCAACCGAGCCGCAGCGACAGGTCCAGGGCCACGAAGTCCTTGGTGAGGGCCCCGATCGACACGTAGTCGACGCCGGTGGCAGCGATAGCCGGCAGCGACGCCTCGGTGACATTGCCCGAGGCTTCGAGTTCGGCGCGGCCGGCGGTGGCAACCACCGCTTCGCGCAGCGCCGCGAGGCCGAAGTTGTCGAGCATGATCCGGTCCACCTGCGCGGCGAGCGCCTCGCCGAGTTCCTCGGCGCTCTCCACCTCCACCTCCACCGGCTTGTCCGGTGCCAGGGCGCGCGCCGCCGCCACGGCCGCGGCGATGCTGCCGCAGGCGGCGATGTGGTTCTCCTTGATCAGGAAGGCGTCGAAGAGACCGATGCGGTGGTTGTGGCAACCGCCGCGGGTCAGGGCTTTTTTCTGCGCGACCCGCACCCCGGGGATGGTCTTGCGGGTATCGAGGAGCTTCACCGCCGTGCCTGCCACCAGGTCTGCATAGTGTCGCGCCCGGGTCGCCGTGCCGGACAGGGTCTGCAAAAAGTTGAGCGCCGTGCGCTCGGCGGTGAGCAGGGCGCGGGCCGGCCCGGTGACCGTGAGCAGGCGCTGGCCTGCGCTGATGCGGTCGCCGTCGGCTGCGTCCCAGCTGAGCTGGCAGCGCGGGTCGACGGTCCGGAACACGGCTTCGGCCCAGGGGCGGCCGCAGAGCACGCCGTCGTCCCGGCTGATGAGCTGCCCGCTCGCCGTGGCGGTGGCGTCGACCAGGGCCGCGGTGATGTCGCCGCTGCCCACGTCCTCGGCAAGGGCGCGGGCGGCATCGGCCTCGATCGTTTCCGGGGAAATGGGGGCGATGGCTTCCATGGTTCTGCCTCCTGCGCGGGGGGCTAGGATAGCAGCCCAGCGAGCGGTACCGCAGGCGGTATGTCCTGTCGGCGCGGGGCGAGAGTCGTTTACCGCTGCTGCGGGCGGGCCTATCATGAGGGAAAGAGGATCGTGGCCATGGCTTTTACTGTGAGCCGGGGCCGCGTGGCGGAAGCAGTGTGGTGTCCCTCACCGAACTGCAATGAACGCCCCGCGGGTGCCAGCCCCGAGTTGATCGTGCTGCACAACATTTCCCTGCCGCCGGGGCAGTTCGGGGGCGGTCACGTGCACGCGCTGTTCTGCAATCGTCTCGATCCCACTGCGCACCCGTACTTCGCGGAGGTCGCGGCGCTCTGCGTGTCGGCCCACTTTCTCATCGACCGCCGCGGGCGCCTGACCCAGTTCGTGAGCTGCGACCGCCGGGCCTGGCACGCGGGCGTCTCGGCCTGGTGCGGCCGCGACAACTGCAACGACTTCAGCATCGGTATCGAGCTCGAGGGCACGGACGATACGGCCTACGCCGATGCCCAGTACGCCGCCCTCTCCGGGCTCGTGCCGGCACTCTGTGCGGCCTATCCGACGCTGCACCGCTCGCGCATCACCGGCCACAGCGATATCGCGCCCGGCCGCAAGACGGACCCGGGCCCGGCCTTCGACTGGGGGCGTCTCGCGGCGCTCCTCGAGGAACTGCCCGCATGAACTTTCTCGCTCTTATTTTCGCGGTTGTCCTGCAGCAGTTTGCCGGGCCGCACGCCCCCTGGCATCGCGATGGCTGGTTCGATGGCTGGTGGCGCTGGCTCGAGGCCCTGGGGGCACCGCCGGTGGTTGCGGCCGCCGCCGCCGTACTGGTGCCGGCCGTCGTCGCCTTCTGGCTACTGGCCGCGGTCGGGGGCTGGCTGTTCGGCCTGGTGGGTCTGGCGCTGGCGGTTCTGCTGCTGCTCTACGGCCTGGGCCGCGGCGACTTCAAGGGTCTCCTGGCGGATCTGCGGGCCCACTGCGCCGCGGGGGACGGCGAGGCGGCCTGGCTCACCGCCGTACAGGCCCTGCCGCAGCTCGAGGCGACGACGGATGGCGATAGCCACTGCCCGGGCGCGGAACTGCGCGCGGCGCTGCTCTACGAGGCCTGTCAGCGCTGGTACGCGCCGGTATTTTTCTTTGTGCTCGCCGGGCCGGCGGGGGCCCTGGCCTACCGGCTGCTGCAGTTTACGGCGGCCCGCAGTGTGCCGGCGCACCGCGCCCTGCACTACGCGGACTGGGCCCCGGCCCGCCTGCTGGCCCTGACCTTCGCCATCACCGGCGATTTCGTCGCCGCCACGCGCGCCTTCGCCCGCGCTGACGAGGCGGCGCCGGAGGTCCTCGGCGAGACGGCCCGGCGCGCCCTGGGCACGGCGGCAGCCGCCCCGGGGGCGGCCGCCATGCAGCTCGCCCCGGAGCTCGCCGCCCTCGAGCAGCTGGTCGCGCGCAGCGTCGGCGCCTGGCTGGTGGTGCTCTCGCTGGGTTATCTTCTGCTTTAGCAGCTGCCCGGGCAGCCGCTTGAACAGCCGCTGCTGCCATCCCGGCGAGTTCTGCCCGATGCGGCCGCCGTCATGGCGCGACCCCCGCGCCTTTGCTAAGTTTTGGTGACTGTGTCGACAACGCGGCCCCGGTCCATGGATCACCCCGGCGACGACAGCACGCTACCCATGCCGCCGGCCGCCGCCCGGGCCCGTGGCGATACCGGCGAGTGCCTGCTCCTGACTGTGATCTTTCACCCCGACGCCAGCCGCATCGGTGCGCGGGCGCTGAGGCCGGTGCGCGACAGCGGCAACGGCCTCGAGCTGGGCCGGGAGGAACCCGTCTTCGCCGGGCCTGAACAGCCCGAACAGCTCGAACGGCCTGAAAGGAAAGCCGACGCCGGTCTGGGCGACCCTTACGTGAGCCGCCGGGCGCTCCTGCTGCGCGGCGGTGGTGATCGCTGGACCCTGGAACGTCCCCGCGGCAGCAGCCGCTGTCGCGTCGACGGCGAGGATGTCTTTGCCAGCGTCGAGCTCGACGGTGACGCCCTGCGCCGGGGCATCCGGCTGCTCCTCGGTCACGGCGTGCTGCTACTGCTCCGGCTCGCGCCGAGCGCGGAGGCCGGGGAGGCCCCGGCGCCCGTCCTCCCGGGGCTGCTGGGGGACAGCGGCTACCTGCGGGCTCTGCGCCGGCAGCTGCTGCGCGTCGCGGCGAGCGATAGCGACGTGCTTCTCTGCGGCCCCACGGGCACCGGCAAGGAGCTGGTGGCCCGCGCCCTCCACGGCGCCAGCGGGCGCAGCGCCGGCCCGCTGGTCAGCGTCAACGTGGCGGCGATCCCGGCGGAGCTCGCCGCGGCGCAGCTGTTCGGGGCCAGCCGGGGCGCCTTTACCGGTGCCGAGCGGGACCAGCGCGGCTACTTCGAACGCGCGGCCGGCGGCACGCTGTTTCTCGACGAGATCGGCGATGCCCCGCCGGCGCTGCAGCCGCAGCTCCTGCGGGCGCTGGAGCAGCGCGAGATCCAGGTGGTAGGCGGCGAGATCCGCAAGGTGTCCCTCCGGGTCATCTCCGCCACCGACGCGCCTATCCACGACGCGGGCGCCACCTTCAACAGCGCGCTGCGTCATCGCCTCGGCGCGCTGGAGCTCCGCCTGCGCCCGCTGGTGGCGCACCGCGAGGATATCGGCACCCTCGCCAGCCACTATCTCGCGCTCGCCTTCGACGCCGCGGGTCGCGGCGCGCTCTGGGAGGCGCGGGCGGACGACCCGGCGCGCCTGGCCCGCTGCGCCGAGCTTTTCGATGCCTTCCTCGCCTACGCCTGGCCCGGGAACATCCGCGAGCTGAGCAACCTCTGCCGCGAGCTCGCCGTGGCCTGCCCCGAGGACTTCAGCCTGCCGCCGGCCCTCGCCCGGCGCCTGGCCGCCGCGCCGGCCGCGGCGCGCGACGGCGAGGCCTTTGATGAGCGACGCGGTGAAAGGCGCGGTGAAAGGCGCGGTGAAAGCCGTGATGAGGGGCGCGACGGGGGGCGCGATGCGGGGCGTCACGAGGTGTCCGAGGCGGACTTCGCCGAGGCCTGGGCCGCCAACGACTTCGAGGTGGCGCGGGTCGCGCGCGCCCTGAAGCTCTCCCGGGGCGCCGTTTACCGCCGCGTCAAGGATGTCCCCGGCTGCCGCCTCGCGGGCGATATCCCGCGGCAGGAACTGCACGCCGCCCTGGCGGCGGCCGCGGGGGACCTCGCCACCGCGGCCCGGCAGCTCTGCGTCTCGCAGGCCGGGCTGCGCACCCGCCTGCGCGCCGCCGGGGATCAGCTGGCCGCAGACAACGGTTGAGGCCGCCGTGACCCGCATCGGTCCCTACCGGGTAATCCGCGCGCTGGGTAGCGGCGGGGAGGGGAGCGTGCTCCTCGCCTTCGACCCCCGCCTCGAGCGCTATGTCGCCCTCAAGCACCACCGGCTGCCGGCATCGCGCCTGGCGCAGCGGCAGGCCCTGCGGGAGGCCCGACGCTGCGCCGCCATCGATCACCCGAGGGTGACCCGGGTCCACGACCTGCTGGCCAGCGGCCGGGATCTGCTCCTGGTCCTGCAGTACGTGCCCGGCTGCGATCTCGAGGCCGCCCTGCGCGGCCGCCGTCTGTCGCCGCCGACGGCGGTGGCCATCGTCGCCGATGTGGCTGCGGCCCTGTCTGCCGCCCATTGCGGCGATATCGTCCACGGCGATCTTAAGGCCGGGAATGTGCTCATCGCGGAAGACGGCCGCGCGCTGCTGGCGGATTTCGGCGTGGCCGTCGCGGTCGCCGGCCAGGCCCGCGGGGGCAGCGCCAGCGCCCGGACCCCGGAGCACCTGCGCGGCGAAGCACTCGACGGCCGCTCGGATCTCTTTGCCCTCGGCCGCCTGTTCTACCGGATGCTGAGCGGTTTCGACCCCTTTGCCGGCGACGATGACGGGCGGCGCCTCTGCGCCGGGGAATTTCCGCCCCTGGGACCGCCGTTGCCGACGGCACTGGTGGCGCTGGTGCATTCACTGCTCGCCGCGGACCCGGCGGAGCGACCGGCGAGTGCCAACCAGCTCCGCCGCGAGCTGCGCGCCGTGGCCCGGGAGCTGGAGGGTGCCTCGGCACGCTCGGTTGCGCTGGAACTGGCCGATGTCTTTCGCCAGCCGACACCGCCGGCGCCGCCGCTGCTCCCCGACTCGCTGCGCCTGGCCTCCCGGCGCCGGGATCGGCGTCGGGCCCTCGCCCGGTGGCTGCAGCGGCCGTCGGTACGCGCCGCCGTCCTGTGCCTCGGCGCCGCCGGTCTGGCCCTCGGCGGCTGGCGCCTGAGCGCCGGCCCGCCCTGCCTGGCGCTGGCGCCGCCCCGGATCAGCACGATGCCGGGGACGGACCTGGAGCCGGCCATCGACCGGCGCTGGCTGCAGGCGAGCTTTGCCGAGGCGCTGCGCGCCCGGGGCCCCCTGCAGCTTACCGGGGAGCAGGTGCCCGGCGCCCGCTGGTTGCTGACCGGCGAGGGACGCCGCCAGCACTGTGCGCCGGAAGCGCAGCTGCAGCTCACCCTCGAGTGCCGCCCGTCGCTCTGTCTGCTCGGCCTCGACGGCGCCGGCAGTGAGGCGCTGTTTCCGAACGCGCCGCCGGCGCGCTGGGAGGCGGCGGTGCGGCGCCTCGTGCAACGCCGGTCGGCTGCCCCGGCGACTTTTTAGTCGGATCAGTCTGCTAATCGGCTAATCGGCTAGGCGGATCAGTCGGTTCAGCCGGCTTTCTGGCCGGCCTGACAGTCGCGCTTCAGCGGCCCCTGGGCGGCACTTTTGCGGTACTTTTGCGGCACTCTGGCGGCACTCTGGCGGTGCGCTGGCGGCCCCGCAGCAGCACTCCGCTCGCAGCTCAGTCGCGCGGGTGCAGTGCGCGGACGCGCTCGAGCAGCGCTGCCTGCCGCGGTAGCC
>CAYFVG010000095.1:0-9797 GCA_964346365.1 uncultured Alteromonadaceae bacterium
TCATAAAAGCCGCTGGTCATGCAGACTGCTGGTCATGAATGCCGCTGCTCAAGAAAAACCCCTCATGTTATCATCTTGCGCCCTCGCGGCCAGCAGACCGCGCGCCATTCTTTCTTTCCGTTACTCATTTGCAGGGCACCACAGATTATGGGCAGGACCGCTATTGGCAGAACCTCGCTGCAGAAGCGCAAGATCAAGTTTCTCCTGCTGGAGGGCATTCACCCCTCTGCCGTCGAGGCCCTCAATGCGGTCGGCTACGAGAACATCGAGCAGCACCCCAAGGCCCTGCCGCCGGAAGAGCTGAAGGCCGCCATCGCCGACGCCCACTTTGTCGGCGTCCGCTCGCGCACACAGCTGACCGACGAAATCTTCCAGCAGGCGCGCAAGCTGGTAGCCGTGGGCTGCTTCTGCATCGGCACCAACCAGGTCGATCTGGCCGCCGCCACCCGTCGCGGCATCCCGGTCTTCAACGCGCCTTTCTCCAATACGCGCAGCGTGGCCGAGCTGGTCATCGCCGAGGCAATCCTGCTCCTGCGCGGCATTCCGGCCAAGAATGCCGCCGCCCACCGCGGCGACTGGCTGAAAAGCGCCGCGAACAGCTACGAGATCCGCGGCAAGCGCCTGGGCATCGTCGGCTACGGCAACATCGGCATGCAGCTCGGAGTCATCGCCGAGGGGCTGGGCATGAAGGTGCAATTTTTCGATGTGGCCAGCAAGCTGCCCCTGGGCAATGCCCGGCAGCTGGGGAGCCTGGACGCGCTGCTCGAGCAGTCCGATGTGGTCTCCCTGCATGTGCCCGAGACGCGGACGACCAGCAACATGATCACCGGCCCCCAGCTCGACCGGATGCCCGCCGGAAGCATTCTCATCAATGCCTCCCGGGGCACGGTAGTGGACATCGACGCCCTCGCCGACCGGCTCGGCAGCGGCCACCTGGCCGGGGCCGCCATCGATGTCTTCCCCGCGGAGCCTCGCTCCAATGACGACGAGTTCGTCTCGCCCCTGCGCGCTTTCGACCAGGCGATCCTCACGCCGCATATCGGCGGCAGTACCGTGGAGGCGCAGGAGAATATCGGCATCGAGGTGGCGGAGAAACTCTCCCGCTACAGCGACAACGGCACCACCACCTCCTCGGTGAATTTCCCGGAGGTGGCCCTGCCGGAGCACGCCGGCTGCCACCGCCTGCTGCACATCCACCACAATGTGCCGGGCGTCATGGGGGCCATCAACCGGGTGTTTTCGGACACCGGGATCAACGTCTCCGCCCAGTTCCTGCAGACCAACGACGCCATCGGCTACGTGGTCATCGACGTGGACGCGGAGTACTCGGACGTGGCCCTGAAGGCCCTCGGCGAGATCGAGGCCACCATCCGCAGCCGGGTGCTTTTCTGATGCGCCGCCTCGCCGCGACCCTGCTGTTTACCGTCGGCTGCGCCGCGGGCGTGGTCGCTGCCCAGGACTTCCCCGGTATCGATAAGCTCATGAGCGCCGAGGAGTTCGAGGCCGCGGGCCTCGGTAAGCTTAGCGACAGCGAGCGCGAGGCTCTGGATGCCTGGCTTCTGCGCTACACGGCCGACGAGGCGGAGACGCTCCGCAAAACCAGGGCTACCGTGAAAGAGAAAGCCGAGGAAGCGGCGCGTATCGAGACGCGGGTCAGGGCGCCCTTCGAGGGGTGGAACGGGGAGACCGTCTTCCGCCTGGAGAACGGGCAGGTGTGGCGGCAACGCATCGACGGCCGCTTCTTTTACCGGGACGACGCGTACCCGGGGGACGCGCGCGATGTCGTCATCGACAAGAACTTCCTGGGCTTCTGGCGCCTGACCCACGTCGCCAGCGGGCGTTCCGTGGGGGTGACCCGCGTGCGCTGAGGAGGCCCGCCATGGATACCGCCGTCAGCGCCTTTATCACTCTGCTCCTGGTCATGGACCCGCTGGGCAATGTGCCCATCTTCCTGTCCGTGCTCAAGGACGTTGACCCGAAGCGACGCCAGTGGGTGATCTTCCGGGAGCTGCTGGTGGCCCTGGGTGTGCTGCTGCTGTTCCTCTGGGGGGGCAGCACGGTGCTGGAGCTCATGGGGCTGCGACAGGAATCCATCAGCATCGCCGGCGCGATCATTCTTTTCCTGATCGCCATCCGCATGATCTTCCCGTCGCCCTACGGGCTGCTCGGTGACGCCCCGGATGGAGAGCCCTTCATCGTACCCCTGGCGATCCCGGCGGTGGCGGGCCCCTCGTCCCTGGCCATCGCCATGCTCATGGTGCACACGGACCCGTCGCGGATGTTCGACTGGACCGCCGCCCTGGTCGGCGCCTGGGCGGTCTCGGCGGTGCTGCTCATGGCCTCGCCGCTATTACTCAAGGCGCTGGGCAACCGGGGCCTGATCGCCATGGAGCGGCTCATGGGGATGATCCTGGTGATCATCGCGGTGCAGATGTTCTTCGACGGGGTCGCTACGACCCTGCACCTTTAGCTAGCCCGCTCCTCCAGCACCGCCACCGCCGGCAGTGTCCGGCCCTCCACGTACTCGAGGAAGGCGCCGCCGCCGGTGGAAATGTAGGATACCTTGTCGGCGATGCCGAACCGGTCGATAGCCGCCAGCGTGTCGCCGCCGCCGGCGAGGGAGAAGGCGCCGCTGGCCGCAATGGCCTCGGCGAGCGCGCGGGTGCCGCCGGCAAAGGCCTCGAACTCGAACACGCCCACGGGGCCGTTCCAGAAAATTGTGCCCGCATCGGCGAGCTGCGCCGCCAGCGCCTCGGCGGCGCGGGGGCCGATGTCGAGGATCATGTCGTCGGGGCCCACGTCCGCCACCGCCTTGACCGTCGCCCCGGCCTCGGCGCTGACTTCGGTGGCCACCACCACGTCCGCCGGCAGCGGGACCTCGGTCTTTGCCATGAGCGCCTGCGCCGCCGGCAGGAGGTCGTGCTCGCAGAGCGACTTGCCCACCGGGTGCCCGGCGGCGGCGAGGAAGGTATTGGCGATGCCGCCGCCGACTACGAGCTTATCGACCTTGTCCGCAAGGGTTTCCAGCACCGACAGCTTGGTGGACACCTTGGACCCACCGACGATGGCGACCATGGGCCGCGCCGGGTCGGCCAGGGCCCGCTCCAGCGCCGCGAGCTCCGCGGCCAGCAGGGGACCGGCGCAGGCGGCCGGGGCATAGCGCGCGACGCCATGGGTCGAGGCCTGGGCCCGGTGCGCGGTGCCGAAGGCGTCCATGACGAAGAGGTCGCAGAGGCCGGCATAGGCCCGGGCCAGTTCCTCGTCATCCTTTTTCTCGCCGGCGTTGAACCGCACGTTCTCGAGCATGGCGATAGCGCCGTCGCCGAAGACCACGCCGTCGCGCCAGTCCGGGATCAGCGGCACCGGGCGAGCGAGCAGATCACCGAGGTGTTCCGCCACCGGCTGCAGGGACAGCGCCGGGTCGAACTCGCCCTCGGTGGGCCGGCCCAGGTGCGACATGAGCAGCACCTTCGCGCCGGCGGCCAGGGCCTCCTCGATCGTGGGCAGCGCCGCGCGGATGCGCGCATCCGAGGCCACCTTGCCGTCCTTGAGCGGCACGTTCAGGTCCTCGCGGATGAGCAGGGTCCGGCCGGCGAGGGGGTAATCCTGCATGCGCTTGACAGGGAGGGACATGGGCGGCTCCTTGGGGGAAGCTAGCTGCGACGCCAGTAATCGGCGACATCGAGCATGCGATTGGCGTAGCCCCACTCGTTGTCGAACCAGGTCAGCACTTTCACCAGGTGACTGCCGCTGACCCGCGTCTGGCTGGCGTCGATGATACTCGAGCGCGGATCGTGGTTGAAATCGCAGGAGGCCAGGGGCTCCTCGGTATAGCCGAGAATGCCGTCGAAGCGGGACCCGGCCGCCCCGGCAAGCGCGCGGTTCACGACGGCCACGTCCACCGGCTCCCGCACCTGCACCGTCAGGTCCATGGCGGACACATTGAGCGTCGGCACGCGCAGGGCCTGGGCGCTGAAGCGCCCGGTCAGGGCCGGCAGGATGCGCTCGATGCCGCGGGCCAGCCCCGTGTCGACGGGAATGATCGACTGCGACGCCGCGCGGGTCTTGCGCAGGTCCGTGTGGTGGTAGGCGTCGAGCACCGGCTGATCGTTCATGGCCGAGTGGATGGTGGTGATCGTGCCCATCTCGATGCCGAAGGCGTCGTCCAGGGCAGCGATCACCGGCACGATGCCGTTGGTAGTGCAGGAGGCCGCGGAAACGATGCGGTGGCCGGCCTCGAGGCTGTCGTGGTTGACCCCGTAGACCACGGTGGCGTCCACGTCCGCCTGCGCCGGTTGGGAGAAAAGCAGGCGGCCGGCGCCGGCGGCGAGATGCTGCTCGGCGGTGGCGCGGTCCGTGAAGGAACCGGAACACTCGAGCACCAGATCCACGCCGAGGCGGCCCCAGTCGAGGCGGGCCGGGTCTTCCTCGCGGAGCAGGGTGATGGGCTCGCCGGCCACACTGAAGCCGCCCTCGCAGGCGGCGACCTCGGCGGGGAAACGGCCGTGGGTGCTGTCGTAGCGGGTGAGGTGAACCACCGTCGCCGCGTCCGCCAGCTCATTGACGGCCACGATACGCAGCGCCGCGCGCAGCGGGCTCTCCTGCAGGGCCCGCAGGACACTGCGCCCGATGCGGCCGTAGCCGTTGATGGCGATGCGCAGCACGGTCATGCTCAGAGCGGCTGCAGGACCTCGTCCACCGCGGCGACGACGTTGTCGACGGTGAAGCCGAATTCCTCGAACAGCGCGGCGGCGGGCGCGGACTCGCCGAAGCTGTCCATGCCGACAATGCGTCCATCGAGGCCGACGTACTTGTACCACCAATCCCGGTGCCCGGCCTCGACGGCGACCCGGGCGAGCAGGTTACCGGGCAGCACGGTCTCGCGGTAGGCTGCATCCTGCTGCTCGAAGACTTCGGCGCAGGGCAGCGACACCACGCGCACGGCGCGCCCCTGCTCTGCCAGGCGCTCGGCGGCGCCCACGGCGAGGGCGACCTCGGAGCCGGTGGCGATGATCACCGCCTCCGGCGCGCTCTTGCCCTCGCCTTCGCAGTCGCGGAGCACGTAACCGCCGCGGGCGATGGCCGCGACCTGGGCGGCGTTGCGCGCCTGGTGCGGCAGCCCCTGGCGGGAGAACACCAGCGCCGACGGGCCGTCGCGGCGCTCGATGGCCGCGCGCCAGGCCACGGCGGCTTCCACCGTATCGCAGGGTCGCCAGGCGTTGAGCCCGGGCGTGGCGCGCAGCGCGGTCAGCTGCTCCACCGGCTGGTGCGTCGGGCCGTCCTCGCCGAGACCGATGGAGTCGTGCGTGTACACGAGGATCTGCGGCTGACCCATGAGTGCCGCCATGCGCACGGCGTTGCGCGCATACTCCATGAAAATGAGAAAGGTCGCCGTGTAGGGGATGAAGCCACCGTGCAGGGCGATGCCGCTGGCGATCGCCGTCATGGCGAACTCGCGCACCCCGTAAAAGAGGTAGTTGCCGGCCGCGTCATCCGCGGTGACCGGCTTGCTGCCGTCCCAGAGCGTGAGGTTGGAGCCGGCGAGGTCCGCCGAACCACCGAGGAACTCGGGCAGCAGGGCGCCGTAGGCGTTCAGGCACTGCTGGGAGGCCTTGCGGGTGGCGATGCTGGCGCCGGCTTCCTGGCACTCGGCGATGTAAGCCCCGGCGCGCTCGCCGAAGTCGACCGGCAGCTCGCCCGCCAGGCGCCGGGACAGCTCGGCGGCGAGACCCGGGTGGGCTTCCGCATAGGCGGCCATGGCGCCGTCCCAGGCGGCCTCGCGCTCGGCGCCGACGGCGCGGGCGTCCCAGCTATCGTAGATGTCCTTCGGGACCTCGAAGGGCGGGTGCGCCCAGCCCAGGGCCTCGCGGGTCGCGGCGACCTCGTCGGCGCCCAGGGGCGCGCCGTGGCAGGACGCACTGCCGGCCTTGTTCGGGGCACCCTTGCCGATCACCGTGCGGCAGCAGATGAGCGTGGGTCTGCCGGCTTCGGCGCGGGCTTCCTCGATGGCGGCGCGCACGGCGGCCGGATCGTGGCCGTCCACGGCCTCGATCACCTGCCAGCCGTAGGCGCGGAAGCGGCCCGGGGTATCGTCCGTAAACCAGCCCTCGACCCGGCCGTCGATGGAGATGCCGTTGTGGTCGTAGAAAGCCACGAGCTTGCCGAGGCCCAGGGTACCGGCGAGGGAGCAGCTCTCGTGGGACACGCCCTCCATAAGGCAGCCGTCGCCGAGAAACACGTAAGTGTGGTGGTCCACCACCGTGTGCCCGGGGCGGTTGAACTGCGCTGCCAGGGTCTTCTCGGCGATGGCCATGCCCACGGCGTTGGCCAGGCCCTGACCCAGGGGGCCGGTGGTGGTCTCGATGCCCGGCGTGTAGCCGTACTCCGGGTGGCCCGGGGTGCGGCTGTGCAGCTGGCGGAAGTGCTTGAGCTCCTCGATGGGCAGATCGTACCCCGTGAGATGCAGCAGGCTGTAGATGAGCATGGAGCCGTGCCCATTGGAGAGCACGAAGCGGTCCCGATCCGGCCAGGCCGGGTTGGCCGGGTTGTGCTTGAGAAAGTCGTTCCAGAGGACTTCGGCGATGTCGGCCATCCCCATGGGGGCACCGGGGTGGCCGCTGTTGGCCTGCTGCACGGCGTCCATGCTGAGGGCACGGATAGCATTCGCAAGGTCTGAGCGCGCCGGGCCTGAGCGCGCGAGTTCGGATCGGGCGGGCATAGAATCGTCCGTGGGTCAAAAGCCGGGCATTCTGGCCCAGCGGCGGCTGCAGGACAACGTAAAAAGTCCTGTGCGACAAAAGTCGTATATCGAAATTTTTTGATATAAGAAAGATCGCCTGCTAAACTCGCAAGCAATGCAAGCCACAGCCCCCCTGAAACCGGTGCGAGCACCGGCCGGTGCGCACAGCGCGCCAGACGACGGCATCGCGGAGCTCGCCGCGGCCTGCAAGGCCTGCGCCGACCCGCTGCGCCTGCAGATCCTGCGCGCGCTGCACAACGATTCCCTCGCCGTTTCCGAGCTCTGCGAGCTGCTCGGCGTGCGCCAGCCGGCGCTCAGCCACCACCTCAAGGTGCTCGCCCGGGCCGGCCTGGTCACCAGCCGGCGCGAGGGCACCAGCATGTTCTATCGCCGCCGCGATCTGCTGGCACCCGTGGGCGGCGCGGCCGTCGCTGCCACGCTCCTGGCGGAGCTGGACACCAGGCCCCTGCCGCCGGCCATGCGCCGGGGCCTGGCGCGGCTGCAGCGGGTCCGGGAGCGGAACTCCCGCGACTTCTTCCGCCTGAACGCGGACAAGTTCCGGGAGCAGCAGGACCTCATCGCCAGCTACGACCAGTACGCCGAGACCGTGGCCCAGCTCCTGCGGGAGGCACCGCTGCCGCGGCGCGAACTGGCGTTGGAAATCGGCCCCGGGGACGGCCGCTTCCTGTCCCACCTCGCCCCGCGCTTCACCCGGGTGGTGGCCCTGGACAATTCGCCGGAGATGCTCGCGGCCAGCCGGTTGACGGCTGCCGGGGCGGGCCTCGACAACGTCGACTTCATCCTCGGCGACACGGGCAGCCCCGACCTCGCCGATCTCGCCGCGGATTGCGTCGTCATCAACATGGTCCTGCACCACACGCCGGAACCGGCGCGGATGCTGACGGACGCCGCGGCGCACCTCGCACCCGGCGGCGTCATCGCCGTCGCGGACCTCTGCCGCCACGAGCAGGGCTGGGCGCGTGAGAGCTGCGGCGATCTCTGGCTGGGCTTTGCGCCGGAGCAGCTCACCGGCTGGGCGGCCGCCGCGGGACTCGACGACATCGCGAGCAGCTTCCTCGCCCAGCGCAACGGCTTCCAGATTCAGGTGCACCTCTTCTGCCGCGCGAGCTATTAAGGCCTCTTCGCTAAGGAAAACGCATGAGCGACTACGCGATCTTCACCTCGGAATCGGTCTCCGAGGGTCACCCCGACAAAATGGCGGATCAGATTTCCGACGCCATCCTCGACGCCATGATCGCGGATGACCCCGATTCGCGGGTGGCCGTAGAGACGCTGGTAAAAACCGGGATGGTGGTCATTGCCGGCGAGGTCACCACCGCAACTTACGTCGATCTCGAAGAGGTCGTACGCGGCGTGGTCTCGGACATCGGCTACACCAGCTCAAAGGTCGGCTTCGACGGCGCCTCCTGCGCCGTGCTCAACGCCATCGGCAAGCAGTCCCGGGACATTGCCATGGGCGTGGACGAGGGCGAGGACAAGGAGCAGGGCGCCGGCGACCAGGGCCTTATGTTCGGCTACGCCAGCAACGAGACCGACGTGCTCATGCCCGCGCCGATCTACTTTTCGCACCGACTCGTGCAGCGTCAGGCCGAGCTGCGCAAGCGCGGCACCCTGCCCTGGCTCCGCCCGGACGCCAAGAGCCAGATGACCCTGCGCTACGAGAACGGCAGACCCGTGGCCGTGGACGCGGTGGTCCTGTCCACGCAGCACGACGAGGATGTATCGCAGACCGACATCAACGAGGCGGTCATGGACCTCATCATCAAGGAAGTCCTCCCCGCTGAGTGGCTGCACGCGGACACCCGCTACCATATCAATCCGACCGGCCAGTTCATCATCGGCGGGCCGGTGGGGGACTGCGGCCTCACCGGCCGCAAGATCATCGTCGACACCTACGGCGGCATGGCCCGCCACGGCGGCGGCGCCTTCTCGGGCAAGGACCCCTCCAAGGTGGACCGCTCCGCGGCCTACGCCGGCCGCTACGTGGCCAAGAACATCGTCGCCGCCGGCCTTGCCGATCGCTGCGAAATTCAGGTGTCCTATGCCATCGGCGTGGCCGAGCCCACCTCCATTTCCGTAGACACCTTCGGCACCGGCACCGTGAGCGAAGAGCGCATCGTGCAGCTGGTGCGCGAGCACTTCGACCTGCGCCCGAAAGGCCTCGTCGAGATGCTCGACCTGAAGCGCCCGATCTACCGCGGCACCGCCGCCTACGGCCACTTCGGCCGCGAAGAGGAACAATTCACCTGGGAAAAGACGGACAGGGCCGAGGCCCTGCGCAACGCATGACCGGAGCCGCGGTCCGGGGAGCACCCGGCCGGGCGGCGCCGACGACAAAGTCATTACACGAACAGAGCAAAACAACCTATCAGCTTTATTAAGGAGCACACCATGAACACCGCGGAAAAAATCGACACGAAGCCCGACTACAAAGTCGCCGACATCAGCCTGGCGGAGTGGGGCCGGCGGGAGCTGGAAATCGCCGAAACGGAAATGCCGGCGCTGATGGCCTTGCGCGAGAAGTACAGCGAAAAGCAGCCCCTCAAGGGTGCAAAGATCCTCGGCTGCATCCACATGACCATCCAGACCGGCGTGCTCATCGAGACCCTGACGGCCCTGGGTGCAGAGGTGCGCTGGTCCTCCTGCAACATCTTTTCCACCCAGGACCACGCCGCCGCCGCCATCGCCGCGGCCGGCGTACCCGTCTTCGCCTGGAAGGGCGAGACGGAAGAAGAGTACGAGTGGTGCATCGAGCAGACCATCCTCAAGGACGGCCGGCCCTGGGACGCCAACATGGTCCTCGATGACGGCGGCGACCTCACCGGGATGCTGCACGAGAAGTACCCGGCAATGCTCGACCACATCCACGGCATCACCGAGGAGACCACCACCGGGGTGCACCGACTGCTGGAAATGCTCGAGGCGGGCACGCTGAAAGTGCCGGCGGTGAACGTGAACGACAGCGTCACCAAGAGCAAGAATGACAACAAGTACGGCTGCCGCCACAGTCTCAACGACGCCATCAAGCGCGCCACGG
>CAYFVG010000096.1:0-9776 GCA_964346365.1 uncultured Alteromonadaceae bacterium
GTCCCCCGACAGCAGCGCGGTTGCCGTTGCCGCCGCCTCGCCGGTGTCCGGCTGCAGCGCCCGCGCCGGGGTCGCCCCGGCCTGTTCCACCGCTGCGGGCAGTGCTGCCGCGTCCACCGGCCACACGGCGTCCCCGCGGGCGGCCGGGACGACGCCTCCCGGAACGGCAGCCTGATCCGCCGCGTCGCCCGGCACGGTTCTCCCTGCCTCCGCTGCGGGGGCCTCCCCGGCGCGTCCCGGGGGCTGGCCGGCGGCGGCGACCCGCAGACCGAGAAAGGCGGCGAAGCTCGGGGCCCGGCCGCTGCCGGCATCGGCCCGGGCGGTGGGCGAGGCGTCGGCGGTGGCCGGGCCAGCAGGGGCGGTGTTGTCGAGCGGCGCTAGCACTGGCGATCCCGCAGGTGGCGCTGGCTCGCCTGCTCATCCTGCGCGCGCTGCTCGGCGCGATCCTCCGCCCGGCGCTCGCCGGCGGCCGCGCGCTCGGCGGCGGCCTCGACCGCGCGCACCTGGGCCCGGGCTTCATGCCACTGGTCCCGCTGCTTTTCGAAAGCGGCGCGCGCCCGCTCCACCTGCCGTTCCTGCTGCCCGAGCGCGCTGTGCAGCTGGCCGAGGAAGGCTGTCCGGTTGCGGAGGGTCGCCGCGCTGGCGCCGGCACCGCGCTGCGGCTGTTCTCCCTGGTAGGCCAGGAGATAGCGCTGCAGTTCGCGCAGGCGCTCTTCCGCTTCGTCGAGCGCGCCGCGCGATGCCGCCAGCCGGCGGGAGGCCTGTTCGCGGTCCTCGGCGAAGTGTTCGGAGATCCGCTGCAGCCGCGCCGAGCGTGTCTTGCTCACGTTCTGTTTTCTCCTCGCTCTCTCTGAGGCTCTCTAACTAGCCCTTGCTACTCTAAGCTAAAACAATGTTAGCAACTTATGTGCCGTCTTCGCCCCCGTCGCCGCCCGGGGACAGCAGGCCGCGCAGCGCCGCGAAGCTCGCCGGCAGGTCGACCGGCTCGTTCATGCCCTGGCGCAGAAAATCCAGCATGGCCGGGCGCAGGGCCAGGGCCTCGTCGATGCGCGGGTCCGAGCCCTTGCGGTAGGCGCCGACGGCGATCAGGTCCTCATTTTGCCGGTAGGCGGCAAAAAGCTGCCGGAAGCGCTGCACCGCCGCCTGGTGCGAGGCGGCGGTGATGTCCGCCATCAACCGGCTGATCGAGGCCTCGACGTCGATGGACGGGTAGATGCCCTGTTCCGCGAGACTCCGCGAGAGCACGATGTGCCCATCGAGAATGGCGCGGGCCGCATCGGCGACCGGGTCACTGCTGTCGTCACCCTCCACCAGAACCGTGTAGAAGGCGGTGATGGAACCGCCCCCCGCAGCCCCGGTGCCGGCGCGCTCCACCAGCGCCGGCAGGCTCGCGAACACCGACGGCGGGTAACCCTTGGTCGCCGGTGGCTCTCCCACCGCCAGGGCGATTTCCCGCCGCGCCTGGGCAAAGCGGGTCAGGGAATCCATAAGCAGCAGCACCTTCAGCCCGCAGTCGCGGAAGTGCTCGGCGATGGCGGTCGCCAGCCAGGCGCCGCGCATGCGCATGAGCGGTGCCTGGTCCGCCGGTGTGGCGACCACAACCGCCCGGCGCATGCCGTCGGGCCCCAGGGTATTGTCGATGAAGTCGCGCACCTCCCGGCCGCGCTCGCCGATGAGCGCCACCACGACCACGTCGGCGGCGGTGTAGCGGGTCATCATACCGAGGAGCGTCGATTTGCCCACCCCGGAACCGGCGAACAGGCCGAGGCGCTGGCCGCGGCCCACGGTGAACAGGGCGTTGATGCTGCGCACCCCGACGTCGAGGGGGTCGCGGATCGGGGCGCGGCCGAGGGGGTTGAGGGGCCGCCCCAGGAGCGGCGCGTGTTCTTCGACGCGCAGCGGGCCGCGATCGTCGAGAGGGACTCCGGCGCCATCCACCACCCGGCCGAGCAGCGCCTCGCCCACGGGCGCCCCCAGGGCCTTGCCGGCGCGCACGACCCGGGCCCGCGGCGACAGACCGTGGATCTGTTCCACGGGCATCAGGAACAGGCTGTCGTCGGTGAAGCCGACGACTTCTGTCTCCAGCCGCGGCCCGTGGTCGGGCAGCACCCAGCAGCGCTCGCCGAGCGACGCCTCGACGCCGACGGCTTCGAGGGTCAGCCCGACCACCCGCCGCAGCCGGCCGGTGGCCCACAGTGTGGCGCCGGGCACCGCCTGCCGACGCTCGTGCAGGCTCGCCGCCCAGCGCGCGCCGCGGGCGCCGCTCATGAATCCGGTGGCGTCGGTGCCGCCGCGGCGGCAGCGGGGTCGTCCTCCCGGTCGCCGCCGAGCACGCGCGCTGCCACGGTGGCGATACGCGCCTCGAGGGAGGCATCCACCGAGGAATCGGCCGACTGCACCTGGCAGCCGCCGCGCGCGATCATCGGGTCCTCGACGATCTCCCAGTGCGCGTGGCTCCCGGGCCGGGGCAGGGACTCGCGCACCAGCTGTGCGTCGTCGGGGTTGAGCAGGACCTGGATGGCGCGGCTGTTGACCGGCAGCTCGCCGAGGGCTTCGCGCACGGCGGCGATCACGTGGGCCGGGTCGACCGCCAGTTCCCGGCGCAGGATCTGCCGGGCCACGGCCAGGGCGAGCTGGGCCAGCTCTTCCTCGACCGCCTCATCGACCGCCTCGAGGGGCTCGCCCAGGGCGGCGAGCAGGGCGTCCAGGCGCTCACCCCGCCGCGCCTGCTCCTGTTCGCTGGCGGCGCGCCCCGCTTCCCGGCCCGCTTCCCGCCCCGCCGCGAGGCCGCGGGCGTAGGCCTCGTCCCAGGCCTGCTGCTGCAGCGCTTCCAGGGCCGCGGCGCTCTGCGGCGGCGCCGGTGTCGGCGCGCGCAGGCCACCGTTGCCCGCGGTGGGCCCCGCCGCCACCTCCTGCAGCTGCCAGCGGTCCATGGGCGGCAGCTGCTCCCGGCGCAGAATGTCAGACATACTCTTCGCCCTGGCCGCCGAGTTCGATCTGGCCCTCGTCGGCCAGGCGGCGCACGGTCACCAGCACCTCCTTCTGCGCGGCTTCCACCTCGCTCAGGCGCACGGGCCCCTTCGCCTCGAGGTCCTCGTTAAGCATCTCGGCGGCGCGCTGGGACATGTTCTTCAGCAGCTTTTTCTTGACCGTGGGGTCGGCCCCCTTGAGGGCGACCACGAGCACATCGGTCTGCAGTTCCCGCAGCAGTGTCTGGATGCCGCGGTCGTCGATATCGGCCAGGTTTTCGAATACGAACATCTGCTCCTGGATCTGCAGGCCGAGGCTTTCATTGGACTTTTTCACGGCGTCGAGGACGCCTTCTTCGGTGTTGCCGTCGACCAGGTTGAGGATCTCCGCCGCCGCGCGCACCCCGCCGCCGCCGGTCGACTTGACGTTCTCGCTGCCGCTGGACTGGCGCTGGATGACGTCATCGAGTTCGGCCAGGGCCGAGGGCGGAATACCGTCGAGGGTGGCGATGCGCATGATCACGTCCGGGCGCACGCGCTCGGGCAGGAAGCCGAGGACTTCCGCGGCCTGGTCGCTGTCGAGGTAGGACAGCACGATGGCGATGATCTGCGGGTGTTCCTGGCGGATCATCTCCGCCACGCTGCGCGGGTCCATCCACTTCAGCGACTCGAGGCCCTTGCTGTCGCTGCTGACGAGGATGCGGTCGATCATGTTGGAGGCCTTGTCGCCCAGGGCCTCTTTCATCACCTTGCGGACGTAGTCGTCCGAATCGACGCCGACGGAGGTTTTCTCGTCGACGGTGGTAATGAAGTCGTCCAGCACCTTGCTGACCTGCTCCCGGTTGACCCCGGTCAGGGAGGCCATGGAATTGCCGACCTTCTGCACCTCGCGGGCGCCCATGTGCTTGAGCACGGCCGAGGCCTGCTGCTCGCCCAGGGACATCAGCAGAATCGCCGCGCGGTCGACGCCGGACAGCTCGGCGCCGGCGTCGTCACTCACGACCGCCCACCTTGCCGCGCATGCTGTGCGTCCTGTGCTTCCCGTGCGTCATGTGCATCCTCCGCTCATGCCTCGTTCTGATTGACCCAGTCGTTCACCACCTGGGCGACCCGCTTCGGATCCTGGCGGACGATTTCCTTGGCGCTCGCCACGCGCTCCTCGAAGTCATCGGCGGCGCGCGCCCGCGCCGCGCCGCTGCGCTCCGGCGCCCCGGGGGCTTCGCCGCCTTCGGTTCCGGCGGCCCCGGCGGCCCCGGCGGGAAGCCCCTGGGCGTAGCTCTGCGGCAGCATCTGCGTGCGCGGCGCGGGAATGGTCAGCAGCTGGCGCAGCGTCGGCCGAATGATCATCAGCACCAAGACTAGCACGACCACCAGCGCGGCGATCACGCGCAGCGCGCCGACCAGGTCAAAACGATCGAGGAACGAGGGTTCCTCGACCTCCAGCACATCGCCGTCGTCGTCGGGGATGAAGGTCGCGCCGACCACGCTCACCGCGTCGCCGCGCGCCTCCTCGAAGCCGACGGCCTTGCGCACCAGCTCCGTGAAGCGCTCGAGCTCCTCGGGCGTGTAGGCGACGGTTTCCGGCTCGCCCTCGGCATCGAGCACGCTGCGCTCGTTGAGCACCACGGCGACGTTGAGGCGGCGCACGGACCCCACCGGCGCCTGCAGGTAGCGCACCGTGCGGCTGATTTCGTAGTTGCGCAGGCTGCGCGTGGCCAGGGCCGGGTCCCCGGGGTCGGCGTCCTCCTCGCCCGGCTCCGCCCCGGCCGCCACCGGTGGCTGGTTGCTGAGCGCCCCGGGCACCCCCTGGCCCCCGCCCGCGCCGAAGGCCGGCTCCTCGCTGAGCTCCTCGCTGCGGATCACCGGGGTGTCCGGGTCGTAGAGCTCCTGGGTTTCTTCGCGGCGCTCCGGGTTGAGGCTGACGGCGACCTGCGCGCGGACGTTGTCGAGGCCGACGATGGGTGCCAGCAGCTCTTCCACGCGCGAGGTCAGGCGCTCTTCCATGCGCTCGGCCTGTTCTTCCAGCGCGTCGGCCCCGCTGGGCTCCTCGGCGTCCGGGTCCTGGGTCAGCAGGGTGCCGTTCTGGTCGATCACGGTCACCTGGCCGCGCTCCATCTCCGGCACGGAGGCGGCGACCAGGTTGACCACGCTGGCGACCTGGCCGGGCTCCAGGCGACGGCCGGGGTAGAGGTTGACGAGCACCGACGCGCTGGCGGGCTGGCGGTCGCGCAGAAACACCGTCTGCCGCGGCACGGCCAGGTGCACCCGGGCGCCGGTCACCGCGCTGATGCTGGCGATGGTGCGCTGCAGCTCCACCTCGAGGGCGCGCTTGAAGCGGGCGTTCTCGACGAACTGGCTGTCGGAGATGCCGTTGCTCTCGTTGAGCATCTCGAAGCCGACGCCGCCGCTGCTCGGCAGGTCCTGCGAGGCGAGCTGCAGCCGCGCCGTGTGCACCTGGTCCGCCGGGACGAGCACGGCGCCGGCGCCGGATTCGTAGCGGTTGGGCACGCCGGCCGCCTCGAGCACCTGGACGATTTCCAGGGCGTCGCGATCCCCGAGGTTGCTGAACAGCACCCGGTAACTGTCCTCCTGGGACCAGAGCACCACCCACACGCCGAGGGCCACGGCCGCCGCCAGCCCGACCAGCAGCAGGAGCTGGCGCAGCCCCGGTACCTGGTCCACGAGATTCTGTCGCGGCCCCGTCGGGGCCAGATCCTGCGCCGCCATCGGCTCAGCTCCTCACGCTTGCGGTGATCATATGGGCATGTTCTGCACTTCGCGGTAGGCCTCGACCAGGCGGTTGCGCACCTGCAGCAGGGCCTCGAAGGAGACCCGGGCTTTCTGGCCGGCGATCATGACCTCCGTCAGGTCCGTGCCCGGGTCGCCGCGCTCAAAGGCTTCGCTGAGCGCCCTGGCGCTCTGCTGGTTGTCGGCCACTTCCGCCATGGAGCGGTTGAGCAGGGTGGCGAAGTCGGACTGCGGCCCCGGCGCGGCCGCGGGCTCGCTTTCCAGGGCGCCGGCCCCGGCGTCGAGTTTGAGCTGGCGCATCTGCGTCAGCACCTGCTGAATGGCCATGTCTTCCACGGTTGCTCTCCCCGTTGACGCTGTTAAGTGTTTCGGTTCCCGATGTTCAGGCTTCTCGTGGATCCGGGTTCCCGATGTTCAAGGTCTCGATGTTCAGGGTCTCGATGTGCAAGGTTCTCGCTGTTCAGGCTTCCCGCTTGTCAGGGTTCCCGGTGCTCAATTGTCAATGTTCAAGGCCCGCACCGCGCGCGGCTCGCCGCAGTCAGTGTTCCCGCCAGCCAACGCAACATCCCGGGCCCGCCCGGCCGGCGCCGGCGCATCAGCGCGCCACGGCGGCGCAGGCGCCGCCGTCACCGGGAATGGCGACGCCGCTCTGGCGCAGCCGCGACAGTTTGTAGCGCAGCGTGCGCGGGCTGATGCCCAGGCGCGCCGCGGCGCGGCCGCGGTGCCCGGCCTCCTCTGCCAGTACGGCCACGATGGTATCGGCCTCGCGGTCTTCCAGCGTCGCCTGCAGGGTCTCCGCTCCGGGCCGGTCGGCGGCGCCGGCGGCCGCCGGATCCCGGGGGTCGCCGGCCGCGGCGCCCGGGTCTTCGAAGAACAGGTCCTCGGCCTGCAGCTCGGCGTTGTCGCCGGCCAGCACGAGGGCGCGCTGGATGACGTTGTCCAGCTCGCGGACGTTGCCGGGCCAGGGGTGCTCGCGCAACCGACTCAGGGCCGAGGCGCCCAGGGTCGGCGGGCGGCCGCGGGCGTGCCGCGTCACCGCCCGCTGCGCCAGCGGCTCGATGTCGCCGGGGCGCGCGCGCAGCGGCGGCAGGTGCAGGGGGAAGACGTTGAGACGGTAGTAGAGGTCCTCGCGGAAGTGGCCGGCGTTCACCGCCGCCGCCAGGTCGCGGTTGCTGGTGGCGATCACGCGCACGTCGAGGGGGATGCAGTGGTTGCTGCCGAGGCGCTCCACTTCGCGCTCCTGCAGCACGCGCAGCAGCTTGGCCTGCAGCCCCAGGTCCATCTCGGAGATTTCGTCCAGCAGCAGGGTGCCGCCGGCGGCGCTTTCAAACTTGCCGACCCGGGCGCGGGCGGCGCCGGTAAAAGCGCCTTTCTCGTGGCCGAAGAGCTCGGCCTCGAGCATCTGCTCGGGGATGGCCGCGCAGTTGAGGGCGACGAAGGGGCCGTCGGCGCGATCGGACTGGTCGTGGATGAAGCGCGCGAACACCTCCTTGCCGCTGCCGCTGGGCCCGGCCAGGAGCACGCTCACATCGGCCGCGGCGACCTTGCGCGCCACGCCCACCAGCGCCCGGCTCTGCGGGTCCGCCGCGATCAGCTCCGCGGCCGTCCCGGCCAGGTCCCGGAAGCGCTCCACGAGCGCCAGCAGCGCCGGGGCCTCGACCGGCTTCAATAAATAGTCCATCGCGCCCTGGCGGATCGCACCGACGGCCTGGGGCACGCTGCCGAAGGCCGTCATCAGTACCACCGGCGTCTCCCGGTGCGCCGCGCGGATGCGGCCGAGCAGCTCCAGGCCGCCCATGGGCGCCATCTGGATGTCCGACAGCACCAGCCCGAAGGCGGCCTCGCCGAGCTGCCGCAGGGCCTCGCGGCCGTCGGCGACGGCCACGACCTCGTAGCCGCCGAGGAGCAGCGTCTCGCCCAGCGCCTCGCGCAGGTCGCCGTCATCCTCCACCAGCAGGACACGGAAGGCGCTCACGCTGAACCCCCGGCGGCGCCGGCGCGGCGCTCGCTGCCGCTGTTGTTCTCACCCTCGTCCTCGTCCTCGCCCTCGCCATCGAGAGGCAGCCAGAGCACGAAGCGCGCCCCGGCGCCGGCGGGGCGCTCGAGGCGCAGCGTGCCGTGGTGGGCCTCCGCCACGGAGCGCGCCAGCGGCAGGCCGAGGCCGGTGCCGCCGCTGCGGCCGGAAAAGAAGGGCTCGAAGATGCGCTCGGCGACGGCGCCGTCGACCCCGGGGCCGTCGTCTTCGACCAGTAGCGCCAGCGCCCGGTCGCCGCGCCGCTCGGCGGCGAGGCGCACGGTCACGGCCGGGCCGCCGACCTGCCAGGCGTTCTCGATCAGGTTGCACAGGGCGCCGGCCAGCGCCTGGCGATCGCCGCGCAGGGGCGACGCCGCCGGGCACGGGTCGATCTGCAGCCGGCGCCCCTCGCGCACGGCGCTGGCGAGGGTCTGGCGGACCGCGTCGAACAGCGCCGGCAGGGTCACGCTCTCCGGCCGGCTCGGCGAGGCGCGGACGAAGCCGAGCATGTCGCCGGTGAGGCGGTCGAGGTCGCGCAGGCGTGAGAGGAGTTTGCTGCCAAAATCCCGGCGCTTGTCGGTGGCGAGCTCGCCCTCCGTCAAATGATTGGCGTAGAGCAGGGCGGTCGCCAGCGGTGTGCGCAGCTGGTGGGCCAGCCGCGCCGCCATCTCGCCCATGGTGGCGAGGCGCCGGTGCTGCTCCAGCGCCGCCTGCAGGCGCCGTTCCTCGGTGACATCGGTAAGCAGGATGATCGTTTCCTGGCGCGCCGCCAGGTAGCGCTGCGAGGCCGTGAGCTGGCAGCCCGCGGCCGTCTCGAGCTCCCGGCCGCCGTCGCGCAGGCGGTGGCCGCCGGCGGCGAGCAGCGCCGGCCAGCGCGCCCCGGCCAGCCCAGCGCCGAACCAGCGCCGGGCCACGGCATTGCAGGTGGTCACGCGGCCGTCGCGGTCGTGGACGACGACCCCGCCGGGGAGGGACTCGACCAGCGCCCCCAGGCGGTCGGCGAGGTGCTGTTTCTCCTCGCGCTGGCGCTCTTTCTCCTGCCGCGAGCGCACCAGCTCCGCCTCCAGCCCGGCGACCCGGTCCGCGAGGGAAAAATACGCCGTCGACAGCTCCTCCGACAGGCGGTTGAAGGCCCGGTAGGGGTTGTCGGCGCTTTCTTGCCGGGCGCGCTGGTCCCGCTGTTCACGCGCGTCGCCCGCGTCGAGAGGCGGGTCGCGCTGGTCGAGGGACGGGTGCTGGTCGTCCATGGGGCCTTGATCTCCTGCAGCTCCGGCACTTGCGGGGAGATCGGCTGCAACTAGCGTGCCACCGGCAGCTGGCGCCCCGTTGGCAGCCTGCGCCCCAACGGCAACGGACGTACCAGGGGCAATGGACGTACCAGGGGCAGCGGACGTACCAGCGGCAAGCAACGTACCGGCGGCGATCAGCTCAGTTGTTACTAGTTACGTTGATCGCTGCTCGCAACCCGAGAGCTGTCACTCGGCGTCGCTGTCGATACCGTATTTTTTTATCTTTTCCACCAGCGTCGTGCGGCGCAGGCCGAGGAGCGCCGCGCTGTGCGCCACCACGCCGCCGGTGCGCTGCAGCGCCTGCTCGACCAGGGCGACCTCCACGCGGGCCAGGTAGTCCTTGAGGTCCAGCCCCTGCGCCGGCAGCATCGGCAGCGCGCCCGCGGCCGGCGCCTCGGCGGCCCAGGCCTCGCCGGGCGGCGGCGACCCGGCGTCCGGGGCCGCCGCCAGCGCCTGCCGGTAGCGCTCCGGCAGGTCGTCGAGCTGCACCGGGCGCCCCGGCTGCATAATGCCCATGCGCTCGACCAGGTTGGCCAGCTCGCGCACATTGCCGGGCCAGTCGTAGGCCCTGAGGGCGTCCAGCGCCGCGGCGCTGAAGGTCACCGGGTCGTCGAGCAGGGACTGGAAGTGCCGGATCAGCAGCGGCAGGTCTTCCCGGCGCTCGCGCAGGGCCGGCATGGCGATGGGAAACACGTTGAGGCGGGAGTAGAGGGCCTCCCGGGACCGGGCCCCGCCGGTGTGGGCCTCAGATCGGAA
>CAYFVG010000097.1:0-9763 GCA_964346365.1 uncultured Alteromonadaceae bacterium
AGGAGTTCGGGCTTCTGGCCGGCGCGGCGCACCCGCCCGAGGCATCCGAGGGGTTCGATTCCCATCACCCGCTCCAGCTTCGCTCAAAGTGCATGGACACCGGCCAGTGCCTTTGTTTCTTCGGCGCCGGGCCGGGCTCGACGTTGTTGAGCCCATCGCAAAGAATCGACTGAAACTATTGTCTTGCCGCTACGGTCGGGGCGACGTTATTGGCGAGGCATGTCCACAAACGAGGTTGCCAATATTCGACGCCGCCAAAACCCTGCAGCTTATATCGCTCGGTGATATCGCCAAGGTCTACAAGAGCACCGGCAACATACTGGGGCTGGCCAATGCCGAAATGGAGGTGGTAAAGACCGGTGGCGGCAACTGGGCCGAGCACAGATGGGTCAAGGACCAGTTACGCGTCGCCATTGTGCAGCAGGATGGCACCGAGGCCATCGAACACAACTTTCGGCTGTATCAGAAGTATTCGCAGGAGCTGGATACGATCGTAGACTGACGGCGGCGGAAACGCCTGTCGTCAACATCCGCCCCGCTGCGCTCGGGGCCAGGCCAGGGTGCCTACAACCCTGTCGGGTTCATTGAGATGCTAGGCCTCCTTGCATGCTCGAGATCGACCCGTTCCGAGGCCGGCCTGGTCGCGAGCATTAAGCCTAAGGCTGACGCTGTCAATCAACTTGGCTTCACCGGCAGTAGCTGTGATCGCCGTGCTCTACGACGGCGGGGTCATCGATACCGGTCGTGGCGTCGCCGCGGTGCTCGGCGGCAGCTGGGGATAGTCAATCCCGGGCACATCGCCGGTCAGAGTCTTCAGGAAGGCAACAATGCGATTTACCTCGTCCTCGGTCAGCTCGGTCCCCAACTGGGTGTTCCCCATCACCGCCACGGCAGTCTCGAGGGTCCAGACGCCACCGGAGTGAAAATAGGGTGCGGTGAGCTCGATATTACGCAGCGGCGCAGCCCGAAACACATATTCATCAGTTGCGGTGCGCGTCACTTGAAAACGCCCCTTGTCGCCGACCGGTAGAATATCGGCCCCCGGCTTCTCGACGAGTCCGAAGGGATAATAACCCTGCCCGCCGAAATTAACGCCGCCGTGGCAAGCCGCGCAGCCCTTGTCCATGAACAGTGCGAGGCCCTCTTTCTCCGCATCGTCCAGCGCCCCGGTTTCGCCGCGCAAGAACCGATCAAACGGTGCGTCCGGTGTAATCAGTGTCGCTTCAAAGGCTTCGATCGCTATCGCCATATTGTCGAAGGTGACCGGCTCGACGTCCTCGGGAAACGCGGCGGCGAAGCGCGCGCCGTACTCGGGCATGCTGTTCAACGTAGCAACAACGCGCTCCGGGGTGCTGTTCATTTCAACACCGGCCTGCACCGGACCTTTGGCCTGTTCGGCAAGATCGGCGGCCCGGCCATCCCAGAACTGGGCGGCATTGAAGACCGCGTTGAAGACCGTGGGCGAATTCCTCGGGCCTTTTTGCCAGCCGTGCCCGATGGACGTTTGCAGGTAGTCGTGCCCACCCATACCGACGTTGTGGCAGGTGTTACAGCTGATCAGATGGCTCGAGGACAGGCGGGGCTCGAAGAACAGCATTTTCCCCAATTCGATTTTGTCGCTGGTCAGCGTGTTGCCTTCGATGACAGGGGCTTCCCTCGGTACCGGCTCAAACAGGCTGCGCGCGCGATTCACCAGTTCTCCTGCCGCCAGTACCGGCCCGGCGAGGCCGAGGGCCGCGGCCAGCGCCATCCCGCCGGTAACTTGTCGTATCGTCATCGTTTGCACCTCTCGTGTATGGGGTGTGCCGTGTGCAGCGGGCGGTAGCGCACTTCCGGCGCAACCGCGGAGCGGCATCAACGACAGCGCTGAAATGTTAGCAGAACGACCCCTGTCGCGGGGGAGCGGCGGCGCCCGAAGCGACTGCGATCACCCGCTAGCAACTCCGCCCCTGTTATCCAGCAACTCTGACAAATTTACGCCCTGACACCTTGAAACTGATGGGCGAGGCGTCAAACTTCGCCTACTGTTTGAGTGATGCTTGACGTTCGTCATGCAATGCATAACGAGCCCGCATCACCGCAGGATGTTCCGATGATAGAGATAGCAACAGATAGCAATAGCAACAGGATGTCTTTTATGCGCCCCGATACCAACTGCAAGTCTCCTCTACTGTCGCCCCTCGCCGTCGCGGTGGCCGTCGCCGCCGGTGGCCTGGCGACCGACGCCCGGGCCCAGGAACCCCAGCGCCGCAGCGGCTCCGCCGCCCTCCTCGAGGAGGTCGTGGTCACCGCCCGCAAGCGCGACGAAGGTTCCCAGGATGTGCCGCTGTCCATTACCGCCTTCGGCGCCGACCAGATCGAGGCCCTGAAGGTGCGCGACCTTACCAACCTCGGCGTCGGTCTGCCGAACGTCACCCTCGATGACGTCGGCACTACGCGAGGCACCGCCAACTTCTCGATCCGCGGCCTCGGGATCAACGCCTCGATACCCTCGATCGACCCCGCCGTGGGCGTTTTCGTCAACGGCGTTTACCTCGGCGTCAACAACGGCATCATCTTCGACGTATTCGACCTCGAAGGCATCGAGGTGCTGCGCGGGCCCCAGGGAATTCTCTTCGGCCGTAACGTGACCGGTGGCGCCGTGCTCATGAACACCAAAAAGCCCGGGGAGGAGTGGGATGCCACCCTCAAGAGCGCCGTCGACGGTTTCGGCAGCGATGGCGGGCTCAACTACTACGCCATGGCCGCCGCCGGGGGGCCGGTAAGCGACACCCTGGGCTTGCGTCTGACCGCCTACTACAACGAGGACGAAGGCTGGTTCCAGCGCGACGCCTTCCCGGACTTCGGGGTCAGCGAGGAGGACGTGGGTGCCGTGGAGCAGCTCATGCTGCGCCCGACAGTGGTGTGGACGCCGACGGATCGGACGGAAGTCGTGCTCCGCTACGAATACACGGACATCGACGGTGACGGCGCCGTTGCCCAGTCGCACACCAACGGCCGCGGTATCGACGGCGTCTGGGTCAATTTCGACCGCGACAACAGCTTTGGCAGCAGCAACGACTTCATCGGCTACCAGCGCATCGAGACCGATTTCCTGACCGCCGAACTCAATCATGACGTCGACCTCGGCGAGGGCACCCTCACCGCCATCTACGGCTGGCGCGACACCTCTCAGGAGGCCGGCAGCGACATCGATGCGCAGCCGATCTGGGCCTTCCACGCCCCAACCTGGCTCGAGGCGGAGCAGAACAGCCTGGAGCTGCGCTACAGCGGCCGCTTCGGCGACGTCGATGTCACTACCGGGGTTTACTGGTTCGATATGGACCAGGCTTATCATGAGCGCCGCAACCTTGCCGGTGCCGCAACCGGCAACCAGGCACCACTGATCATTCAGGACGGGGGTGGGCTCTACGGCGTTGAAACCCTCGGCGTGTTTCTCGCCGCTGACTACGCGCTTACCGATCGCCTCACACTCACCGCGGGCATCCGCTACACCGACGAAGAAAAGTACGCCAACGTGGCTTCCCTGGCCGCCAACCAGAGCCTGGAGGACAGCTTCCCGGCGCTGCCGCCGGGGCTCGCGACGCCGGGCATCAGCTATCCGGTGGACTTCCGCTGCAACATCGTCGACCGGAGCGAGGGCTTCCCCGAGTGCCCCTTCGACTTTGTCGACGACCAGGACTGGCAGACCTGGTCGCCCAAGCTGGGCGCCTCCTACATGCTCGGCGACAGCTCCCAGGTCTACGGCCACTGGTCCCGAGGCTTCCGCTCCGGCGGCTACAACCTGCGCAACACCACACCCGAGTTCACACCGCAGGCCTTTGACGAGGAGCAGGTGGACAGCTTCGAAATCGGCTACAAGTCGACCCACGGCTGGGGCCGCTTCAACGCCGCCGCGTTCTACACCGAGGTCGGTGACATGCAGCGTCAGCTGAACTTCGCCGACCCGGATGCCGGCGTGGTGCAGATCATCCGCAATACTGCCGACGCGACGATCTGGGGCTTTGAAGCCGATGGCGCCTTCAGCCTGGGCGACCGCATCACCCTCCTCGCCTCCCTCGGCTACACCAATGCCGGCTACGATGAGGTCAGCTTCGACCTGACCAACGACGGCGTCATCGACGAGGCAGATGAAGACCTCGACGTCGTGCGCGCACCGGAGTGGTCCTACAGCCTCGGCGCCAACTACGACTTCGAGCTCGGCAGCTGGGCCTACGCGACGGCCCGGCTGAACTACGCCTTCCGCGACGAAATGGCATGGACCGACGACAACCTCGGCTTTGTCAACGAGCAGGATATCCTCGACGCCGGGCTGGATATCTACAGCAACGACGGTCACTGGGTGTTCTCGGTCTATGGCCGCAATCTGCTGGGTTCGGTGCGTCACGGCGGGGATACGCAACTTACTCCCACCGTTGCCGGCGTGCCGACGGGCGGCACCTTCTCGCCGATGTCGAAGGGCGAGGTGATCGGCGGCGAGGTCACCTACAACTTCTGATCCGTCAGCGACCCTCAGGGCCGGCGGCGCGCGAGCCCGCCGGCTTTTTTTGCTTTTTCGGTGCCCGTCAGTGGCACCGGGGGTCGGCGACCCTCAGGCGATCTCGCGCCGGAACGGTGGCAGGGAGTCGAGGATCGCGCGGCCGTAGCGCCGGGTAACCACACGCCGGTCGCAGAGGGTAATGCGCCCGCCGTCCGCCTCGGTACGGAGCAGGCGGCCACTGGCCTGGGTCAGGCGAAGCGCCGCATCGGGCACGCTGATCTCCATGAAGGCATTGCCGCCGCGGTCCTCCACCCACTCCGCGAGGGCCGCCTCCAGGGGGCTGTCGGGCACCGCGAACGGCAGCTTGGCGATGACCACGTGCCGGCAGTAGTCCCCGGGCAGGTCCACGCCCTCGGCGAAGCTCGCCAGGCCGAAAATGATGCTGCCCCTGCCCGCGTCCACCGCCTCCCGGTGCCGGCGCAGGATTTCCTGCTTGCCGAGGCTGTCCTGCACCAGCAGCCGATCGCCCAGCCGGTCCCGCACCCCGTCGCGCACCTCCAGCAGCTGCCGCCGGGAAGCGAACAGCACCAGGGCGGCTTCGTCGCAGGCCAGCCAGTCCGGGAGCCGTTCGATCAGCTCGGCGCTGTGGGCGGCGGCGCTGCCGCCGTCGGTCGCCATGGCGGGCACCGTGAGTGTCGCCCGGGTGTAGTCGAAGGGGCTGCTCACAACCTCGAAGATGGCATCCTCCGGGACGCCGCTGCGCTGGCGAAAGCGGTCGAAAGTCCCGAGGGCCGTGAGCGTCGCCGAGGTTACGACCACGCCCGCAGCCCGCGGCCACAGGTGCTCGGCGAGGATGTCCGTGGCCAGGATCGGGCTGCACAGCAGATCGTGACCCACGGGCCCGCCGCTGCCGGCACGCACCCGGCTGATCCAGCGTGCCCGGGGCGGCGGCCCCTCCGGGTCCGGGGTGGCGTAATCCTGCCACAGGGCCAGGGTGTTCCCGGCGCGGCCGCGCATGCCGGCCACGGCGAGGTGCCAGGGCTCGACAGTCTCCCGGTCGCCGTGTTCCAGCTCGTCCTCGAGGCAGCCCTCGAGGCGGGCGAGGCCCGAGGCGAGACGCCCGAAGCCCGCGGCGAGGGTTCCGGCGAGAGGCGCCAGGGCGTCCGGCACGCGGCCGTGGGGAAAGCGCAGGCGCTCCGCCTCCCGCTCCGTGCGCGCATCCTCCTCGGCGAGCAGCCCCGCGACCGTATCCTCCGCTACCTCGAGCCCGGCGGCGAGTTCCTCCAGCTGCCCCGGCAGCTGCTCGAGGAGCCCGCCGACGCCGGCGATCTCGCCGAGGTCGGCGACGCCGGCGGCGAGGCCCCGGGCACTGTCGCGCAACCACTGCCGGGTACTGTGCAGGCGGCAGAAGCTGGAGAAATGGTTGAGGGCCTTGTCCGGCAGGTGGTGGCCCTCGTCGAAAATATAGATGGTGTCCTCCGGCGCCGGCAGGATCGCCCCGCCGCCCAGGGCGAGGTCCGCGAGCACCAGGTCGTGATTGGCGACGACGACGTCGGCGCCCTGCAGAGCCTCCCGGGCGCGGAAAAAGCTGCACTGGCCGACGTTGGGACAGCGCCGGCCGGTGCACTGGTTGTGGTCCGTGGTTACCGCCAGCCAGGTCGCCTCATCCAGAGCCCCGGGCCAGCCGTCCCGGTCCCCGTCCCAGCCGCCCCGGCCCAGGGCATCGATCATCGCCTCGTACACCGGCAGCGCATCGCCGGCGGCCGGCTCCTCGTCCGGGTAGAGGGGAATCGCCGCCGGCGCATCCTGACCCTGGGCGAGCTGGCGGTCCAGCTTGCTCAGGCAGACATAGCGGCGGCGGCCCTTGGCGAGGGCGGCGGTGAAAACCAGCCCGCTGCCGGCGGCGATGTCGGGCAGGTCCCGGTGCACGAACTGCTCCTGGAGGGCCACGGTGGCCGTGGCCACCACCAGGCGCTTGCCCCGGTCCTGGGCCACGGGAATGGCCGCCAGGGCGTAGGCGAGGGTTTTCCCCGTGCCGGTGCCGGCCTCGATCACGCAGACCGGCGCCTCGGCCGGCGCGCTGCCGTCCGCGGGAATACGGGCCAGGGCCCGGGCGACGGCGCCGATCATCTGCCGCTGGCCGCGGCGCGGGCTCAGATTCTGCGCGGCAACGGTGGCGCTGTAGGCGTCGCGGATCTGGTCCTTCAGGGCCTCGCTGAGCAAAGCCGTCAGGCCGCCTCGCGCAGCGCGAGCTGGCTGCGCACGGCGTTGGCATAGATCGCCAGGGCGTAGGGCCGGTGTTCGGGAGGGATGGCGTCCATGCGCGCCTGGAACACCGCCGCGGACACGGAACCGTCCTCGCAGCACAAACCCGCCGGGGGCGCCTGTCCCTCCAAAGCCGCGTAGGCCTGGAGGTTGCTCGGGTGCAGCCGGAAGCCGGCGAGCACCTGCCGGTCGACTTCTGCGGCGACCGCGGTGGCGCTGTCGAAGCCGCTGCCGAGGGGCGTGCCAAAGCTCACGTGCACCCGGCCCTTGCTGCCGGCGATGCCCACGCCAATGGAGGAAACGTCTTCCTGTTCGCCCTTCTCATAGAAGCCGGTGCGCGCGCGCTCAGCCAGTTCCCGGGCCTTGAGCGCATCACAGGGGTCCAGTTCGTAGGAGATAGCTACCGGGACAATGCCGAGGCTGGCGATGTGCTCGCCGAAGCCCTCGCTGGCCCTGTCGCGGCTCAGGGACAGCATCTTGATCACCGCCGGCTCCGTGCGGTCGATACCGTCCTTGGCACGTCCCTCGCGCTGGGCGAGCCAGACGTTCGCGCCCTCGGCGGTCAGCGCGGAGCGGATATAGGCAGACAGGTGCCGGGAGGCGGCGAGCAGCTCCCGGGAGCCGGCGGCCGAACGGCGCACGATGAAGCTCTTGTTGAGGCGCATGAGATCGGCGACCCAGGGCTTGGTCAGCAGGTTGTCGCCGATGGCGATCTGCACCGTGTCGAAGCCGCTCACGTGCAGCGCATAGTTGGTGAAGGCCGGGTCCATCGCGATGTCCCGGTGGTTGCTTACAAACAGGTAGCCGCGCCGTGGATCGAGCCGGTCGAGGCCCGAGACGCCGAGGCCCGCCGTGGTGTTCTCGATCATGGCGTCCATATAGCGGCGGATAACCAGCTGCAGATCGCGGATGCTCGCGACCCCGCGCAGTTCCCGCTTCAGGTACCAGCGCACCGCCGGGCGCAGCAGGAAAGGCAGGACCCGCGCGAGGCCGCCAAAGCGGAAGGCGGCAATGGCCCCGGTGAGCTCCGGGTCCTGCAGCAGCCGGGCGAGCACCGGCGCGACCTCCTCGTCGCGGTAGGGCCGGACATCGGCGTAGGGATCGTGCTCGCTCAATGCGGCATCCTCGTAAAAAAGCGCCTAACCTTAACGAAAAAGCTTTTCAGCGTCATCCGCCAAAAGCCGCCCCGACAACGCCGGCCGGCCCATCGGCGTGGCCGGGGTCGAGCTGGCGCGCATCGCCGCGGGGCTCAGCTGGCAGGCTTATTTCTCGAGGTAGCGGGCGGCCAGCGCTGCCCGCTCGGCCGGACCGACCCCCAGGGCGACCTCCAGGTACTGCTCGACACCGCCGTAGTCTTCGTCGATGGCGGCCAGCGCCGCCCCGAGATAGCTTTCGTCCACCTGCAGCATCGGCAGCAGCGCCTCGTCGGCCAGGTGGTGCATAGCGTATTTTTCCCGCACCCGTTCGAGTTCACCGGTGGGGTCGAAGTAGTGCCGGGTGAGCAGGTAATCCGCGAGAACCGTCTCCCGCGACACACCCAGGGCGAGAAGGACCACCGCCGCAGCAAAGCCGGTCCGGTCCTTGCCGGCGGCGCAGTGCACCAGGCAGCGTTCGTTCTCCGGTGCCAGGAGGTGGCCGAATAGGTGAGCGTAGCGGTCGCTCTGCGAGCGCACGAACTCCCGGTTGATATCGCGCATGGCCTCGGCCATGGCCTCGGCGCCGGTGAGCCGGTGTCGGCTGTCGTAGAGAGCGCTGCCCTGGCTACCCGGGGTGATCGCCAGGTTGACCCGCCGGGTCCCGGCGGGCAGCCGGCTCGGGTCGCTGGTCTGCTCGTCCTCGCGGCGGAAATCACAGACCACGTCGATGTCGAGGGCACGGAACTGGGCCTGCGCCGCCCCCGTGAGCCGCGAGAGGTTGCCGGAGCGGAACAGGCAACCCCAGCGCACGCGGCGGCCGTCGGCGCTGCGGTAGCCGCCGAAGTCGCGGAAGTTGACGGCCCCGGGAAGGCCCAGGCCCCGGGCCGGCGCGATCACCTCGCTGCCGTGGCTGTCGCGCAGGCGAAAGAAGTGCCTGCGCGAGGCCGGCAGTCCCGAGACGCGGACCCGCCCGGGGCTGCCCGCCGGGAGCTCATGGTACTCGGCGCCGGTAGCGTCCAGGGGCTCCAGCTCCACGGCGGTCGCCGGGTCGCTGGTTTCCCAGTGCAGGAAATAATGACCGTTCGGCGTCCGCCAGATGTGAACGCTGTCGGGATCGAGGGGCATGGGAAAGACTCCTGGCGCTGTTCCGTGACACGGCGCTGGACCCTGCAGGAGGCCAGCGCGCAGTTGACAATGATACCGTGCCTGTGGATACTCCGCCCTCCCGATTTTCAGTTGACGATGGACGAGGACACACCGTGGCCAATTCACCGCAAGCCCGCAAGCGCGCCCGCCAGACGGAAAAGCGCCGCAATCACAACGCCAGCCTGCGCTCCCTGGTGCGGACGAAGATCAAGGGCGTCGTGGCAGCAATCAAGAGCGGCGATGTGGAAAAAGCCCGGGGCGCCTACGCCGCTGCGGTACCGGTCATCGACCGCATGGCCGACAAGGGCATCATCCACAAAAACAAGGCGGCGCGGCACAAGAGCCGCCTCAGCGCCCAGGTCAAAAAGCTGGCCGCCTGAGCGGACCGGCTCTGCGCCCGCTCACGACTGCGTCTCACAAAAAAAGGCCGGCGCCCGAAACGTGGCGCCGGTCTTTTTTTTGTGTTTCACCGCGGATTGCCGGGGCACATACCAGGGGGTGCTCCAAGCCTCGCCCGGCCGGGAAACGCCACAATATTCGCTCCTTGCAGTTTCCCGGGGCGGATACCGGGAGCTGCCTCCAGCCTTGCCCGGCCGAGACGCTCCACGATATCCGCTTGGTGGTGGCCCCCCGGCATCCGCCCCTACCACCCTGATACTCTGATTGCGCTCGGAGGTCGCGAGGCGTCAGGGGCGAGCGCGGGATACTTCTCTCACCAAGCGAATATCGTGGAGCG
>CAYFVG010000098.1:0-9742 GCA_964346365.1 uncultured Alteromonadaceae bacterium
ATGACCGGCTACGGCTACCTGGCCCTGGCCATCGCCGCCGAGGTCGTGGGCACGCTGGCGCTGAAAGCGTCGGAGGAGTTCACGCGACCCTGGCCGACGGCGTTGTCCGTCGTCGCTTATCTGGTGTCTTTCTATTTCCTCGGGCTCGTGCTGCGCACGGTGCCGGTCGGCGTCGCCTACGCGATCTGGTCCGGGGTGGGTATGGTCCTCATTGCGGTCTTCGGTATCGTGTTTTTCGATCAGGTGCCCGACCTCCCCGCGGTCGTCGGCATCGGCCTGATCCTTGCAGGCGTGCTGATCATGAATCTTTTCTCCCGGACGGTCGGGCACTAGGCGATGGCGCCTGCACCCGTTGCAGCGGCGCTGCACCACGAACGGTCGGTGTTCGACGGCTGGCGCTCGCTGAGCATCTCCCTCTACATGACCCTCGTCGGCTACGGTGTGCTCGCCGGCATCCCGGTGATCAGCACGGCCTGGGCCACGCAACTGGGGTTCAGCGATGTGCAGACCGGGCGCGTAGCCGGCGCCGATCTCGGCGGGCTCGCCCTGGGCGCCGTGCTCGCCTCGCTGCTGGTGGCGCGGATCAATCGCCGGCTGCTCGTGCTGCTCGCCGCCGGCGTGGCCATCGCCGCCAACGCGCTCTGCATGATGCTGGTCGACTACGAGGCCGTGCTCTGGCTGCGGCTCCTCGCGGGCACCGGTAGCGGCGTCTACACGGCCATCGCGGTGGCCAACCTCGGTGCCAGCTCGAAGCCGGCCCGGGCCTACAACATCATGCTGTTCTGCTTTGCCTTCACCCAGGCAGGTGAGATGTTCGCGCTGCCGCGTCTGTCCATGGATGCGATCTACGGCGTTTTTGTGGCCGCCTACCTGTTCGGCCTGCTGTTCCTGCGCTGGGTGCCGCCGCGGCCGGTGGAGGCGGGCCTTGACGTTGAAGTGGAGATGCCCGATCCGGAGCTGGGCGCGGTTGTCGAGCACCGCCACGTTCCGGCAGCGGTGCCCTGGCTGTGCCTGGTCGCCATCGCCGCGACCTACGTCAATATCGGTGCCTACTGGACCTACATCGAGCTGGCGACGGCGCGGGCCGGCCTCGAGAAGGCCTGGGTCTCGAACGTGCTGGTGTGGGTGTCTTTCATGAGTCTGCTCGGCTGCCTGGTCGCCACCCTGATCAGCAACCGTTTCGGCCTCCTGCGGCCGCTGCTGGTGACGCTCCTGGTGCACGCGAGCATCGTCGGCATGCTGGCGCTGGGCGTGACCAACGTGACCTTCTTCATCAGCGTGTATACCTTCAACTTCCTCTGGATCTTCATCGATGTCTACCAGATGGCGACGGTGGCCAACGTGGACCAGTCGGGACGCTTCGCTGCGCTGCTGCCGGCGGCCCAGGGGCTGGGTCAGATCGTCGGCCCCAACCTCGCCGCCTCGACGCTGGCCCTGGGCTTCGGCTATGACGCGGTTTTCGTGTTCTGCGCCGGGGCCTCGCTCGTTGCCCTGGTGATCTACGCCGGGCTCTACCTGCGCCTGCGGCAGACCTTACCGGCGCTGGCGGAGGCGGCGTGAGCGAGCACTACGACGCCATCGTCATCGGTGCAGGCCACAACGGTCTCACCACGGCGGGCTACCTCGCCCGCGGCGGTATGCGGGTCTGCGTGCTGGAGCGACGCCCCGTCGTCGGCGGCGCGGCGGTCAGCGAGGAGTTCCATCCGGGCTACCGGAATTCCGTCGCCTCCTACGTGGTCAGCCTGCTGCGCCCGGAGGTCGTGCGCGACCTGGAGCTCGCGCGCTACGGCTACGAGCCGCTTTTGCTCGCGAATTCCCTCTACCTCGACTCCCGCGGCGACTACCTGCTCCTGACCGGCGACGAGGCCGGCGACCGCGCCCAGTTCGGGAAGTTCTCGGCCACGGACTACGACGCCTACCTCGCCTTCGAGGCCTCCGTCGAGCTGGTCGGCGAGCTTCTGGCCAGCCAGTGGCTGCGCGAGCCGCCGAAGCTCCACGGCGGTGGCGTCGGCGACCTGCTCTCGGCGCTGCGTCTCGGCCTCGACGCCCGCAAGCTCGACGCCGACGGGCGCTGGCGGCTCATGCAGTTCTTCCTCGGCGCGCCGGAGTCGATCATCGATCGCTGGTTCGAGAGCGAGAAGGTGAAAGCCATGGTCGCGGCGCACATCATGCCCGCCAACTTCGCGCCCCTGTCCCAGCCCGGCGCCAGCCTCGCCATGCTGCACCACGCGGTGGGGGAGATCGACGGGCGCAAGGGCGCCTGGGGCCTGGTGCGCGGCGGCATGGGCGGTATCTCCCAGGCCATGGCGGCCTCCGCGCGCGACCGGGGCGTGGAGATGCGGACGAACGCGGCCGTGGAGCGCATTCTCGTGGAGGACGGTCGGGTGCAGGGCGTGCGCCTCGAGAGCGGCGAAGAATTTATGGCACCGGTGGTGGCGGCAAACACGGAGCCGAAGCGCACGCTGCTGGAGTTCCTCGGCGAGGAGCACCTGCCAGCGGCCTTTGTGCGCGACCTGCGCGTCTTCCGCCAGGAGTCGGCCTCGCTCCGGATCAACCTTGCGCTCAAGGGGCTCCCGGAATTCGCCGCCCTCGGTGGCAGCGGCCCCGGCCCCGAGCACGAGGCCACTATCGTCCTCATGGAGGACAAGGGGCATCTCGACGCCGCCTACCGCAGCGCCCGCGCGGGCGAGCCCGCCGCGCCGCCGATCATCGAGGCGGTCATCCCCAGCGTCATCGACAACTCCCTCACCGACGCCGACGGCACCCATGTCATGAGCATGCTGTGCAAGTACATGCCCTACGAACTGTCCGGGGGACGGCACTGGGATACGGAGAAGCCCCGGGTCCTCGCGGATATCCTCGCCTGGGCCGGCCGCTTCATCCCCAACCTGCCGGACATCCTCGTAGCCACCCAGTGCTTCACGCCCCTGGACCTCGAGCGCGAGTTCGGCCTGCCCCGCGGCGATATCTGCCACGGGCGCATGGAACCGGACCAGCTGTTCAGCATGCGCCCGCACCCGGACGCGGCGCAGTACGCAACGCCGATGCCCGGGCTCTACCTCTGCGGCTCCGGCACGCATCCCGGTGGCGGGGTAACCGGCGCGCCGGGTTACAACGCGGCCCGGCGCATCCTCAAGGATCGCCGCTAGCCGCGCGCCACTGGCCGCGCGCCACTGGCCGTGCGCACGTACTACAGCGTATCGCGCACCTTGAAGTACGCCATCCCGATGGCCAGCCCGGGCCGCCGCAGGAGCCTGCCGCCCGGAAAGGGCCAGTGCGGGATGCGCGCGAAGCTATCGAAGTCCGCCGCTTCCCCGTCCAGCATGGCGGCGGTGATCCGCGCCATGACGTGGGTCGGGGCGACGCCGTGCCCGGAGTAGGCCTGGATATAGCTCACCTGCTCGTCGATGTGCCCGAGCTGCGGCATGCGGTTGAGGCCGATGCCGATGCGCCCGCTCCAGGCGTGGTCGATGGCTGCGTTCTCGAGCGAAGGAAATACCTTCAGCATCTTGCGCCGCAGCGTACCCACGAGATCCTTCGGCTCGAGGCCGCTGTAATTCGACAGGCCGCCGAAGAGCATGCGCCGGTCGGCAGAAAGGCGGAAGTAATCCAGCGCCGTGCGCGGGTCGCAGACCGCCACATCGCCGGGGATAAGCGCGCGGGCGCGCTCCTCGCCCAGCGGCTCGGTGGCGATGATGGCGCTGACGGACGGCAGGATGCGGCTGGCCAGCCGCGGCACCAGATTGCCGAGATAGGCGTTGCCGCAGAGTACGATCCGGTTGGCGGTAACGCTGCCGCGCTCCGTGTGCACGCGGGGGCGCTGGCCCTGTTCGAGCGCGACGGCCCGGGACTGCTCGTAGATCCGGGTGCCGAGCGCCGCGGCGGCGCGGGCCTCCCCCAGGCACAGGTTCAGCGGGTGCAGGTGGCCGTTGCCGTCATTGTACAGGCCGCCGAGGTAGGCGTCGGAGCGAACAAACTCCCGGAGCTCTTCCCGGTCCAGCAGCCGGTAGCGATGCGGGTTGCCGATGTGCGCCTCGTGCGCCTGCCATTCCGCGAACTGACGCAGGTGCCGGGGTTTGAGTGCGACATCGCAATAGCCCCACTTGAGGTCGCAGTCGATGGCGTATTTCTCCACGCGCTCGCGGATGATGTCGCGGGCCTCGACGCCGAGGCGGTAGATGCGCGCCACGCCCTCGCGGCCGATATGCCGCTCGAAGCGTTCCGGGTCGTGCCCGATGCCGCCGATCACCTGGCCACCGTTGCGCCCGGAGGCGCCCCAGCCGAGCCGGTTTGCCTCCAGGAGGACGACCTCCCGGCCGCGCTCGGCAAGCTCGAGGGCGAGATTGATACCGGTGAAGCCGGCGCCCACCACCGCGACGTCGGCCTCGACGTCGGCCTCGAGGACGGGGTAGCGGGCGCCGGGGGTTGCGGTTGCCGCGTAATAGGAAGGGGCGTGTTCGCGGGTGTCCCGCGAAGGCTGCAAGCCGAACATAGTCATTCTCCAGCCGGGAGGGGGGTCGGGGCCGGCGCCCGCAGGCGACGCCGGGCAAACCGGGATTACTAGTGGGCTGAAGCTGGGGCTGGGTCGCCGTCGTCGCCGGCGGTGAAGTCCTGCCAGGCGGCGGGGGTGCTCGCCCAGTGACTCCAGGCGATAAAGGGGAGAATAAGGTTCACCTGTTGCATGGGCTGCGCGGTGCTCGACCGGGATCGTGGATCGTGTTCCCATTCAGCCGAAGGCGGTGGCCCTTGTCAAATGCTCCCCGCGAGCACGTGACTGGCGCCGGCCGATCGTCTATAACCAGTGGGCGCGGCTTCTGCGCTGCGAGCAGGCCGCGCAGCAACAGACAGAACCGGCGCGGGTCTTTCCTGCGCGAGTCCAGGCACACGAAAGACAGATAAGAGAGAGGCAGCCATGCTCACCACGTCCCATGCGGTCGGATCGACGACACCCCCCGTGCGCGAACTCACCATCGGCGATGCCCTGCGCGAGGCCGCCGCCGAGACGCCGGACGCCGTCGCGCTGGTGGCCGGCAAGCCGGACCCGCGGGAGCGTCGCGCATGGACCTTCGCTGAACTCCTCGCCGAAGCCGAGACCGCCGCCCGCGCGCTCCTCGAGCGCTTCGAGCCCGGCGAGCGTGTTGCTGTCTGGGCACCGAACGTGCCCGAATGGGTGATCATGGAATACGCCACCGCGCTCGCCGGTGTCATCCTCGTTACGGTCAACCCTTCCTATCGGCCCGACGAACTCGCTTATGTACTCAAGCAATCGCGCGCGGCCGGTCTCTTTCTGCTGCCGGACTTTCGTGGCAATCCCATGCTGCGGCACGCGGAGGCGATCCGCCCTGAATGCCCCGAGCTGCGCGAGGTCGTGCTGTTCAGCGAGTGGCAGCACTTCCTGGACAGCGCCGGTCACAAGGCCCTGCCGGCTATCGCACCGGGCGATGCGTGCATGATCCAGTACACCTCGGGTACGACGGGCTTTCCCAAGGGCGTTCTCCTGCACCATCGCGGCCTCGTCAATAACGGTGCCCACACCGTCGACCTCATGCAGTTGAAAACGGGCGATACCTACCTCGGCGTCATGCCCCTTTTCCACACTGGCGGCTGCGTGCTCGCCGTGCTCAGTGCCCTGGCAAAGCGCTCCCGCCTTGTTCTCGTCGAGCTGTTCGAGCCCGGTCTGGTCCTGGAACTCATCGAGAGCTACGGCGCGGCGGCCATGCTCGGCGTGCCCACGATGCTCATCGCCATGCTCGAACATCCGGCCTTTCGCGAGCGAGACCTGTCGAGCGTCCGCACTATCTGCTCCGGTGGCTCTACCGTGCCGGCGGACCTCGTCCGTCGCCTCGAGCGAGAGCTCGGCTCGCCCTTCGTGATTGTCTTCGGCCAGACCGAATGCTCGCCGGTTGCGGCCATGACCCGTCCCGGCGACTCCATCGACGACAAGGCGGGCACGCTCGGCCTGCCCATGCCCCACACCGAAGTCAGGATCGCCGACGTCGGTTCCGGCGCAACGCTGCCCATCGGCCAGCGGGGTGAGTTCTGTACCCGGGGCTACCACGTGATGCTGGAGTACTACGACAATCCGCAGGCAACGGCAGAGACCGTCGACGGCGACGGCTGGCTGCACACCGGGGACCTGGCGACCATGGACGAGCGCGGCTACACCACGATCGGGGGTCGCCTCAAGGACATGATCATCCGCGGCGGCGAGAACATCTACCCGCGGGAGATCGAGGAGCTGCTGTTCCAGCACCCGAGCGTGGGCGAGGTCGCCGTACTCGGGTTGCCCGACGAGCGCATGGGTGAAGAAGTCGCGGCATTCCTGCGCCCGGCGCCGGGGCAGACTCTGGATCGCAACGCGCTGTTCGCCTACCTGCGCGAGCATCTGTCACCGCAGAAAACGCCCCGGTTCTGGTACGAGCTGGAGGAGTTTCCCCTGACGGGCTCCGGCAAGATCCAGAAGTTCGCCCTGCGCGATGCCTGGAAGCGTGGTGACCTGGAGCAGATGAGCGCCACCTGAGCGGCGTCCCGCGCTCCTTTCATCGGTCCTATTTCGGCCGTCTCTCCACCCTGGCGGCGTCGCTCAGTCGCGGCGCAGCGGGGGCAACCGCTTGCTTGCCTCGGGGGCAATCGGTTCGCCCGAGTCGCGCTCCCGCACCGCTTGCTTGAAGCCGACCTCCTGCGCGCGCTCCCGGAACCACAGGCCTTCCGGTGAGTGGCGCGCGATGCCGTCGAACAGCGTGGCAAAGCGCTGCGTATTGGCCAGGCCCATGGCCTCGTACGCCTGATTCACGGCCAGCTTGCTCATCATGAGCTGGTTGCGCGGCACGCCCTTGATCCGATCGCAGAGCGCCGCCACCGCCGCATCGAGCTCCGCTTCGGGCACGGCCCGCTGGATCAGCCCCAGGTCTGCCGCTTCCTCACCGGTGATCAGGTCGCCCGTAAACAGCATGCGCTTGGCCTGCTCGATGCCGAGGCGATAGACCCACATCATGGGTGTGGGGATGCCCCACACGCGGGCCGGCGGGTAGCCGATGCGCGCATCTTCAGCCATCACCACCATGTCACAGCACAGGGCGATATCGCTGCCGCCGGCGACCGCCGCACCATGCACCCGGGCGATCGTCGGCACGCGGGCCCGCCAGAGCGCCATGAAGTCCTCGGTATTGCGCGCCATCATTGCGAAGTCCACGGTCGGGTCCCAGGGCATCTCCTGATTGCCGTGCATCTCACCATCGGCCTCGGCGTAGTCGACCAGATCGTAGCCGCTGCAGAAGCCGTCGCCCGCACCGCGCAGGACAATCACATGCACGCCGTCGTCATCCTCGGCGCGTTCGACGGCGCGGCGGAGATCCCGCGGCAGCGCAGCGTTGATGGCGTTCATCCGCGCCGGCCGGTTGAGGGTGAGCGTGGCGACCCGATCGCGAACCTCGTACTGCACCGTGGTCATAGGGTGACGTCTCCCTGCCGTTGTCCCGAAGCGAGCATACTGCCACAGGTCGCCGCGCGGGAAAGTCGGGTTTGCGATGGTTTTTGGTTGCGGTTTTCGCGCTGACAATAGCCGGGGCGATCATCGCCCGGATTAATGAAACATGCGGGCTAAGACCGACCGGCCGCCCGCACGTCCTGGCGGTAGCGCGCCGGGGTCCTGCCGGTGATCCGCTTGAAGGCCGCGTAGAACGTCGAGGTGGAGTTGAAGCCTACCGACAGCGCGACATCCAGGATCGAGGGCGCCTTTGCGCCGTCGAGGGCGAGGAGTGCGGTCGCGTCACGCACGCGGAAACCGTTCACGTAGTCGAAGAAGCCGACGCCGTGGCCCTCGTTGATGGTCTGGGACAGGTGGTTCACGGAGCAACCGAGGTTCGCCGCCAGCTCGGGCAGGGAGAGGTACGAGTTCAGGTAGACCCGGTCCGCCTCCATGGCCTTCGCGAGGCGGCGCAGCACCGCCTCCTTGGCGGCCGGGCTCAGCCCCGACTTGGCGTAGCGGGCGCTGGCCCCGGCGTTGCCCTCGCGGGTGGCGAGGGCCGGGTCGCGGTAGTAGTCCTCGATGCGGGTGGCGGCGTCCCCGTCGAGGGTGATGAACTCCGCCCCCATCCAGCCGCTGTCGCCGGCACCGTCGCCGCTGGGACAGGCGAGGTATTGAAAGGCGATGGTGTGTTCGCCCTCGAGTACCTCACCGACCAGCACGTAGCGGCTGCTGTCGCTGCTGAAGTACTCCTCGAGGTGGGCGATGAAATCCCGGCGCGTGATCTGCCGGAGCTCTCCCATGTCGTGGTAGGTGCCATCGCTGGCGAGGTGGCTTGCAACCCGCCTCGGGTCGCGCTGGTTCCAGGCGTCGATGTAGCTCCTGACAAAATCTGCTGACAGCATGGCGGTCCCTCCCCCTGGGCGCGCCCGCGGCTAGCGCACCGCTCACTCACCGGTCACAATAATCTGCCTGCTTGGCGGCGGATTGACTGTGCGGCCGCCAACCCCGCTTCGACGATGAAACATTGTGTTCAGAGCGTGTGAACGAAACCCCGCGATTCCGGCGAGAACCCCTTCACGCGGGCCAATGCCTGTACAGAGCCGGGGCGGGCGTGGGCGCGTATTCCGCGGTGGACAGGGCCTTGAGCGCATGCTCGCGATCGGCTTCGCTGAAGGCGCCCGTTGTCAGACAGAATTCGACGAAGTTGCCGTTGGGGTCGAAGGTGTACACCGAGTGGCACCAGTTGTGATCGATCTCCAGCACATCGAGGCCCGCAGCATTCCAGCGTTCCCGCCAGCGGTGCAGTTCCTCGACGCTGTCGACCGCGAAGGACAGATGATTGGTGCCGCGGGGCAGCTTCGCCGCCGCATTGAGATCGAAAAGATGTTCCTCCTGTCGCGGCGCATCATGCAATTCCCAAAACGCGATAAAGCGGGTGTCATCGCCGTCCATGCGGTAGAAGAAATGTTTGCCCCAGCCGCCCTCGGGAAGCGGGCCGATCTCGACTTTCACCAGTTCGAACCCCATGACCCCTTCATAGAAGGCATGGATTGCAGCCATGTCCCGCGCGGCGAGGGCGAGGTGGTGGTACGGCACGTCAGTCCTCCTCCCGGTCGACCATGCTCATCACATCGCTATTGAGGCCGCCGCCCGGCGTGATCTCCACCACGCGCTCGTCGACGTCGTCGTACTCAAGGCGCAGGGCCCGACTCATGATCGCGTGCATCATATACGTACAGGTAATATAGGTAAGTTCGAGGATCTCCTCGTCACTGAGGGCGATCTTGAGCGCAGCGAACACCCCATCGGCGACGCGACCGCGCTGCAGCACCAGCGCGTCCGTGTAGGCCAGCACCGCACGCTCCGTGGCGTCAAAGCAGTCAGCCGTTTGCCAGTGGGGAATCGCACCTATCTGTTCCTCGCGCAACCCCGCATCGCGACAGGCCTTGCAGTGCTGGGAGAAGACAAACTGCGAACCCACGGCATAGCCGGCGCGGGTCTGACCGAGTTCACGCAGCTTCGGGTCGATCAGCCGCTCGGGTGAACGATAGAACCGGAAGCCCTCCGTCGTGTGCTTAAAGGCATCGGGAACGATGTTGAAGACCGTCCACCAGTTACCCGGCGTACCCGTGGGCGTACCGGGCTCCATGACCGGATCCTTGTCGCCGAACAGCAGATCGAAGATGCGGTTGGCGTGGGGGTTACCGGCCTCGCGGCCCGCCTGCTTGAGCCTTGGCATCGCTCGCGGAACTCCTGTCGCTGATAACGGAACGC
>CAYFVG010000099.1:0-9637 GCA_964346365.1 uncultured Alteromonadaceae bacterium
CGCAGCTACGAGACAGCTGGAATTGTTCTGCCGCCCCGGCTGGCGGCCCGGCTCGAGCGCGCCGGGCTGCGGCGGGAGCAGCGGCGCTTCTTCGTTTTCGGCCGCGACGGACAGCCGTGCTACCGCTGTGGCGGCGAAGTGCAGCGCGTCGAGCAGGGCGGCCGGCGCCTGTACCACTGCGCCGCCTGCCAATCCGGCTCCGCGCCCGCGTGATCCCCGGTCCGCGCGACCTCTGGTTCCTGCCCCTTGGCGGCACCGGGGAGATCGGCATGAATCTCAATCTCTATGGCCACGATGGCGCCTGGCTGATGGTCGACTGCGGCGTGACCTTCGAACGCGCCCCGGGGGCGCGGCGGTCGCGGCTGGAGATGCCCGACCCGACCTTCGCGCTGGCCCAGCGGGGCCGCCTCGCGGGCATTGTTGCCACCCACGCGCACGAGGACCACATCGGCGCGCTGCCCTGGCTCTGGCCCCTGCTCCGGGCGCCGCTGTATACCACGCCCTTCACGGCCACGGTGTTGCGGCGCAAATGTGCGGGCCGGGAGGCAGAGGTGCCCGAGCCTCTGCATACCGTCGCAGCCGGGGAGATCCGCCAGCTCGGGCCGTTCACGGTGCAGTGGCTGCCGATCACGCACTCCACGCCGGAAACCTGCGCTCTCCATATTCGCTGTGCTGCCGGCAGCGTGCTGCACACGGCGGACTGGAAGATCGATCCGCAACCCGTGGTGGGGCCCGCGTTCGATCCGGGCCCCTTCGCGGCCCTGGGCGATGGCCGCCTCGATGCGGTGGTCTGTGATTCCACCAATGCGCCGCGACCCGGCCGTTCCCCGAGCGAGGGCGAACTGGCGGCGGGCCTCGGTGAGGTCCTCGCGGCGCAGCCGGGTCGAGTGGTGGTCGCCTGCTTCGCCAGCAACGTCGCGCGCCTGCGCACGCTCCTTGCGGCCGGCCGCGCCTGCGGACGCCATGCGGGGCTGCTCGGCCGCTCCCTGCGCACCATGGCCGACTGCGCACGGGCCTGTGGCTATCTCGACGCCGCCGATCGCCTGGCGCCGTCGGCGCACCTCGGCTACCTGCCGCCCCGGGAGGTCCTCGGCATCGCCACGGGCAGCCAGGGCGAGGCGGGGGCGGCGCTGGATCGCCTGGCCCGCGACGATCATCCTGATCTGTCCCTGGAACCCGGCGACTGCGTACTGTTCAGCGCCCGGACGATACCGGGCAACGAGCGAGCGGTAGCGCGGCTGCGGGCCCGGCTGGCGGAGCGGGGCATCGCCGTGGTCCACGCCGACGACGGGCATCGACCGCCCCTGCACGCCTCGGGTCATCCCTGCGCGGATGAGCTCGCCGATCTCTATCGCTGGTTGCGGCCCCGGCTCGCGGTGCCCGTGCACGGCGAACCGGCCCACCTCGCGGCGAATGCCGCCGCGGCCCGCGCCGCGGGTGTGCCCCTCGCCCTCACCGGTGGCAACGGCGACCTCTTCCATCTCGCCCCGGCGCCCGGCGTGCGCCGACGGGCCGCGGCCACCGGCCGGTGGCAGCTTGCCGCGGACGGGCGTCCCGGCCCCGTTTGATTTCGACCAGGCCAGGTGCGGCTGCGTTCTACCCGGGGTTCCCGGGCTTCTTTTGCTGCTGCTGCGCGCCGAGCACGGCGTCGTAGCGCGTGCGCAGCCGGTCGTGATGCTCGAGATCCGCGAGGGCCGCGAGGCGGTCCGCGGGCGGTGCCGGGCGTCTGGCGCGCGGTGGCGCTTCCGCGGCGGTGGGCGCTGTGTCGGTGGCCGGCGGCGTAGCGTCGCCCCGCGCCGGCCGGAACTGCCAGAGCACAAAAACGAGCGCCCCGTAGACGATGACGATTTTCCCCAGCAGCGCCCACAGCAGGGCGCCTGGATGGCGGAGCTGCAGGTACTGGGCGACGTCCTGGTAGAGCAGGTTGGTCACCAGGGCGAAGAGCAGCACCCCCACGATTCGGAAAATCCGGCCGCGATAGCGGCGGAAGAAGAACAGTAGCGACGAATACTTGACGATGCGGAACAGGGACACGGTCAGATGCCGATGTTGATGCCGAGGAGCAGCGCCGCAATGCCGAAACCCTTCCAGCCCAGGCCCGACCAGATTTCCTTTTCCTTTTCGGCGACGAGGTACTCGAGGTCCTCGACGCTGTAGTCCGCTTCCGCGCGTCCGGCGTGGATCATGTCCTGGCGTACCTTGGCGATGGCCGCTTCGCGCAGTTTCCGGCGCACGGCTTTCGGTGCGCGGATGCGCGTTCCCCGTGCTTCGTCCGTCATCGGTGGCGTCTCCTGTTGTCGAGGCTCTGAGTGTAGCCCGCCTGGCCGCGCGATTCACGGAAACGGCGCCGGCCGGTGCCGGCGTCGTGGCGCAGAAAAATGGCCGTTACAAGCCGCCGCTTTGCACCTAAACTGGAAGCGCGGTACCGAGTCCGATAACAGGGAGCAAGGCAGCCCATGCTGGAAAAAGAACTCGCACAGGCCACGAAAATGGCAGAGCAGGCAAACAGGCGCGTCGAGAAGCTGCGCGCGCGGCTTCTCGCCGAAACGGAAAAGACCCATGCGCGGGTCAAGCGGGACCTCGACGTAGCGCGCAGGAAACACGACAGCGCCAGCGAGCGCCTCAACGAGGCCCGTGCGGCCCTGCGCTCGAAGGCGACGCGCGCGAACCAGAAGCGCGTCGACGAACTCGTGAAGCAGGTGCAGGAGCTCACGGAGACGATCGCCAACATGGCGCGTGCTGCCTACGATTACGCCGAGAAGCTGGTGCCGATCCGCGCAGATCTCGTGCTGGAAGGGCGCAAGGCCGAGGCCGCGGAGCGCGCCGCGGAAATGGTCGAGAAGGCTGCCCGCAATCGCGCCGGCCGAAAGAAAGCGTCGGCGAAGGAGAAAACCGCAGCCCGTAAGAAGGCGCCTGCGAAGAAGAAAACCGCTAGCCGCGAGAAGGCGACGGCCAGTAAAAAGGCTGTGCCGAAAAAAGCTGCGTCAAAGAAAACTGCGCCGAAGAAAACTGCGGCAAAGAAAGCTGCGTCAAAAAAAGCCGCGCCTGAGAAAACCGCCGCGGGCAGCAAAGCCGCGCCGAAAACCGCAGCGCGCAAGACGGCCCCTGCGAAAAAGAGAGCGCCGGCCGCGAAGAAGACGCCGGCCGCAAAGCGGCGCGCGGCAGCTCCCCGGAAAGCAGCGGCGAGCTGACCCGCGGGACTACCGGCCGGGATCCCCGGCGGGCCGTACCCTGACCAACTGCCCGTCCTCGCTGTCGGTCAGCAGGTAAAGGAATCCGTCCGGCGCGCTGCGCACGTCCCGGATCCGCTCGCCGAGTTCCCCGAACAGGGCGCTCTCAGCAACGATTGCCCCGTCCTCCACGGCGAGGTGGCGGACCTCTTTGTCTACCAGCGCCCCGACAAACAGGTCCCCGCGCCAGGCGGGAAACCGGTCGCCGCGGTATAGCGCCAGGCCCGACGGCGCAATGCTCGGCACCCAGACGTGGACCGGGTCCACCATGCCGGGCCAGCTTTCATAGGGCGTGATACGCGCGCCGCTGTAGTCGATGCCATGGCTGACCGCGGGCCAGCCGTAGTTGCTGCCCGGCACGAGCACGTTGACCTCGTCGCCGCCGCGGGGACCGTGTTCATGGAGCCAGACGCGGCCGCCTTCCGGGTCGACCGCGAGGCCCTGGGGATTGCGGTGGCCGAAGGACCAGGCGCGCTGCGAGCCCGTCGCTGCGAGGGGATTGTCCCCGGGAACGGACCCGTCGTCGCGAATGCGCAGCACCTTGCCGAGTTCGCTTGCCGGGTCCTGGGCGGCTTCGCGGTAGTCGAAGCCCTCGCCGGTGGTAAGCAGGAGCGAGCCGTCCGGGAGAAAGGCAAGGCGACCGCCGTAGTGCTGGGGCGTTCCCTTCAGCGGCTGGACCCGGAGGATCTCCTCCCCGCCCTCCAGGCCCGTTGCCGTGAGCCGGCCGCGGAATACCGCGGTGCCATTGGCGCCGGGCCCGCCCGCGGCATAACTCAGGTAGACGAGCCGGTTGTCGGCAAAGCGCGGGTGCAGGACGACGTCGAAGAGGCCCCCCTGGCCGGCGACGTAGGTTGCCGGGATGCCGTCCAGGGATTGCCGGGCGCCGTCCGTGCCCACGTGCAGGAGCCGGCCCCGGCGTTCGGTGACGAGGAAGCTGCGATCGGGCAACTGGGCGACCGACCAGGGATGGTGCAGACCGTCGGTAACGGTCTCTAGCCGATAGGGCTTGGCCTGCGCGGCGCCGGCGGCAAACAGCCAGGCCGTCAACAGGCCGGTCATGAGACGGAGCATGGTCACCTTCCGGGGCCTGACTGTGCCATGATTATAGTCCGGTTGTTTCCGTTGGAGCCCCGCCTTCATGGTGCGAGTCCTCGCTGCTTTCCCTGCCGCTCTCTTCGTCGCTTTCCTGGCTGCGCTGGCCCTGACCTACCTGCTCGGCAGCGTCCTGGCAACCCAGTTCATCCTGCACGAGGTCGCCGGTTTCGGCCTCCCGGTGCCCTGGGCGGTGCGCCTGGAGACGACGCTGTTCGACCTGGCCGGCCTGGCGCGCAGCTACCTGCCGCTGCTGGCCGTGGCCCTCGTCCTTGCGCTGCCGGTGGCGGCGGGTCTGACGCGGTTCATGCCCGGGGCGCGCCCGATTCTGTATCCCGCCGCCGGTTTCGTGGCCGTGCTGGCGCTGCACCTGATCATGGCGGCGGTGCTGGGGGTGACCGGGATCGCCGCCACGCGGAGCCTGGCCGGCCTCATCGCCCAGGGCCTCGCCGGCGCGGCCGGGGGCGCGCTGTTTCACGTCCTCACGGCAGGCCGACGTGCGCCCGCGCCGACCGCCGCCTGAGCGCCTTCGGTCTCACCATCCGGTAGGTGTGGCAGTAGCCGCAGGCCGGGTCGGCGCCGGCACTGGAACGGGTTCGTCATAGTCGGCATCCTTTCGCTACTCCTGCCACGGCCGTTCTCGTGGCAGTCCCTCGTCCCCCGGACCGGTCGCGGCGGCGTTCACGGAGGGAATGATCACCTGGTACTCGATCGGGAAGACCAGGTCGTCGCGGTCGCCGGTGGCGTCGATGGCGATCGGCTGGTCGACGGTCAGGAAGGCGCCACAGGCCTCGCCGGGGTCGCAGATGAGCAGGTCGTTGTCGAAATCCGTTCCCGCGAAGAGCCGGTAGGTGCCCGCGGCTACCTCCGGAAGGGAGAAGGCGTAGTTGTCGTTCTCGAAGCGTGTGGAGGTCTGCGCCACCACACTATCGATGGCGGGTTCGTACAGCAGGAGATAGACGGTGCCGAGGTCTGCCCGGGTGGCCCCGGCTACCGAGGCGATGACGTCGATGAGCAGCGGGTTGGCGTTGGACTCCACGCGCAGCTCGGCCACGTAGACCCCCGCCGCCAGGGCGCTGCGGTCCACGCTGATCCGGTAGCGGCCGAGGCCGGCGGCATCGGTGTCCTCGGCGCTGGCGCGCAGCCAGGGCGCACTGCTGCCGATGCCCGTGACCACGGCGCCGCCACGGCCTTCGATGTTCAACTGCAGGTTGTCGAGGATGCTGCCGAAGTTCAGCGTGCGGGCGCTTGCGGTAACGTCGCGCGGTTCCTCCACGGCAACGCCGGTGCTGCGCAGGGCCGCGGTCACCGCGCGCGACGCATTGGCGAGGCCGTAGCCGAAGCGATCATCGCGCCCGCTTTCGCCGAGGTCCGCGGTCAGCTCGCCGTCCTGCAGCAGCCGATCGATGGCCGCGGGGGTGAGGCCCGGATTGATGCTCTTCATCAACGCGAGCATACCGCTGACGTGCGGCGCGGCCATGGAGGTGCCCTGCAGGAAGGTGTAGGCGAAGTCCTCGCCGCTGCGGCCGGTACTGAGGACGCCGTCCGGGAAGCCGTCCCCGGTGAGGTCGGCACTGGTGTCGCCGCCGGGCGCTGCGATGTCGATGTGAGGACCGAAGTTGCTGTAGCCCGCCGCCGCGCGCTGGGCGTCCACCGCCGCCACGGCGATAACCCCGTCATAGGCCGCCGGGTAGCTCGGTGTGTCGCTGCCTTCGTTACCGGCGGAGGCCACCAGCAGGATGCCGGCGTCGCGGACGTCCCGGTAGAGTGCCTGGGCGACCTGGCTGAAGCCCTCGCCCCCGAGGCTCAGGTTGATGATGTCCGCCGGCCGGGCCGGTACCTCGCCGGAGTCGTTGGGCAGGCCGGCGGCGAAGCGCACCGCCTGGGCGACGTCGTAGCTGGTGCCGGTGGTGGCCCCCAGCGCACGCAGGGGCATGACGCGGCTGCCGTAGGCGACGCCGGCGACGCCGATCCTGTTGTTGCCGCGGGCGGCGACGGTGCCGGCGACGTGAGTACCGTGGAAAGCGATCGGCTCCGGCTCCGTCGGGTTCGCCACCTCTTCCGGATCCGGGTCGATGCCGTCACCGTCCGCGGCCACGTCCGGATCGCGGATGAAGTCGTAGCCGTCGACCAGCTGGCCGGCGAGATCCGGGTGGCCGGCGAGGATACCGGTATCGACCACGGCCACGATGACGCCCGGCTCGCCGGTGGTCGTGTCCCAGGCCGTGGGCAGGCGCAGCTGGGTAAAGTGCCACTGCAGGTCGAGAAACTCGTCGTTGGGGCGGGCGAGGGCGCGGACCCGGTAGTTCGGCGCGGCGCTCGCCACGGCGGGGTGCCGGCGCAGCGACTTGACGGCGAGCAGGGTCTCCCAGTCGCGGCGCCGTGCGGGGTCGGCGAGGGCGTCGGCCTTGGCCGCGGCGCGGCCCTGGCGGGCGCGGGCCCGGGGCGAGCCGGCGGTGGTACGTTGCAGGGCAACGAGGCGCTCGCGCCCGCGGCCGCCGGCCATGCGGGCAAGGCCCATGCGGCGCCCCAGCTCCGCCGCCCGGGCGTCGGCTGTGGGCGTACTACCGGCCGGTTCAGCGCCGTCCCGGTCTTCCCGGGGGCCTTCCCGATAGCGCACGATCACCTCGCCCGGAACCAGGGTCGGCCGCGGCGCCGCCGCCACGGTCGCGGCGCTGCCGATGGCGAGGGTGTAGTTCGTGGCGCCGTCGAAGGCCGAGACGTTCACCGTGTAGCGACCGTCTGCGGGAACAGTCACCTGCTCCCGCTCGCCGAACTCGATGGAGAAGTCGACGATAGTGCCACTGTCGTCATAGAGGTAGAGATCCGCGTCCGCGTCCCGGAAATCGGCGACCAGCAGCGTGATCGACTGGCCCTCGAAGAGGGAGACGGCAAAGAAGTCCTCCGGGTCCCCGCTGACGCGGGAGCGCCCGTCGGCGCCGGTGCCCGGGAGGTTCACGTAGCCGCCGATCGTGACCGGGTTGGCCACGGCCTGGGCGGTGCTGAGCGTGTCGTTTGCCCGGTAGCGATTCGCGGGATCGTTGGTGTCGGCGTCGAGGGCCTGGCTCACAGAGGGCACCACGCGACCACTGAGGCTCACCGGGGGGCCGGCCGCAAGCGGCTGGACGCTCACGGTGACGCTGTCGCTGGCGCTGATCCCGTCGCCGTCGGTGACCGTCAGCTCCAGGACAATCTCGTAGCTGTTGGACGAGAGCGGCGCGGTGAAACTGGCCCGGGGCCCGTCGGCGCCACTGAGGTCCAGCTCCGGGCCCTCGCTGACGGTCCAGGACCAGCGGCTGATGCTGCCGTCCGGGTCGCTGCTACCGCTGCCGTCGAGACTTACGAGGTCCCCGGCGGTGACGGCCTGGTCCGGTCCGGCCACGGCGCGCGGTGCCTGGTTCACCGGCGCGGGGGCCGCTGCCGGCACGCCCGCGCCCCCGCCGCCTCCGCCGCAGGCGACGAGGAGCGCGGCGGCAGCCAGCAGTACGGAGATGCCCCGGCCCGATAGCCGAAAATTCATGCCAGCCGCTCGCCGCTCCCAGCCCGCCTGCCGGTCACTATAGCGTCACGGGGCGGCGAGGAGAATCTTGCCCATGTGCTCGCCGGACTGCATGCGCTCCTGCGCGGCGCCGGCCTCGGCCAGGGGGTACTCGCTGTCGAGCACCGGGCGCACGGCGCCGCTGTCGAGCGTCGGGTATACGGCTGCGCGCAGTTCCTCCACCATGCGCGCCTTCTGGGCGAAGGACTGGGCGCGAAGCGTGGAGCCGGTGAGCGTGAGGCGCTTGAGGAGGAGCGGGGCGAGGTTCAGTTCCGCTTTCGGTCCCCGGATGAAGGCGATGGACACGAGGCGCGCTTCCGGCGCGGCCACGTTGAGGTTCTTCTGTACGTAATCCCCGCCCACCATATCGAGGATGACGTTCATGGCCGCCTTCTCCCCGGCCGCCTCGAGCGCCGCTTCGAAGTCTTCCTCGCGGTAGTTGAAGGCCCGGGTGGCGCCGAGGGCCTCGAGGCGCCCGCATTTCTCCGGGGTTCCGGCGGTGGTGTAGACCGTGGCGCCGAGGGCGGCGGCGACCGCGACGGCCAGGGTGCCGACGCCGCTCGCGCCGCCGTGGATGAGCACTTTCTCCCCCGCCTGCAGCCGGCAGCGCTGATAGAGGTTGTGCCAGAGGGTCAGCAGCGCCTCCGGCAGGGCCGCCGCCTCCGCCAGGCTGTAGTCCGTCGGGACGGGCATGCACTGGCCGGCGGGGGCCACCGCCACATTGGCATAGCCGCCGCCGTGGGTCAGCGCGCATACCCGGTCCCCCGGCTGCCAGCCATCCACACCGTCGCCGCAGCCGAGAACCGTGCCGGCGACCTCGAGGCCGAGGATGGGCGAGGCATCGGCCGGCGGCGGGTAGAGGCCCCGGCGCTGCAGGAGGTCGGCGCGGTTGATCCCCGCAAAGGCGACGCGGATGAGCACCTCGCCGGGACCCGGCGCCGGGCGGGCGTCGCTTGCGAGCACGAGGCTGCGGGCCTCGTCGTCGGCGATGGCAATGTGTCGGCGTTCGGCCGGTGCGGCGTCGCTCATGGTTCGCTCCCTCGCTCAGCGTGTCAGGGGCGCAGTTTAACCCCTCCGCCGGGCTTGTTACCCTTGCACCGCTCGTGGGCACTGTAAACATCGGCCCGCCGCACCCCGCAGGCACTCACCGGAGATCGCCATTCATGGTCACAGGCATGTTCATAAGAAAGCTCAAGCACCGTCTCTACTTCGCCCTGGTCAAGGTCCTCGTGGTCTTCGCACCATCGGTTTCCTACCTGGCCTTCGCCGGTCCCGGGAGCAGCCGCCAGCTCGGCGAGCACATCCTCCGCGGCGGTCAGCGCCGGCTGCTGGTGGTGACGGACAAGCCCCTGCGCGAGCTCGGCATCGCCGACAAGGCGGTGGAGGCCCTCGTGGCCGGGGGCGCGGAAATCGCCTGGTACGACGGCGTCGAGCCCAACCCGACTTTTACCCAGGTCGACGGTGGCGTCGCGGCCCTCAAGGCCCACGGCGCCGAGGCGGTGCTCGCCGTCGGCGGCGGTTCCTCCATCGATGCTGCCAAGGTGATAGCCGCCGGCGGTTGCAGTGACGAGGACCCGCGCGAGTGGGTCGGCTTCGGCAAGGTGAAGCACGACGTGCTTCCCATCTACGTGATTCCCACGACCGCCGGCACCGGTTCCGAAGCCACCATGGGCGCCGTGATTTCCGACAGCGATACGCGCCAGAAGGGCGTGCTTTCGGGCGGGGGCCTGCAGCCGGCGGCCGTCGCCCTGGACTCGGACCTCATGCTCGGCCTGCC
>CAYFVG010000100.1:0-9551 GCA_964346365.1 uncultured Alteromonadaceae bacterium
CCGCGGCGAACTGCATGCTCGCGCCGCCCTGCAGAAAGAGGACGGCGTAGTCGTCACCGACACCCAGGAGCCGGCGCAGGCAGGCCTCGGCCTCCTCGACCACGCCCATCACCTCCGGCGAGCGGTGGCTCATTTCCATGAAGGACAGGCCCTTGCCGTGCCAGTCGAGCATCTCCTCGCTGGCGCGGGCGAGCACCGCTTCCGGCAGTGCCGCGGGACCGGCGCAGAAGTTCCAGGCGCGGTCCGGGGGTGGCATCCGGTTGTCAGGCGTCATCGTCATCCTGCCCGGTGGGGCTGTCGTCGGCGTCCGCTCGGGGCAGGGGCGCCCCGCCCACTGGCGTATCGTCTGCGTCCGCCCGGGGCGCGGGCGCCCCGCCCACGGCGGGGTCGGCGGCGTCGGGCTCGTCGATCCGGGCGACGCGCACCAGCTGTTCGCCGTCCTTGCAGCGCACGATGCGCACGCCCTGGGTGTTGCGGCCGAGCACGGATACCTCGTCGGCACCGGTGCGAATCAGCGTACCGAGGTTGGAGATCAGCATCAGCTCGTCGCCGTCGAAGACCTGCACCGCGCCGACGACCTCGCCATTGCGCTCGGACTGGGCCATGGCGATCACGCCCATGTTGCCGCGCCCCTTGGTCGGGAACTCGGCCACGTCGGTGCGCTTGCCGTAGCCCTTTTCGCTCACCGTGAGAATCCGGCCGTCCTGCTGCGGGATGATCAGGGCGATCATCTGCTGCCCCCCGGCGAGGCGGATACCGCGCACGCCCCGGGCCGTGCGCCCCATGGCCCGCACGTCGTCTTCGCGGAAGCGGACCGCCTTGCCGCCGCTGGAGAGCAGCATGATGTCACAGTCACCGTCGGTCACCGCGGTGCCGATGAGCACGTCATCGGGGTCCAGCTCCAGGGCGCGGAGGCCGACGCTGCGCTGCCGGGCGAAGTGCTCCAGCGGCGTCTTCTTGACGGTGCCGCCGGCCGTGGCCATAAAAATGAAGTGCCCCGGCGTGTACGCCTCCACCGGCAGGATGGAGGTCACCCGCTCGCCGGGCTCCAGCGGCAGCAGGTTCACCAGGGGCCGTCCGCGGGAACCGCGGCCGGCCAGGGGAATCTGGTAGACCTTGAGCCAGTAGACCTTGCCGAGGCTGGAGAAGCAGAGGATCGTCGCGTGGGTGCTTGCCACGAGCAGTTGCTCGACGAAGTCCTCGTCCTTCACGGACAGCGCCGCCCGGCCCATGCCGCCGCGGCGCTGGGCCTGGTAGTCGGTCAGGGGCTGGGTCTTGGCGTAGCCGAGGTGGGAGATGGTCACCACCCGGTCCTCCTCGGTGATCAGGTCCTCCACGGTGAGATCGTGCTGGGAGGCCGAGATTTCCGTGCGCCGGGGGTCGCCGAATTCCTGCGCGACGTCCTCGAGTTCCTCCCGGATCACGAGCATGAGGCGCTCCGGATCGCCGAGGATGTCGAGGTAGTCGGCGATCTCGGCGAGCTTGTCCTGGTACTCGTTGAGGAGTTTTTCGTGCTCGAGGCCCGTGAGCCGGTGCAGGCGCAGCTCGAGAATGGCATGGGCCTGCGCCGGCGACAGCTGGTAGGCGTCGCCGTGGAGGCCGTAGTGCGGCTCGAGCCCGTCCGGGCGGCAGGCCTCGGCGCCGGCGCGCTCGAGCATGGCCAGCACCTCCCCGGGCGGCCAGGTCCGGGCGAGGATGGCTTCCCGCGCCTCGGCGGCGCTGGGCGAGGCCTTGATGAGCTCGATGACCGGGTCGATATTGGCGAGGGCGATGGCCAGCCCCTCGAGAATATGCCCGCGCTCCCGGGCCTTGCGCAGCAGGTAGACGGTGCGCCGGGTGACCACCTCCCGGCGATGGCGGATAAAGGCCTCGAGGATCTCCTTGAGGTTGAGCACCTTCGGCTGGCCGTCGACGAGCGCGACCATGTTGATACCGAAGACCGACTGCAGGTTGGTCTGCGCGTAGAGGTTGTTGAGGACGACATCGCCGAGCTCGCCGCGGCGCAACTCGATGACGATGCGCAGCCCGTCCTTGTCGGACTCGTCGCGCAGTTCGCTGATGCCCTCGATCTTCTTTTCCTTCACCAGCTCGGCGATGCGCTCGATGAGCCGGGCCTTGTTCAGCTGGTAGGGAATCTCGTGAACGATGATGGTATCCCGGCCGCGCTTCTCGTCGCTGATGACCTCGGCCCGGGCGCGCACGTAGATCCGCCCGCGACCGCTGCGGTAGGCCTGGATAATGCCGGCGCGACCGTTGATGAGGGCGCCGGTGGGAAAGTCCGGCCCGGGGATATGCGCCATGAGCTCGTCGACGGTGAGCTCCGGGTTCTTCATCAGCGCCAGGCAGCCGCTTACCACCTCGGTGAGGTTGTGCGGCGGTATGTTGGTCGCCATGCCGACGGCGATCCCGGCCGAGCCATTGACCAGCAGGTTGGGGACCCGGGCCGGCAGCACCGAGGGGATGCGTTCGGTGCCATCGTAGTTATCGACGAAGTCGATCGTCTCCTTGTCGAGATCGGCGAGCATCGCATGCGCGATCTTCTGCATGCGGATCTCGGTGTAGCGCATGGCCGCGGCCGAGTCGCCATCGACGGAGCCGAAGTTGCCCTGGCCGTCGACCAGCCGGTAGCGCATGGAGAAGTCCTGGGCCATGCGCACGATGGTGTCGTAGACGGCGGAATCGCCGTGCGGGTGGTACTTGCCGATAACGTCACCGACGACCCGCGCCGACTTCTTGTAGGGCTTGTTCCAGTCGTTGTTGAGCTCGTTCATGGCGAAGAGCACGCGCCGGTGCACCGGCTTCAGCCCGTCGCGGACATCCGGCAGGGCACGGCCCACGATCACGCTCATGGCGTAATCGAGGTAGGACTGCTTCAGCTCGTCCTCGATATTGACCGGCAGGATTTCCTTGGCGATATCACCCATCTGCAATTCCCTGTGCGACTCGGAGCGGCGCGCGGCAGGCGGCCATGGCGGCCCGCGCGGGGTCCCCCGCGGCAACCCTGGCGTGCGCTGCGCAGAAGCGCCGGCAGCCCCGTCGTGGAAGCCTGCCAGTGTACCGCCTGCGGCCCGTTTCCGCCATGTTCTTAACGACTTAGCAGCGGCTGCGGGGCGCCCCGCCGGAGCCGGCCGATCGCACCCCGTTTGCGGTTATACTGACCGTCCCGACGCGAGCGGCCGCCGGCAGCGGCCCCGGCAACAGGGAGCAGGCCCATGGACACAGCCACGGGAGCGGCAGACCTCCTCATCCACCCGCGCTGGGTCGTGCCCGTGGTGCCCGAGGGCGCCGTGCTCGAACAGCACAGCGTCGTCGTCCGGGACGGCATCATCAGCGCCGTCCTGCCGCGCGCCGAGGCCGCCGGCATCGAGGCCGCCGAGGCGCTCGAACTACCCGCCCACGCCCTGCTGCCGGGGCTGGTGAACGCCCATGGCCACGCCGCCATGAGCCTGCTCCGGGGCTTCGCCGACGACCTCCCGCTCATGCCCTGGCTGCAGGAGCACATCTGGCCCGCCGAGGGCGCCTGGGTCGGCGAGGACTTCGTCCGCGACGGCGTGCGTCTCGCCGCCCTGGAAATGGTCGAGAACGGCACCACCACCTGCTCGGACATGTACTTCTTCCCCGAGATCGCCGCCCGCGAGTATCTCGCCGCGGGGCTGCGCGCCCAGCTTGCCTTCCCGGTCTTCGACTTCCCCACGGCCTGGGGCAGCGGGCCCGACGACTACCTCGCCAAGGGTCTGGCGCTGCGCGACGAGCTGCGCCACGAGGACCGCATCGGCGTCGTCTTCGGCCCCCACGCGCCGTACACGGTGAGCGAGGAAAACCTCGTCCGTATCGCCACGCTGGCCGCGGAGCTGGATCTGCCCGTGCACATCCACCTGCACGAGACCGCCGGCGAGGTCCTGCAGGCGGTCGAGGCGAACGGCGAGCGGCCCCTGGCCATGCTGCGCCGGATCGGCCTCCTCGGCCCGCGCACGCAGTGCGTGCACATGACCGATGCCGGCAGGCAGGACATCGAGCTCCTCGCCGCCACCGGCGCCAGCGTGGTGCACTGCCCGCAGTCGAACATGAAGCTCGCCTCCGGCGCCTGCCCGGTGCAGCGGCTCCTGGACGCCGGCGTCAACGTCGCCCTGGGCACGGACGGCGCCGCCAGCAACAACGACCTCAACCTCTTCAACGAAATGCACAGCGCCGCCCTCCTCGCCAAGCTGACCAGCGGCGACGCCTCGGCCCTGCCGGCGGCGCGGACGCTGACCCTGGCCACCCTCGGCGGCGCCCGCGCCCTCGGCCTCGAGCAGCGCATCGGCAGCGTCGAGGCGGGCAAGCAGGCGGACCTCATCGCCGTGGACCTCGGCGGCGCCGCCCAGCAGCCCGTCTACAACCCGCTGTCCGCGCTGGTCTATGCCTGCACCGGCAGCGAGGTCAGCCACAGCTGGGTCGCCGGCCGGCCGCTGCTGGCGGACCGGGAGCCGGTGCACCTGGACCAACCGGCGATCCTGTCCCGGGCCGAGGACTGGCGTGCGCGCGTCCAGGGAAGCCCCGACAGCGGTGCCAAGGAGACCCCATGACCGCACACAGCAACGTCGACCGCCAGGAAATCGCCAAGTTCGAGGCCCTCGCCGCGCGCTGGTGGGACCGGGACGGCGACTTCCGCCCGCTGCACGAGATCAACCCCCTCCGGGCCAACTTCATCGACGGGCTGTCGCCGGTCGCCGGCAGGGACCTCGTGGACGTCGGCTGCGGCGGCGGCATCCTCGCCGAGGCCATGGCCCAGCGCGGGGCGCGGGTCACGGGCATCGACATGGGCGAGGCGCCGCTCTCCGTGGCGCGGCTGCACCAGCTCGAGTCGGGCCTCGACATCGACTACCGGCAGGCCACGGCGGAGGAACTGGCCGCAGAAGCGCCGGCGGCCTACGACGTGGTCTGCTGCCTCGAGATGCTCGAGCACGTGCCGGACCCGGGCGCCGTGGTCGCCGCCTGCGCCGCTCTCGCGCGCCCCGGCGGCTCGCTGTATTTCTCCACCATCAACCGCAACCCGAAGGCCTTTCTCTTCGCCATCGTCGGCGCCGAGCACATCCTGCGGCTGCTGCCGGCGGGCACGCACGAGTACGACAAGTTCATCAAGCCGTCGGAGCTCGCCGGCTGGGTGCGCGACGCCGGTCTGACGCTGCACGAGCTGACCGGTCTCAGCTACAACCCGCTGACGAAACGCTACCGCCTGGAGCGCTCCGACGTCTCGGTGAACTACATGCTCCGCGCCGGGAAACCGGCGTGAGCCACCCGGGACCGCGCCCGGCCGCCGTCTTTTTCGACCTCGACGGCACCCTCGCCGACACGGCCGGCGACTTCATCCCGGTCGTGCAGACGCTGCGCGCCGAGGCCGGGCTCGTGCCGCTGCCGCCGGAGCGAATCCGCGCCAGCGTCTCCAACGGCGCCCGCGGGCTGGTCACGCTGGCCCTGGGCCTCGCCGAGGGCGACGCTGCTTTTGAACACTGGCGCCAGCGGCTGCTGACGCTCTACGGCGGCATCCTCGGCACGCACGCCACCGTCTTCCCGGGGCTGCGCCCGCTGATCGCGACCCTCGCGAACGCGGGCATTGCCTGGGGCATCAGCACCAACAAGCCCCGCGCCTACACGGCGCCGCTCCTCGAACGCCTGGCCTTCGAGCCGCCGCCGGCGAGCGTGGTCTGCCCGGACGACATCAGCGAGCGCAAGCCGCACCCGGAAAGCCTGCTCCGGAACTGCCGGGAGGCGGGCTGCAGCCCGAGTGCCGCCGTCTACGTCGGCGACCACCTGCGGGACATCGAGGCGGGGCGGCGCGCGGGGCTGTACACGGTCGCCGCGGCCTATGGCTACATCGAACCCGACGACGACCCGGTCCGCTGGGGCGCCGACGCCCTGGTCACCGACAGCGCGGCCCTCGCCGGGGCGCTGCTGCCGGCACCCGCAAACTCAGCGGAGGCATCATCATGAGTACAGCCACGATACCCGCCGGCTACACGGCGGCCCCGGACCTCCTCAACGACCGCACGGTGCTGGTGACCGGCGCCGGCGACGGCATCGGCCGCGCGGCGGCCCTCGCCTACGCCGCCCACGGCGCCACGGTGATCCTCCTCGGACGCACCAAGGAGAAGCTCGAGGCGGTCTACGACGCGATCGAAGCGGCCGGTGGCGCGCAGCCGGCGATCTTCCCCATGGACCTCGCCAGCGCCGCGGAAGCGGACTACACGGGTCTCGCCGGCGCCATCGGCGAGACCTTCGGACAGCTCGACGGTCTGCTCCACAACGCCGGCGTCCTCGGCGAACGCCGACCGATCGAGCACACGACCTGGAAGGCCTGGGAAGAAGTCATGCAGGTCAACGTGAACGCGGCCTTCCTGCTCACCCGGGCACTGCTGCCGCAGCTGCAGGCGGCGCCGCGGGCGAGCCTGCTGTTCACGTCCTCCGGCGTCGGGCGCCGGGGCCGCGCCTTCTGGGGCGCCTACGCGGTGTCGAAGTTTGCCACCGAGGGGCTGATGCAGGTGCTCGCCGACGAGCTCGAGAACACCAGCGGCGTGCGCGTGAACAGCCTCAACCCGGGCGCCACCAACACGGCCATGCGCCGCAGCGCCTACCCGGGGGAGGAGCCCGCGAGCAACCCGCGGCCGGAGGCAATCATGCCGGCATACCTGTACCTGATGGGGGACGACAGCCTGGCGGTGCACGGCCAGGCCCTCGACGCGCAGTAGCCGGGCGGTTACTTCCGGGGGGCGGCCTTGCCGCCGCGCTTCTTGCGAGCGCCCTTGCTGACTTTGCCAGCTTTCTCGGGATGACGGCGCGCCTTCTTGCGCAGCTGACGCTCCTGGACCTTGCGCTCATCCGCGGTCACCTTGTCCACCGGCTTCGGCGACAAACCTGCCATGCGGTAGAGGGCCTTGACCTCCTTGTCGGTCATCTCCGCCCACTGGCCCTTCTTCACCCGCGAGGGAATAAAGATCTCGCCGTAGCGCACGCGCTTGAGCCGCGACACGGTGAGGCCCTGGGACTCCCAGAGGCGCCGCACCTCGCGGTTGCGGCCCTCCAGGATCACCGCGTAGTACCAGTGGTTCACGCCGTCGCCGTCGTTGCCGCCGGGCTGGATATCGGTGAAGCGGGCGACGCCATCCTCGAGGAGCACACCTTCCAGCATGCGCTCGAGGGCCTCGGGCTGCGCCTCGCCGAGGACGCGCACAGCGTATTCGCGGTCGATGTTCGCGGCGGGGTGCATAAGCCCGTTGGCGAGCTCGCCGTCGGTGGTGAACAGGAGCAGGCCGGAGGTGTTGTAGTCGAGGCGGCCGATGGAAATCCAGCGCCCCTGCCTGAGCTTCGGCAGGCTCTCGAAGACCGTGCGCCGGCCCTCCGGATCCTTGCGGGAGCAGACCTCGCCCGTGGGCTTGTTGTAGAGGAGACAGCGCACGCCGGCGCTGGCCGGGGCGTCGAGGGGCCTGCCGTCGACGGCGAGGCGCTGGCGCGACTGCACCCGGTCGCCGAGCTGCGCCGGCCGGTCGTCGATGGTGACCCGCCCCTGCTCGATCCAGCGCTCCATCTCGCGGCGCGAGCCGAGGCCGGTGCGGGCGAGGACCTTCTGCAGTTTCTCGCCGCTACTGGCCTTGTCCTTATCCTTAGCTTTATCCTTTGGCTCGTCGTCAGCCATCGGCCCGCCACGGCTCCGGCGGCTCGCCGTCCTTACCGTCCTCGCTGCCGGCGCCTTCACTGCCGCCCTCGCCAGCATCGGCGAGCGGCGCAGCAGCCGCGCCGGCAGCGTCCGCCACAACCTCCCCGGCGGGCGCTTCCTCTTCGGTCGCGGCATCGTTCGCCGCCGCGCTGGCCAGGGGTTCGCTGAAGCCGAGCTCCGCGTTCAGGGTCTCGAGGTCGCGGAGCTCCGCGAGGGTGGGGAGCTGGTCCAGACTCTTCAGGTTGAAATAGTCGAGGAACTGGCGGGTCGTCGCGTACATCGCCGGGCGCCCGGGAACGTCCCGGTGGCCGACCACGCGGATCCACTCGCGCTCATGGAGCGTCTTGATAATGCTGGAACTCACCGCCACGCCGCGAACCTCCTCGATCTCGCCGCGGGTGATGGGCTGGCGATAGGCCACCAGCGCCAGCGTCTCCAGCAGGGCGCGGGAGTACTTCGGCGGCCGCTCGTGCCACAGCCGCCCCACCCAGGGACCGAGGTTCTGGCGCACCTGGAAGCGAAAGCCGCTGGCGACCTCCTTCAACTCGAAGCCGCGGTCCTCGCAGCGGGCGGCGACGGCTTCCAGCGCGGTGCGGATGTCTTCCTTCGGCGGCCGCTCGGACTCCCCGAAGAGGTCGCCGAGCTGGGCCACGGTCAGCGGCCGGCCCGCCGCGAGGAGCGCGCCCTCGACGATCTGCACCAGGCCCGTTTCCGCCACTACTCGGCCCTCGCCTTGACGTGGATCGGCGCGAAGGGCTCGGTCTGGACGATTTCCACCAGGGACTCCTTGATCAGCTCCAGCACCGCCAGGAAGGTCACCACTACCCCCTGGCGCCCTTCCTTCGGGACGAAGAGGGTCACGAAGGGCACGAACTGGCGACCCGCCAGGGCCACGAGTACCCCGGACATGCGCTCGCGCGTCGACAGGGCCTCGCGCTGGACGTGGTGGTGCTCGTATTGGTCGGCGCGGCGCAGTACCTCTGAGAAGGCGAGCAGAAGCTCGCGCATGTCCACATCGGGGTCCGGCCGGGCGCGCTGCAGGTCCGGCGCCTCGGCGCTGGCGACGAAGGTGTCGCGCTCGTCGCGCGGCAGTTCCTCGATCTCCACGGCGGCCTGCTTGAAGCGCTCGTACTCCTGCAGGCGGCGGATCAGCTGTGCCCGCGGGTCCTCCTCCTCATCGTCGGCGTCCGCGGCGCGCGGCAGCAGCATGCGCGACTTGATCTCGGCGAGCACGGCGGCCATGAGCAGGTATTCCGCCGCGAGCTCGAACTGCATGGCGTCCATGAGCTCGACGTACTCCATGTATTGCGAAGTGATCTCGGAAACGTCGATCTCGAGGATGTCGAGGTTCTGGCGCCGGATCAGGTACAGGAGCAGGTCGAGGGGACCCTCGAAGGCCGCGAGGATCACCTCCAGGGCCCGGGGCGGGATGTACAGGTCCTTCGGCAGTTCCGTCATGGCCCTGCCCATGACAATAGCGAACGGCATCTCGCCCTGCTCGGGCGCCATGATCGGCGGGGCGACGGGCGGGGTGGCCTCGCCGGGGGCGCTGCGTTCTTCAGACATGCTCACGCGCGGTCCTCTGTCGCTCTGGCGCGAGTATACCTGACTAGGCCTCGAAGGGCGCGATGTCGCCCTTGCCTACCCGCAGCACCAGCGGCACCTCGTCGGCGAGGTCGATCACGGAGGTGGGCTCCATGCCGCAGTAGCCGCCGTCGATGACCAGGTCGACATCGTGCTCGAGGGCGTCGCGGATCTCGTAGGGGTCGATCAGGGGCAGCTCGTCCCCGGGGAGGATCAGGGTGACGCTCATGAGCGGCTCGCCGAGATCCGCGAGCAGGGCCTGGGCGATGTTGTTTCC
>CAYFVG010000101.1:0-9537 GCA_964346365.1 uncultured Alteromonadaceae bacterium
CCCACAACGCTTGTGCTGCGGCTGAGCGTTACCGAACTTACCGCGTGGCCCACTACCCCTCGCTGCAGTGCTGCCGGTAGGCCTCGGCGTCGAGGAGCTGTTCGAGCTCGGCGGGGTCGGCCGGCTTGAGCCGGAACAACCAGCCATCGTTGTAGGGGTCGCCGTTGACCGTCTCGGGGGTCTCCTCGAGTTCGCCGTTGCCGGCGACCACGGTGCCGCCCAGGGGGCTGTAGATATCCGAGGCGGCCTTGACGGACTCGACCACGCCGGCCTCGTCGCCGGCGGCCAGCACCGCGCCATTTTCCGGCAGTTCCACAAAGACGACATCACCCAGGGCTTCCTGCGCGTGGTCACTGATGCCGACGGTGACCATACCGTCCTCCTCGAGGCGCGCCCACTCGTGGCTCCTGGCGTATTTCAGTTCCTCGGGTGCCTGGCTCATCGAAGCTCCTCGATCGTCCACGGATACCGGGGCGCGGGCCAACCTGCGCGCGCTTCCGGATAGCAGGTAGTGTAGCGGCGCCCCGGAAAGGGGCACAAGCGCTCAGTGCGCCAGACCCATGGCCCGGCGGACCAGCTCGCGCTTGACCGGCTCGGCGCCGTCGACAAGGTGCAGCCCGGTATTGCGCAGCCAGCGCAGCGGCAGGGCCCGGGCGCCGAAGAGGCGCTTGAAGCCCTCCATGGCGGCCATCATGGCGAGGTTGTCGCTTTTGCGCGCGCGCTGGTAGCGACGCAGCACGTCGAGACGCCCGGGATCCAGGCCACGCTCCGTGGCGCGCAGCACCTCTGCCGCCAGGACCTCGACATCGGCCAGGCCCAGGTTGATGCCCTGGCCGGCCAGGGGGTGGATGGTGTGCGCCGCGTCGGCCACGAGGGCAACGCCCGGCGCGACGTAGTCCACGGCGTGGCGCTGGCGCAGGGGAAAGGCAGAGCGCGCCGTGGCCGCGAGCACCGCCCCGAGGCGGTACTCCGACGCCGCCCCGAGCGCCGCGCAGAAATCCGCCTCGGCGAGGGCCAGCAGGTCCTCCGCCGGCGGGTCCTCCACGGACCAGACGATGGAGCAGCGGTGACTGCCGTCCTCGCCCGGGGACAACGGCAGCAGAGCCAGCGGCCCCGTGGGCAGAAAGCGCTGCCAGGCGGTGTCCTCGTGGCAGCGCTCCACGGCAACGGTAGTGACGATGGCGCGATGGCCGTAGTCCCACTCCCGCGTGCGGAAGCCGAGTGCCGCGCGCAGCGGCGAGAGGGCCCCGTCCGCCGCGACCACGAGGCGCGAGCAGAGCGTGTCGCCGCTTTCCAGGCGCAGCGTGACCTGACTGCCCTCGCGGGCCACGTCCGCGACCCGGTCCGGGGCGAACACGGCGACATCCCGGGCGCCGCGGAAGCGCGCCACCAGGGCCGCCACCAGCACCCGGTTCTCGACGATCGTGCCGAGCGCCGGCGCGTCGACCTCGCTGGCGTCGAAGTCGATGGCGCCGGTGCCCTCCGCATCCCAGACGGTCATATGCCGATAGGGGCAGGCCCGCGCCGCAGTGACCGCCGGCCAGGCCCCGAGGCGCTCGAGGAAGGCCCGGGAGCGCCCGGTCAGCGCGCTGACCCGGGCGTCGAAACCGGCAATGCCGGGCCCGGGCACCGCCGGCCCCGCCGGCAGCGACCGGGCCTCCACCAGCGCGATGGACAGGCCGTGGCCGGTGAGCGCCGCGCACAGGGCAGAGCCGGCGATGCCGGCGCCGACGATGGTGACATCGACGTGCCGCTCAGCCACGGGATGCCTCCAGCGCGGCCACGCCCGCGGCATGACGCACGAAACTGTCTTTCGCCGGCCGGGCCACGTCCAGGCTCGCCAGGGCGAGGTCCCGGGCGATGCCGAGGACCGGGTCCGCCTGCATGAACAGGCCCGGCAGGAAGTCACTGGCGGCGATGGTGCGCTGCTGGTCGCCGGCCTGGCGGTCCCGGTAGCGTTCGAGCAGCGCCAGGTCGCCGACTTCGGCACCCGCGGCGACGCCCCGGCCGAGCTCGTCGGCGAGAGCCTGCACGTCGCGCAGGGCGAGATTGAAACCCTGCCCCGCGACCGGATGCAGCGCGTGCGCCGCGTTGCCCACGACCACCAGGTGCCGGCGCACGGTTTCCCGCGCCTCGACGAGGGCCAGGGGGTAGCTGTGGCGCTCACCCACCGCCAACGGCCGGCCCAGCCGATAGCCGAAGGCATCGCGAAGCGCGGCGAGGAAGGTCTCCGGGGCTGCCGTCGCGAGCGCCGCCGCCCGCGCCGGCGGCAGGGTCCAGACCAGGGCGGACCGGTGCGCACCCTCGGCCGGGAACAGCGGCAGCAGGGCCAGGGGCCCGCTCGGGGTGAAGCGTTCGAAGGCACGGCCCGCCGGTGCCTCGGCAAAGGCGACGTTGGCCACCAGCGCATCCTGGCCGTAGGTCTTTTCCCTGGCGCCCGGGCCAAGGGCATCGCGCAGCGCGGAGCGGGCGCCGTCTGCGACCACCAGCAGGTCCGCCGCGAGCTCATGCGGCGCCTCGCCGTCGAGGCGCACACGCAGGCCCCCGGCCTCCGCCTGCGCGCCGAGGCAGCGGGCCGGAGACAGCACCCGGACCCGGGGCGTGGCGCGCAGCCGCTCGGCCAGCACCCGGCCCAGCCAGGCGTTTTCCACGACCCACCCGAGGGCCGGCCAGCCGTGCTCTGCCGCGTGCAGCAGCGAGGAGCCGAAGCGGCCCCGGCTCGACACGTGGATATGCTCGATAGGGCAGGCCCCGGGGGCCAGCGGGTCCCAGACGCCGAGGCCCTCGAAGACCTGGCGCGTGCTGTAGCTGAGCGCCGTGGAGCGCGCGTCGAAGGATGGGTGGTAGGCGCCGGCGCGGCCCGCGGGCAGGGCATGGCCCTCGACCAGGGTGAGGCCAACGTCCCCCGGCAGGCGCTGCGCAAGGGCCAGGGCGAGGCTGATACCCACCATGCCGCCGCCGGCGATGACGATCTGCTGCGCCACGGTCAGGCCGCCATCAGGCTTTCGATGGCGTCGGGCGCGACGGGCACCGCGGCGCTGAGCACTTCCGGCCCGTCGGCCCTGATGGCGACGTCATCCTCGATGCGGATACCGATGCCGCGCCACTTCTTCGCCACCCGGGTATTGTCCGGCGCGACGTAGATCCCGGGCTCCATGGTCATGACCATGCCCGGCTCCAGCAGCCGCCACTTGCCGCCGACACGGTAGTCGCCGACATCGTGGACGTCGAGCCCGAGCCAGTGACCGGCGCGGTGCATGTAAAAGTCCCGGTAGGCGCCGTCCTTGATGAGCTTCGAGACCCGGCCGCGGAGGAGGCCGAGGTTCACGAGGCCCTCGGTGATCACGCGCACCGTGGCGTCGTGGGGCTGGTTCCAGTGGTTGCCGGCGCAGGCGGCGTCGATGCCGGCCGCCTGCGCCGCCTGCACCACCTCGTAGAGGGCCCGCTGGGCGGGACTGAAGCGGCCGTTCACGGGGAAGGTGCGGGTAACGTCGGACGCGTAGCCGTGGTATTCGCAGCCGGCGTCGATGAGCACCAGATCGCCGTCCCGAAGCCGCTCGCTGTTCTCGATGTAGTGGAGAATACAGCCGTTGGCGCCGCCGCCGACGATGGCCGGGTAGGCGGGGAAGCGCGCACCGCCGCGGGCGTAGGCGGCGGCCAGCTCTGCCTCCAGCTGGTACTCGAAGAGACCCGGACGGCAGGCACGCATGGCGGCGCAATGCGCCTCGGCGGTCACCTGCGCCGCCCGGCGCATGACCCGCAGCTCGCCGGCGCTTTTCACCAGGCGCAGCTCGTGGAGCATGTGGTCCAGATCCGTGAACTCTCCCGGGGGCACCGCGCCGCTCGCTTCCCGCTCGCGGATACTGTTGACCCAGCCCATGAGGCGCGCATCGAAACCCCGACTGCGTCCCATGGAATAGTAGACCCGCCCCCGGCCCTCGATGAGCCCCGGCAGGATGTCGTCGATATCGCCGACAGGAAAAGCGTCATCCGCGCCGTAGCGTTCCACGGCGCCCTCCGGCCCGGCGCGGTACCCCTCCCAGAGCTCCCGGGCGGGGTCCCGGTCGCGGCAGAAGAGAACGCACTGGCCGTGGCGGCGTCCGGGCACCAGGACGAGCACCGCATCCGGCTCCGGGAAGCCGGTCAGATAGAGCAGGTCGCTGTCCTGACGAAAGGGGTACTCCGTATCCCGGTTGCGGTACTGCTGCCGGGCCGAGGGAATGATGGCGATGCTGTTCGGCTCCATGCGCGCCATGAGGTTGCGCCGCCGACGGGCGAACTCACGCTTGCCGATACCCTGGATCGCTGCCACGGCGACCTCAGTGGACCGTGCGGTCGGCGGAAGCGGGCGCTTCCGCCGCCTGGCTGAGGCTGTCGAGAATGATGTTCATGGCCGCAAAGCGCAGGTACTCCACCAGGTCCGCATAGGCCTGCTCCGCCTCTTCATCGCTGTCGTCGCCGAGGCCGGCCTGGGCGATGGCCGCGAAGTCCTTCAGGGCCTCCGCGCTGTCCGCCGCAACCGCCGCCTCGGTACTGCGGGCGCTCACCCGGGCCTGGGCGTAGCCGGACAGGAAGCCGCGGCACCAGTCCGCCAGCGCGACGGTGCGCTCCCCCAGGTCGCAGTCGTCGCCGGGCAGCAGGGGCTGGAAGCGCAGCGCCTCGTCGGTCAGCAGCCGCGCCGTCGCCGCATAAAAATGCTGCAGCCCATCGGCCAGCTCGCCGTGCGGATCGAAGCCGAGCGCCTGGCCGACCCCGGCCAGGGCCGCTTCCGGCGCCGGGTCCGCGCCGCCGCCGAGAAGGCCGGCGAGACAGCCATGGAGCTCCGAGGGCGACTGCGACACGCCCTGCTCCAGCAGCTGGTTTGCCACCTCGTCGAACGCGGGCAGGTCCCCGGCCTCGCCGGGGGCCCGATCAAAAAGCTCGTCCATGACCCGACAGCGTGGACAGGGCACCGGAAAAGCTTGCAGGTTGCCTGTAAATTACACGGCAGATTGTTGAATTAACTGGCATTTACGCCGTTGACCTCCTCGGGATGCGACGTCTATAGTGCGGAAGACCTCGCGGAATGCCAAGTATAGCGACCATGGCGGACGATGCGCTCAAGCTGCTGGAAAACAAGATCGACCAGCTCATCAAGCTGGGCGCGGAGCTGAATCGCGAGAACCGCCAGCTGAAGGCGGAGAATCTGGGGTGGCGCCGGGAGTGCCGGGAACTCATCGAGAAAAACGACCTCGCGCGGGAGCGGGTGGAAGCGACGCTTGCCCGCCTCCGCGACCTGGAGTAAGCCCATGGTGCCCCACACCGTCTCGGTCACGATCCTCGACAAGGAATACCGGGTCGCCTGCCCGGAGGACCAGGCCGCCGACCTCGCTGCCGCCGCCAGTTACCTCGACAACCAGATGCGGGCGATCCGCGACAGCGGCAAGGTCATCGGGCTCGAGCGTATCGCCGTCATGGCCGCCCTCAATATCAGCTACGACCTGCTGCGTGCGGGCCGCGGCGAGGAGGCCGCGGGCGATCTGCCGGACGACGGCAGCCTCGACACCGCTTTCCGCGGCCTCAACCGGAAGCTCGATAAAGCCCTGCACGAGCTGCGGCAGCTCGAGATCACCTGATCCAGTCCGGGAACTCGGTTCAGACCCCCCCTTGCGTTACAATAGGGGCAGGTTACCTGGCGTATGCGCCAGACTATCAGTCCTCGAGCCGATAACTGCGTTACCGGGGGCAGCCAGAGTCGCTGTTGTGCAAGTCCGGCCCGTACCGGGAAGCCTGATGCGATGCGGAGGCCTCCACCTTGAGCCGTCGGGTTCAAGGGCCGACCTGTCAGCGGTACGCCGGGAACCTACCTCTGCTTCTTCCAGACCGTCCGCGTTCGTTGCTCGCCATGATCAGCACTGACGACGCCGCGCACCGCGCGCGAGCTGCCAAGGCGCTGCAGCGCCGGCGCCTGCGGGCGGCGCGCCGGGCGCTGGACCCGACAACACGGGGCGCAGCAGCACAGGCACTGGCGGCGCATGCCGCGGCGCTGCCGGGCTGGCGCGCCGGTGCCCGTCTCGCCGCCTATGTCGCGGCCGACGGCGAACTCGACCCCGCCCCACTGCTGGCGGCGGCAACGGCCGCGGGCCTCGCAACCTACCTGCCGCGGGTCGGCGATGATCGGACGCTCACATTCCATGGCTGGACACCGGGCGCGCCGCTGCGGGCGAATCGCTACGGCATCGGGGAACCGGCGTCCGGCGATCCGCTCCCCGTTGACGCGCTGGATCTCCTCTGCCTGCCGCTCGTGGCCTTCGCCAGAGACGGCACGCGCCTCGGCATGGGTGCGGGGTACTACGATCGGACGCTGGCTGCGGTGCGGCCAGGGCTACTGGTAGGCCTGGCCTACGATTGCCAGGGTGTCGCAGCACTGCCCCGGGATCCCTGGGACGTGCCGCTCGATGGTGTGTTGACGGAGACGGGCTGGCGCCCCCGGCTGGAAGCCGGCTAGCGCGCCAGAATCAGACCCGCCTGCAGCGGGGTCTCCGGCGCGGCGACGCTGCGGCTCGAAGAGGCGGGTAGCAGCAGGGTCACGACGACCCCGAGGACGAAGGCAGCGAGGAGCACGAGCATAGTGTCGGGCCGTTTCTTCATCAGTCACTCTCGTCTGTGGGCAAGCGTTAGGTAGCAAAAGCAAATTTTGTGAACTATGCACGGAGCTTACCGGGAATAATGCAGAATGCAACACGTCCAGACGGCCAAAAATTTTTTGCCCATCGCGAACCCGACGGGGCGGATGCAGCCGGGTGTCCCCCGCCTTTACCGGCCGGGCAAGGCTGATTGGCGCAGCCCGTGCTCACCCTGCAATCGCTCGATCATCCTTCAACTGATCAGCCTCTTATTGCTTATTCCGCCTCCAGCTCTCGAACGCCGTCATCGCCCGCCAGGAACAAGCGGTCTGCCGGGCGCCGGGCGAAAAGGCCGTTACTCACCACCCCGGTGATGTTGTTCAACTTCTCCTCCATGGCCAGCGGCTGAGGGATGGCGAAGCGGTAGACGTCCAGAATGATGTTGCCGTTGTCCGTGACCGCGCCCTCCCGGTAGACCGGTTGCCCGCCGAGGCGAACCAGCGCCCGGGCGACATGGCTGCGCGCCATGGGAATCACCTCGACCGGCAGGGGAAACTCCCCGAGGGTGTGCACCAGCTTGCTGTCATCAGCAATGCACAGGAACTCCTCCGCCACTGCCGCGACGATCTTCTCCCGGGTCAGGGCACCACCGCCGCCCTTGATAAGCTGCAGCTGCGCGTTGGCTTCATCCGCCCCATCCACGTAAAACGCCAGCCGGTCCACGCTGTTCAGATCGCAGACGGGGATGCCGTGACTGCGAAGGCGCTCCGCGGAAGCCTCGGAGCTGGCCACGGTGCCGCCGAGCATGCCCTTGAGCGCGGCGAGGCCGTCGATGAAGCGCTTGGCCGTGGAGCCCGTGCCGATACCCACGATGGTGTCGTTGTCCAGCTTCGGCCGAAGATATGCGAGGGCCGCGTCGGCGACCGCCTGTTTCTTGCTGTCCTGGTCCATGGGAGCTCCCGGCATGTCTGTGAGCACCAGTGTACCGCGGACACCCCTGGCTGCATCGCCGCCCCCGCTGCTTTACCATGCTGGTACGCGAAACACCGGTGATCCCATGCCCCAGAGCTATATCAAGCGCATCCTCGATGCCAAGGTCTACGACGTCGCGCGGGAGACACCCGTCGACGAGGCGCACCTGCTCTCCGCGCGTCTGGGCAACCGCGTCTGGCTGAAGCGCGAGGACCTGCAGCCGGTGTTCTCGTTCAAGCTGCGCGGCGCGTACAACAAGATGTCTCGCCTCAGCCAGGCGCAGCGCGACCGCGGCGTGGTTGCCGCCTCCGCCGGCAACCACGCCCAGGGGCTGGCCATGGCGGCGAACCGCATGGGGGTGCGCGCCGTGATCGTCATGCCGCGCACCACGCCGCAGATCAAGGTGGATGCGGTGCGTGGCCGGGGCGCGAAGGTTGTCCTCCACGGCGACGCCTTCGACGAGGCCTTCGCCCACGCGCAGGAGCTGGTGGCAGCACAGGGCATGATCTTCGTCCCGCCCTTTGACGACCCGGACATCATCGCCGGCCAGGGCACGGTAGGCATGGAAATCGTCCGCCAGCACCAGGAACCCCTGGACGCAATCTTCGTCCCCGTCGGTGGCGGCGGTCTTCTCGCCGGCGTGGCCGCCTTTGTGCGCTACGTCTGGCCAAACACGCGCATCATCGGCGTGGAGCCGGAGGACGCGGCCTGCCTGAAGCTCGCCCTCGAAAAGGGGCGCCGGGTGCGCCTTAAGGAGGTCGGCCTGTTCGCCGACGGCTGCGCCGTGGCTCAGGTGGGCAAGGAAACCTTCCGGGTCATCCGCGACACGGTGGACGAAGTGATCACGGCCAACGCGGACGAGATGTGCGCCGCCATCAAGGACATCTTCGAGGATACCCGCGGCATCGCCGAGCCCGCCGGTGCCCTCGCTCTCGCCGGCCTGAAGAAGTACGCGGAGGAGCGCGGCGTACGCGATCAGCAGCTGCTGGCGATCCTCTCCGGCGCGAACACGAATTTCGACCGGCTGCGCTATATCTCGGAGCGCACGGAGTTCGGCGAGCACCGGGAGGCAATCATCTCGGTGACGATCCCGGAGCGGCCGGGCAGTTTCCGCGCGTTCTGCAGCGCTCTCGGCAAGCGCAATATCACGGAGTTCAACTACCGCTACGCCAGCGCCCGATCGGCGCGCGTGTTCGTCGGCCTGAGCGTGACGCCCGGGAGCGACGACCTCGCTGCAGTACTCGCGAAACTGGAGGCGGAGGGCTACGAGGCCCAGGACCTCACGGACAACGAGATGGCAAAGCTGCACATCCGCTACATGGTCGGCGGCCGGGCGCCGGCGGACATGGGCCGGGAGACGATCTACCGGGTGGAGTTCCCGGAGCGCCCCGGCGCCCTGCTGAAGTTCCTCTCGAGCCTGGGCCAGCGCTGGAATATCTCGACCTTTCATTACCGCAATCACGGCGCCGCCTACGGCCGCATCCTGGTCGGCATCCAGGCGCCGAGGGGCGAGGAACGCGAGATCCACAAGACCCTCGACACTATCGGCTATCCCTTCTGGGACGAGTCGGAGAACCCGGCTTACCAGCTGTACCTCGGGCAGCTGGACTAGCCGTTCTCTTCGTAGTTCGCGCCGGGGGTGCTTCGTAGCCCGGCGGCAGGTGCAGGAGTCGCCCGCGGATGGACTCGCGCTTCGTAGCCCGGCGGCAGCTGCAGAAATCCCCCTGCGGAAGCGCAAAAAGCGCCATCCATGGCAGCTCGACAGCGGACATCCCTGTCCGCTGACGTTCCGCAGGGGGATTTCTGCACCTGCCACCTGACGCCGGGAGAACGTTCGCGGGAGAAAGCCAGCCTCGAAATTGGCACCGCGGCAGGCCCGTAGCCCGGAGGAGGCCTGCGGGACCTTGCGAGGCTGGAGGCCGGGGGCGGCCTTCCGCAGCCCGAGCCGCCATGGATGGCG
>CAYFVG010000102.1:0-9508 GCA_964346365.1 uncultured Alteromonadaceae bacterium
TGCTGGTGCCGGTTGGGGTTGTCCGGGTCGGATTTGCCCATGACGATGAAGATTTCCGTGCGCTCGTACATGGCACCGGTGATGAACCATTTGCGGCCGTTAAGCACCCACTCGTCGCCCTCGCGCTGGATCGACAGCTCCACGTTGGTGGCGTCGGAGGAGGCCACCTGCGGCTCCGTCATGGCGTAGGCGGAGCGGATCTCGCCGTCGAGGAGGGGCCGGAGCCAGCGCGCCTGCTGGGCCTCGGTACCGTACTTCATGAACACCTCCATATTGCCGGTGTCCGGGGCGCTGCAGTTGAAAACCTCCGGCGACCACAGGACGCGGCCCATGATTTCCGCCAGGGGGGCGTAGTCGAAGTTGCCGATGCCGTCGTGGTCGCAGAAACCGGCCAGGGAGGGGGGGATGAAGAGGTTCCAGAGGCCCGCCTCCCGGGCCTTGACCTTGAGCTCTTCGACGATGGGCAGCGGGGCGAAGCGGTCACCTGCGCCGGCGAGCTGTTCGGCGAAGCTGTGCTCGTTGGGGTAGATGTATTCATCCATGAAGGCCTGCAGACGCAGCTGCAGCTCCTGTGATTGTGCACTGTAATCGAACATGGTGACTCCCTGGCGGCGCTCGGTGCTCGTCTGAAGAGCGCATACCTTAGCGCGGGCGGGTCGCCAGGGCCATGGCGGGATCGCGTCGATCGCGCGTAGAAATCGCGTGGATCGCCCGCGGAAAAAGGGCTGCACCTGAGGGAAGGGAACACCGCTGAAAAAAGATGCACCGCTTGCAGTCCGGGGCCCTGAACCCTAGGGTAGGGGCATGAAGCGTACCCCTGACAGAACCGCGAGCGTCCCGGGCCTGGCCCGATGGAGGAAACAATGAATGCAGCCTCCTGGGACAGTGCGCTGGAGCGCGCCGTTGAATTGCGACACGCGCTCCACCGCGAACCCGAGCTGACCTGGGCGGAGCACGACACCGCCGCGCGAGTGCGCGCCGCCCTCGACGCCCTGCAGATTCCCTGGCGCGCGTGTGCCCGTACCGGAACCGTGGGCACCCTCGCGCGGGACGCGCCGGGGTCCCACGTGGCGCTGCGGGCAGATATCGATGCCCTGCCCATCAACGAACAGTCCACGCTGCCCTGGCGTTCCCAGCGCGAGGGCTGCATGCACGCCTGCGGCCACGACGGCCATACGGCGACGCTCTACGCCGCGGCGGCCTGGCTTAAGCGGGTTGAGGGTCAGCTGCCGGGGCCGGTGACGCTGCTGTTCCAGCCGGCAGAGGAGGGCGGCCACGGCGCGAAGCGCATGATCGCCGACGGTGCGCTCGACGCCGTGGATTCGGTCTTCGGCTGGCACAACTGGCCGGCCATTCCCTTCGGCCATGCCGTCTGCCCGGACGGGGTCGTCATGGCGGGCAACGGCACCTATCGCCTGACGCTTCGCGGCGCCGGGGGCCACGCCAGTCAGCCGGAGCTCTGCCGGGACCCGGTGCTGGCCGCGGCGGCCGTGGTGCAGGCGCTGCAGCAGGTGGTGAGCCGGCGCCTGCCGGCGCAGGCGGCCACGGTCCTCAGCATCACCTCCATCGATGCCCGCAGCAACCCCACGGTCATTCCCGACGACGCCGTCATCGAGGGCAGCTTCCGCATTGCCGACGACCGGGACCGGGTCCGCCTCGGCGAACTCGTGACGGAGATCGCCACGGGCACCGCGGCGGGCTACGGCGTGGGCTGCGACGTCGAGCTCTTTCCGCGGTATGGCCCGACCGTCAACCACCCGGAGCCCGCCGCCTGCTACCGCGGGGCGCTGGCCGCCGAGTTCGGCAAGACGGTCTTCGAAGGCGACACGCGCCTGCCGATCATGGCCTCGGAGGACTTCAGCTACTACCTGCGCGAGCGGCCCGGCGCCTTCGCGCTCGTGGGCGCCGGCGATGACGAGGTCTGCCACCAGGTGCCCTGCCACAGCGCCCGCTACGATTTCAACGATGCACTGATCGCCCCCATGGCCCGCATTTACGCGCGCCTGGCCGGGGCCCCCCTGCCGGATGCCGCCCGCTCGCATCCGCGCCCGGAAACAGCGGCATCACAAGAGTAAGCAATGTCACCAGAGACAGAGGAAAGGTAATGAATACAGCCATGAACGCTCCGGAGGGAGTCGACGTGTTTCAACAGTGGGAGTCGGAGCTGCGCGGCTACTGCCGTCTCTATCCCACGGTCTTCAAGTCCGCATCCAACGCCCGCCAGGTCGACGAGGGGGGGAAGTCCTACATCGATTTCTTCGCCGGTGCCGGTGTGCTCAACTTCGGTCATAACAACCCGCGCATGAAGAAGGCGATCATCGACTACATCGAGGCCGACGGGGTCGCTCACAGCCTCGATATGCACACCACGGCGAAGCGCGATTTCCTGCAGGCCTTCGCCGCTACGATCCTCGCCCCCCGGAACATGAACCACCGCATGACTTTCATGGGGCCCACGGGCACGAACGCGGTGGAGACCGCGCTCAAGCTCGCGCGGCGGGTCACCGGTCGGAGCTCGGTGGTGGCCTACACCTCCGGCTTTCACGGCATGACCCTCGGCTCCCTGGCCGCTACCGCCAACAGTTATTTCCGCAACGCGGCGGGCGTGCCCCTGGAGCATGTGCTGCGGCAGCCCTTTGGTTGTGAGAAGGTCTGCCTCGGCTGCAACAAGGGCTGTGGCATGGGCTCCCTCGATGCCCTGCGCGGCCAGCTGGAGAACTCCTCCTCCGGCCTGGAGCCGCCGGCGGCGTTCCTGGTGGAGGCGATCCAGGCCGAGGGGGGCGTCCACGTGGCCAGCGCCGAGTGGCTGCGCGCGGTGGCGAAGCTCGCGAAGGATCTCGGCGCCCTGTTGATCATCGATGATATCCAGGCCGGCTGTGGCCGCACCGGCAGCTACTTCAGCTTCGACGGTATGGGGCTCGACCCGGACATCATCACCCTGGCCAAGGGGATAGGCGGCTTCGGCACCCCGCTGGCCATGAACCTGGTCAAGCCCGAGCACGATGATCACTGGCAGCCCGGCGAACACACGGGGACCTTCCGTGGCCAGGGCCTGTCCTTCGTCGCCGGTCGCGAGGCGCTTGCCTACTTCGACGATGACGCCCTCATGACGGAGGTAGCCGCGAAGGGCAAGCGCATGGCGGAGCGGCTGCAGGCCTTCGCCGACAGCAGGGACCACCCCATGCAGGTGCGCGGCAAGGGCATGATGCAGGCCCTCGACGTCGGCGATGGCGCCATCACCAAGGAGGTCTGCGCACGCTGCTTCCAGGATGGTCTGCTCACGGGCGCCAGCGGCACCGGCGGCTCGACCTTCAAGCTCATTCCGCCGCTGACGATTCCCGACGAAGACCTCGACGAGGGGCTCGATATTCTCCTGCGTAACCTAGAGGCCGTCCTGGACGAGCGATGAGACAGCGCGATGACATGACGTTCCCTTTCGAGGAGTACGAGCGCCGGCTGCGCGAGCTGCGCGAGCGCATGGCGGCCCGGCTCCTCGATGCGGTGGTGATCACCGACCCGGAAAACCTGATGTACCTGACGGACTACCAGACGACCGGCTATTCGTTCTTTCAGGCGCTGGTCGTCCCCCTGGACGACGAGCCCTTTATGATCACCCGGCACCTGGAGGAGTCGAACATCCACGCCCGTACCTGGGTGGAAAAGACCCGGCCCTACCCGGATACCGGGGACGCCATCCAGATGCTGGTGGAGGCGCTGCGGGAGTTCGGCCTCAGTGACAAGACCGTGGGTTACGAACGCAACAGCTACTTCTTCCCGGCCTATCACCAGGACGCAATCCATACCACCTTCCGCGCCGGTCGCCTCATCGATTGCTTCGGTATCGTCGAGGAAGGCCGGGTATGCAAGTCGGCGGCGGAGATCGAGGTCATGCGCCGGGCGGCGAAAGCGACGGAGGCCGGCATGCGCGCGGGCTTCGACGCCTGCGAGGCCGGCGTGACCGAAAACGAGATCGGCGCCGCCATCTCGGCGGCGATGTTCCGTGCCGGGGGAGAGCCGCCGGCGGTGATGCCCTATGTGGTCTCCGGCCCGCGCTCGATGATCGGCCATGCGACCTGGGAGGGGCGCACGGTGCAGCCCGGGGAGCACGTATTCATGGAGGTCGGCGGCTGCTTTCGCCGCTACCACACGGCGATGATGCGCACCGTCGTCTGCGGCGAACTCGGCGACGCCATGCTGCAGGCGCAGGAGCGCATGAAATTCGCCCTCGACGAGGTGCACAAACAGGTGCAGCCGGGGCTGACGGTGTCCGACGTCGACAACCTCGTGCGCAACATCATTACCGACAACATGGTCGGGGCGAGCCTGATTACCCGCTCCGGCTACTCCATCGGCATCGCGTTCCCGCCCTCCTGGGACGAGGGTTATATCGTCAGCCTGAAACAGGGCGACTCGCGGGTACTGCAGGAGGGCATGACCTTCCACCTCCTGCCCTGGATGTGGGGTGTCGAGGGCGACAAGACCGTCGGTATTTCCGACACGTTCCGCGTCACCGCGGACGGCTGCGAGAGTTTTTTCAGCCTCGACCGGGACTTCGTGATCAAGCCCGGTGGCGGGAAAGGCACCGGCAGGGCGTCGGTGCAGGCTGTGGAAGGCGTGAAAGCCGTGAAAGCCAAGGGCGAGGACAAGGAAACCACCCATGCAGAGAGTGATTGACCCGAGCAACGGTCGCCTGCTGCGGGAAGTTCCCTACGCGGACCCGGCGCAGGTAGAGGCGGCGCTCGGCGCCGGCCGTGCCTGCTTTGAGGACTGGCGCCGGCGCTCCTTCGCCGAGCGCGGCGCGGTACTGCGCGCCGTGGCGAAACTTCTCCGGGATGACGTGGAACAGCTCGCACCGCTCATGACCGAGGAGATGGGCAAGCCCATCCGCGAAGCGAGGGGCGAGGTGGAGAAAGCTGCCTGGGCCGCAGAGCACTACGCCGAACACGCCGAGGCGTACCTGGCTGCCGTCTCGCTGCCGTCCGACGCCAGCCACAGCTATGTGCAGCACCTGCCCCTCGGCACGGTGCTCGGGGTCCTGCCCTGGAACGCGCCCTTCTGGCTGGCCTTTCGCTTCGCGGCGCCGGCGCTCATGGCGGGCAACACCTGCCTGATGAAGCACGATGCCCACGTGCCGGCCTGTGCCGCGGCCATCGGCGCGCTGTTCGAGCGGGTCGGCGCGCCCGCGGGGCTTTTCCAGAACCTGCCCATGGACCACGCCGCCGCGGCCGGGGTGATCCGTGACGACCGGGTGCGGGCACTGTCCTTTACCGGCTCCGATCGCGGCGGCGCCGCGGTCGCCGCCCTGGCTGCCGCCGAGATCAAGCCAGCGGTGCTCGAACTCGGCGGCTCGGATCCGTGTATCGTGCTCGGCGACGCGGACCTCGAGGCCGCCGCGGACGTGATTACGCTGTCGCGGATTATCAACGCCGGGCAGAGCTGCATCGCGGCAAAGCGCATCATCGTCGAGGACGCGGTCCACGACCGCCTGGCGGAGCTGCTCGAGGCGCGGCTGTCGGCCCTGACCGTCGGCGACCCGCGGGCGGAAACGACCGATGTGGGCCCCATCGCCCGCGAGGACCTGCGCGACAACCTGCACCGGCAGGTGCAGGAAACGGTCGCCGCGGGCGGCCGCTGCCGGCTCGGTGGTGAGTTGCCCGGCGGCGACGGCTTCTTTTACCCGGTGACGTTGTTGACAGAGGTCACCCAGGCCATGACCGCGGCCCGGGAGGAGACCTTCGGCCCGGTCATGGTCCTCCTGCGCGCCGACGATGCGGAGGCGGCGGTCGCCATGGCCAATGACACGCCCTACGGGCTGGCCGCGTCCGTCTGGAGCGAAGCGGGCCGGGCCGAGGCCATCGCCGCCCGCCTGGAGGCGGGGCAGGTTGCCGTCAACGGTATCGTCAAGACGGACCCGCGGCTTCCCAGCGGCGGGGTCAAGCGCTCCGGCTACGGCCGCGAGCTCGGCCCTCACGGCATCCACGCTTTCGTCAATATCCAGCAGGTCTGGGTGGGGCCGAAGAGCGCCCCCTGACGGGCGGGCAAAGTTGGCAAAAATGCCGGTACGGCGCGACGGCATTTTGTTACCCTTCAAGTGGTAGAGCAGTGAGATCGCAGCGGCGGTCGAGCTCTTATAAATATAACCACGAGGTAAAAGCCATGTCTGTCACACCGCAAGTCCGTCCGTTCCGTCTGCACCGCCGTCCGCTCGCGGCCGGCATCGCCCTGGCCCTCGCCGCATGCGCTCAGGCCCAGGCGCAGGATACCGTGCTGGAGGAAGTCATCGTCACCGCGCAGAAGCGCGCCCAGAGCCTGCAGGATGTGCCGATTTCCGTCACCGCCGTGAGCGGCGACAAGCTGGTCGAGGCGAATATTACCAACCTCGAGGCACTGACCACCTACGTGCCGAACTTTTCCATGAACCAGAGCGGCATTTCCAACAACATCACCATCCGCGGCGTGAGCTCGGGCATCAACCCGGGCTTCGAGCAGTCCACGGGCATGTACATCGACAACATCTATTACGGCCGCGGCCAGCTCGCGCGGGCGCCGCTGTTCGACCTCGAGCGCGTCGAGGTGCTGCGCGGTCCGCAGCCGATCCTCTTCGGCAAAAACAGCATCGCCGGTGCCGTCAGCATGGTCACGGCGAAGCCGACGCGAGAGTTCGAGGGCTCGCTCACGGCTCTCTACGAGACCGAGGAGGAACGCCAGGACTACCGCCTGGTTCTGTCCGGGCCGCTCACGGATACGCTGTCCGGCCGTCTCGGTATCCTCTACCGCGACGTGGAGGGGCCCTACACCAACACCCTGACCGGCGCGGACGAGAAGCAGCAAGAGGAGGCGGTCGTCCGCGGCTCCCTGCTCTGGGAGCCCACGCAGAACCTCTCCGTGCTGGCCAAGTACGAGCGCGCCGACTTCGATGACAACGGCCGCAACGTGGAAATGACCCAGAGCATCGTGCGCGAGGATCTCGTCGGTACCGGGCAGGGGGTCGATTACATCACTGCACTGGAGGCCGCCGTGGCGGGCGGCAACGGCCCGCTCGGCTTCGACCCGCCGATCGAATTCAGCGGCGTGGACGGCGAGCTCGACCGGGTCCGCGGGGGCAACGGCGACTTCCACGACAACCAGTCCGACGTCTTCGTACTCAAGGCCGACTACGAGCTTGCCATGGGCACACTCACAGCGACCACGGGCTGGCTCGAGTACGACTTCCAGCAGCTCTGTGACTGCGACTTCACCAGCGCCACGGTGTTCGATGCCTTCGGCGACGAGGCCTTCGAGCAGTTCAGCCAGGAGCTGCGCCTGACCTCCCCGGGGGGCGACACCGTCGACTATGTCGCCGGCCTGTATTACCAGACCAGCGAGCTCGATTTCAACGACTCCATCAGCGTCCGGGACACCAGCCTGCTGCGCGTGCTCAGCCCCGCTTTTTCGGACATCAGTACCCGGCGCACGGCGAACCAGGAGAGCGACATGTGGGCGGTGTTCGCCCAGGCCACCTGGAATATCAGCGACACCTTCCGCCTCGTGCTCGGCGGCCGCTACAGCGAGGAAGACAAGGAAGCCACCAAGCGCCAGGAGCACTTCGCCTCCGCCGGCGCCAGCGGGGGTACACCCCTGCCGGCCACGGACCCCTCGGGACAGACGCCCAACATACTCTTCGGGCTGAATCCGGTCTTCGGCGGCTTCAGCATCGAGCCCTACGACACCATCGCCGGGCAGCGCAAGGAGGAGGAGTTCAATCCGCTGGTGACCCTGCAGTGGGACGCCACGGATGACATGATGCTCTACGCCACCTACGTCGAGGGCTTCAAGGCCGGCGGCTTCGATATCCGCTCTAACGGCCACCCGGACCCGAACGTGGTCAACGGCCAGAACCTGGGCCGTGGTCTCGATATCGTCGGTGTGTTCGAGTTCGAGGACGAGTCCGCAGAGAGCATCGAGGTCGGCGCCAAGATGCGCGTCGGCGGCAGCGCGGAGCTGAACGTCGCCGCCTTCTACACGGAGTACACCAACCTCCAGACCAGCCAGTTCGACGGCGTGCTCGGTTTCAACGTGCAGAACGCCGGTGAAGCGGAAATTTCCGGCGTCGAGCTGGACGGCCGCTGGCTGGTGACGCCGGGGCTTACCCTGTCCGGAGCGGTCGCCTACCTGGACTTCGAGTACACGGACTTCAAGAACAACCAGTGCTACTTCGGCCAGCAGGTGCTGGAGCCGGGTGCGGTACAGCCGGACGGGGTAACCTGTGACGCCACGGGCAAGCGCAAGGAGTACACGCCGGAGTGGACCGGCTCGCTCATCGCCGACTACGTCATGCCCCTGGGTGACAGCCTCGAATTGCGCACGACGCTGGACCTGAACTACAGCGACTCCTACACCTTCAATCCGACCCTGGATCCGCGCAGCGAGCAGGATGCCTATACCCGGATCAATCTGCGCCTCGCCCTGGGTGCCGTCTCGGGCGCCTGGGAAGTGGCTTTCATCGGCCAGAACCTCACGGACGAGGACGTGGTCACCTACGGCGGCGAGGGCCCCCTCGCCGGTGCGCTGACCAACGGTACGGGCATGGGCTACTACAAGTTTCTCGACCGCCCGGCGACCTACGCCCTGCAGGGCACCTATCGGTTCTGAGCCCCACCGGGTCTACCGAGGGCCAGCGGCGGGGAGTTGTGGCGGCAGCGAGCTTCGAGGCGTTCTCTCGCCCGTGCCGCGTTGGGAAGAGGGTTCGCCGTGGCGTGCCAATATCGGCCCGTCAGGCCTCGGGGGCGCACTCGGCAGCGTTACAAAGCTGGAGGGGAACCTCGGACGCGCTGGTCCAAACCTGAGTGCCGTTGTTCTGATCGCGGATGACTGCGGTCACTGGTCGGCTGGCTGCAACGAAGCTGCCGCTGCGGAGTTTGTTGACAGGCTGGTTATTCCAGGTTGGCGTTTGACTGAAAACCCCCTAATATTTTGCGAAGATACGCCTTAAAAATAACGCCATAATTTAAGGACTCTCGCCATGACACCCTCGAGTGTTCTGCTGACCGCCACCGAGAAAGTCTCTCTCGGCGAGCGCGCCGGTCCCGCGCTAGCCGCAGAGGCCGAGCGCCTCGGCGCAGCCCGGGTGTTCCTGCTGGTCAGCCGGACTCTGAACCGCGAGACCGACGAGATCGAGCAGATCCGTGCCGCCCTCGGTTCCCGCCTGGCCGCGTGCTGGGACGGTACGCCGCCCCATGCGCCACGCGGCGCGGTGCTCGCAGCCGCGGCGGCGGCGCGGGAAGTGGACGCGGACCTCATCGTCACCGTGGGCGGCGGCTCGGTGACCGATGCGGGCAAGATCGTCGGCCTCTGTCTGAAGCATAACTTGCGCGAGCACGATGACCTGGAGCCCTACCACGTCTACGTCAACGACGCCGGCGAGGTGGTCAAGCCCGAGTTCGAAGGCCCGGATATACGGGTCATCAACTGTCCGACGACGCTTTCCGGCGGAGAGTTCAATCCCCTCTCCGGCGCGACGGACGAGAAG
>CAYFVG010000103.1:0-9493 GCA_964346365.1 uncultured Alteromonadaceae bacterium
CGCCGAGCGCTTCGGCCCGGCGCTGCCGCGCTGGACCGCGCTGGTGGCGCTGGCCTTCGCCCTTACCTTCGTGCTCGGCATCGCCGCCGCGGCGCCGGCAGCCAAGGGGTTGCTCGCCACCAGCCCGGCGGATCCGGAAAGCTGGCTGCTCTATTGGAAGGCGCCGTGGATTCCGCGCTTCGGCATCGCCCTGGAATTCGCCCTCGACGGCGTGAGCCTGCTGCTCACGCTGCTCACGCTGCTCCTCGGGCTGGTGGCGGTGCTCGCGAGCTGGGGCGAGACGGTGCAGCGGCCGGGTTTTTTCCACGCTAACCTCCTGTTCACCCTGGCCGGTGTGGTCGGGGTGTTCACCGCCGTCGACCTGGTGCTGTTCTTCCTGTTCTGGGAGGTGATGCTGGTGCCCATGTACCTGCTCATCGCCATCTGGGGCCACGAGCGCCGCGGTTACGCGGCCATGAAGTTCTTTATCTTCACCCAGGCCTCGGGGCTCCTGCTGCTGCTCGCCGTGGTGGTGCTCGCCTGGCAGGGAGCCGGGGAGGGCGGGCTCAGCTTCAGCTACTTCGACCTCCTCGGCCTCGACCTCGACCCGCGCCTGGCCTTCTGGCTCATGCTCGGTTTCTTCGCTGCCTTCGTGGTCAAGCTGCCGGGCTTTCCGCTGCACAGCTGGCTGCCCGATGCGCACACGCAGGCACCGACGGCGGGCAGCGTGCTCCTGGCCGGCATCCTGCTGAAGACCGGCGCCTACGGCATGCTGCGCTTCTGCCTGCCGCTGTTTCCCGAGGCCTCGCGGGCGCTGGCGCCGGCGGCCATGGCCCTCGGCGTCGTCGGCATTGTCTACGGCGCCGTGCTCGCCTTCGCGCAGCGTGATGTCAAGCGCCTGGTGGCCTATTCCAGCATCAGCCACATGGGCTTCGTGCTCCTCGGCCTCTACGCGTTCAACGACCTCGGCCTGCAGGGCGCGGTGCTGCAGCTGGTCACCCACGGCGTCAGCACCGCGGCCCTGTTCATGCTCGCCGGCGCCCTGCAGCACCGGCTGCACACCCGGGACCTGGGGCAGCTGGGGGGGCTCTGGGTGCCGGCGCCGCGCATGGGCGCCTGCGCCCTGTTTTTCGCCCTGGCCTCCCTCGGGCTGCCGGGGCTCGGCAACTTCGTCGCCGAGATCCTGATCTTTCTCGCTGTCTTTGCCGTGGCCCCCTGGGTGGCCGTGGCCGCGGGGCTGGGCATGGTTAGCGCGGCAGTGTATGCCCTGTGGCTGGTGCAGCAGGCGTTCCACGGTGAGCCGGCGCCGGGGCTGGTCTTCGCCGATTTCGGCCGGCGCGAGTACGGCACCATGCTCGCCATGATGGCGGCGCTGCTCTGGCTCGGCCTCTACCCGCAGCCGGTGCTGGATCTGGCGCAGCCGGTGGTGGACGGGCTGGTGCCCTGGCTCGCGGCGCCGGCCGCCACGGTGGCGGAGGTGCTGCCGTGAGCGGCGCCTGGCTGCAGGCGCTGGCGCCGCTGCTGGTGCTCGCTGCCGGCACTACGGTGCTGCTGTTGCTGGTGGCCCAGCGCCGGGATGCCGGCCGCGCCCGCCGCGTGGCCACGGGGGTCCTGCTCGGCGCCGCCGCCGCCGCGTTGCTGGCGCTCAGCGGCGGGCCACCGGTGGCGGCGGTAACGCCGCTGCTGGTCGCCGATGCGCCGGCGCTGCTGCTGGCGGCCCTGTTCTGTCTCGGCGGTGCGGCGACGGCGGTGCTCGCCGGCAGTTATTTGGCGGGTCACGCGGAGCAGCAGGAGGAGTTCTACCTGCTGCTGCTGCTCGCGACGCTCGGCGCCGCGGTCCTCGCCTACGCGGTGCACGCCGGCAGCCTGCTCCTCGGCCTCGAGCTGCTCGCCGTCGCCAGCTACGGGCTGGTCGCCTACCCGGCGGAGCGGCGTCCGCCGGTGGAGGCCGCGGTGAAATACCTGGTGCTCTCCGGGGCGGCCACGGCGACGCTGCTGTTCGGCTTTGCGCTCCTTTTCGCCGCCGGCGGCGCCCTCGGCTTCCGCGAGCTCGGCGCGGCGCTCGGCGCTCCGGCGCTGGCTCCGGCGGTCCCCGTTGCCGGCGCCACGCTGGTGCTGGTGGGCTTCGCCTTCAAGCTGGCCGCGGCGCCGTTCCACTTCTGGGTGGCGGAGGTCTATGAGGGCGCGCCGGCGCCGGTGAGCGGCTTTCTCGCGAGCGTCGCCAAGGCCGCGATGCTGTTCGCGCTGCTGCGGCTGTTTATCGAGGCCGACCTGTTCCGCTTCCCGGCGGTGGTGCAGGGCACCGCCGTGCTCGCGGTGCTGAGCATGTTCGTCGGCAACTGGCTGGCCCTGCGGCAGAACAAGGTCAAGCGCCTGCTCGCCTACTCCTCCGTGGCCCACGCCGGTTATCTGCTGATTATCTTCAGCGCCGGCGCGGCGCCGGCGCTGCGGCCGCTGGCGGCGGAGGCGGGGCTGTTCTACCTCCTGGCCTATGTGCCGACGACGCTCGCCGCCTTCGCCCTGCTGTCGCCGCTGGCGGCGGGGCGCGGCGGCGAGGAGCTGCTCGCCACCGGGGATCTCGCCGGCCTGTTCTGGCGCCAGCCGCTGCTGGCCGGTCTGTTTTTTGTCGCGCTGCTGTCGCTGGCGGGCATCCCGCTGACCGCGGGCTTCATCGCCAAGTTCTACCTGTTTGCCGGCGCGGTCGCGGGCGGCCACTGGCTGCTGCTCGGGGCGCTGGTCGCCGGCAGCGCCCTCGGCATCTACTACTATCTGCGCCTCGTTTACCAGATGACCCTGGCCGCGCCCGAGGCGCCGGTCCCGGCGCCGGCAACGGGCCGGGCGGTTGTCGCCGTGGCCTGGACCCTGGGCGCAGCCATCCTGCTCCTCGGCGTGCTGCCGGGCGCGCTGCTAGGCTTCCTCGACGGGCTGCTGGTCTGACGGCGGGCGCTGGAACGAGCAAACACGGAGGAGAGACCCATGTTCAAGACAACCCACCTGGGGCACTACATGGTGACCAACCCGGTCAGGGTAAAGCCCACGGACAGCATTTTCTATGCGATGAAGATCATCACCGACAACAATATCTCCGGGCTCTGCGTGGTCGACGAGCGGCAAGAGCTGGTCGGCGTGCTCTCGGAGATGGACTGCCTGCGCGCCGCCCTGCCGGAGGCCTATGTCAATGAGACTCCCGGATGCGTGGCGGATTACATGACCCGCCTGCCGTTGATTACCTCCAAGGCCGAGGACAACATCGTCGATACGGCCCGGCACATGATCGCCGAGAACAAGCGCCGTCGCCCGGTCGTCAGGGACGGCGAGCTGATCGGCCAGATCACCGCCCGGCAGATCCTCAGGGCAGTGCAGTCCATCAAACGTTGACGCCACCCGGCCGCGCACCGACGCTGGCGAACGCAGGAACGCGCGGCTGCGCGCGCCGCCCTCGCGGGGCGGCTTGACCGATGGCCGCCCTGCCAGTGCGCGTCACTCGATCAGGCGCAGGATATCTCTTACCAGGTCGTTGGTGGCGATGATGCCCACGATTTCATTTTTGTCCGTGACCAGCAAGCGCTTGAGGTTGTTTCCATACATCAGGTGCGCGGCGTGCCGCGTGGCGAGCTCCGGGTTCACCGTGAGTGCAGGCTTGGCACAAACGTCGTACACGTTGATCAGGTCGATGTCGCCTTCCTCGGCGATGATGGTTTTCAGGATGTGCGTGTAGGTCAGGATACCGTAGGCATCGTTCTGGTCGTGGCGGTCAACCACCAGGCTCTTGACCTCGCGTTCCTTCATCACCCGCAGGGCGTCGCGCAGGGTGCTGAACGCCGAGATCATGACCACGTCCTTGATCATAACGTCCCTGACCAGTTTTTTCGCCGCCATAGCCTAGTTCTCCTCGTCCAGCTCGTGCATGTGTTGTTCAAACTTCATTACCTGCGACATTTCGATGCCCGTGAGATGGTCTATGCCGACGCTGAAGGCGATGCCACGGGAGTCGCCGTCGTGCATCAGCACGCCGCGCATTGCCTTCAGGATCGGCTGCGACAATTGTTTGGCGACTACCATCAGCATCACTGACTGGCTTCCCTCAAAGGTCAGGCCGAGAAAGGTCTTGCGGTTCTCATCACCGATGCCCCGGCCGGAGAGTATGGTAATGCCGGATGCGCCTGCTTTCTTCGCCTTGTCGATGGCGGCCTGTTCCAGTTCATCGGGGGCGATAACCACTACGGCACAGAATTTCATGGCTCTGGACTCCTGCTTTTCGATGCTGCCTCGACCACCAGGGCATACAGCATCACGGAAATGATGGGGAAGATAGAGGCGAAGGCAATCAGCCCGAAGCCGTCGAGCAGCGCACTGCGTCCGTCAATCGAGCCGGCAAGACCAATGCCCAGCGCAGTTACCAGCGGAACCGTGACCTCGGAGGTGGTCACGCCACCGAGATCGAAGGCCAGCGCCGTGATATAGCGCGGGGACACGAAGGTCAGGACGAGCACCGCCAGATACGCTGTCATGATGTAGTGGTGAATGGAGTGACCTTCGATGATGCGCAGGACGCCGACGCTGATGCCGATGGCCACGCCCAGCGCAACCACCAGGCGAATGACGCTGCCCTTGAGCTTGCCCGGCGCCGCCTGCTGCGCCTGATCACCGATGGCGATCAGCGCGGGTTCCGCCATGGTCGTTGCAAAACCGATCATGAAGGCGAAGAGCAGGATAAGGGAATCCTGATTTCTTTCGATCAGCTGCTCGGCCATCACCGTACCGACCGGAAACAGGCCGAGCTTGAGGCCCACGACGAAGGCGTAGAGCCCGAGCAGCACCAGCAGGAAACCCAGCCCCACGCGCACGGCATGGGCCAGCGCTTTGCGCAGCACAACGTACTGAAAGAAAAGCACGACCACGATCATCGGCAGAATATCGCGCAGCATCGTTGCCAGATCGAGCAGCATTTTCAGCGCCCAGTGCACCTCGCGCGAGCTCGCCTCGCCGAGGCTGACCGCTGCCGTGCCCGCCACGGTGTACACCCAGATCCCGTAGAGCTGGACGCTGATCATCGGCACCATGACGGCAAGGGCCACCAGCCCGAAGCCATCGCGCAGCGGGTTGCGCCCGACAATGGAGTTGGCCAGGCCCAGCCCGAGCGCGGCGATCAGCGGTACCGTCACGATATTCGTGGTGACCCCGCCCGAGTCGTAGGCCAGGCCGACGATCTCCGGCGGGGCGAACCCGGTGACGCACAGCACGATGATATAGCCACCGATCATCAGCCAGTGTATCGGCCAGCCATAGACAATGCGCAGTATGCCGAGCGCGATGACCGCGCCGACAGACAGGGCCACAATCACCCGCAGGGTGAGGCCATCGACCCGACCCTCGCTGATCCGTTGTGCCTGCTCGGCCACGGCGATCAGCGCCGGCTCTGCCACAACCGCCGCAAAACCGAGGCAGAAACCGAAAACAAGCAACAACAGCACAGAGCCGCGGCGGGCGAACTGATTGGCGAGGCTCTTGCCGGCCGGGAAAATACTCAGTTCCAGCCCCTGCAGGAACAGTGCGATACCGATGGCGACCACCAGTAATCCAAGGCACAGGCTGGGGAGATCCGGCGGCAGGGTACGAAAAATCGCCAGTTGAAAGAACATCACCACCAGCACAATGGGCAGCAGGTTGCGCGACGCGTGCAGGAACTGCGTGAAGAGTTGCCGGAGGAAAAGTAGCAAGTCGGATCAATGCTCGATCGGAGGCGTTCGCGGATAGTAACGCCCGGTCGAGCAAGTGTCGCGCTTGCTGCTTGAGTTACCAGTGGAATCGGGGCGTTTACCGCGACACAGGTTCCAGCCCCGGGGCGTGAAGGCGCACGCTGAGTTCAGGCATCGATGGGGGTCACGAAATTGTCGGGCTTGAGGGCCAGGAGTGAGCAGTGCAGCTGGTCGATGATCGCCTCTGCGGTATTGCCCATGAAAAAGCCGGCGATGCCCGTGCGGGCCATGGTGCCCATGACGACCAGGTCCGCATCCAGCTCGCGCGCCAGGGCCGGGACCACTTCCCGGGCATCCCCGCGGAGCACGTGAGTCTTTGGACCGACGAACGACAGGACTTGCTCCATGCCCTCGCGGGCCAGATCGGCGAGCAGACTCCGCATGTTTTCCTCGTGCAGGTGTTGCAGCTCGCCGATAAACTGGTCTTTCTCCTCGGCCGAGATGTCGCTGAGCAGCGTGCTCGCGTAGTTCTCGGACAGGGACCGCCAGGCGTGAACCAGGTGAACGTCAGCACCGTTGGCGGTGGCAAGCTCCAGTGCATGACTCATAAGCGATCGGTTCAAGCTGCGGTTGGCCTGCAGGCGGTCCTCGTCGTACTCTACGCCACAATCCACGGCGACCAGGATGCGCCGCGGCTGCGGCGGCCGCTCCGGCCGCAGCAGCCAGACCGGACAGGGGCACTTGCGCAGCAGCCGCAGGTCCTCGTTGCTGAAGAAACGGCGCAGGCCGGCGGCCGTCTGCGCATTGCTGATGAGGAGGTCCTGCGCTTCCTGCACCACCTCGCGGATCACCTCGATGAAGAAGATGCCCTCGCGTAGCCGCACCGTCGGCGCATGGGCGTCCACGCGCCGGGCGAGCTCCTGCAGCGCTTCCGAGCGCTGGACCCGGCGCCTCTCCGCCAGCTCTGCAAGCGGCGGTGCATGGGGGGCCAGGCGCGTCGCCGGATCCAGCTCCGGCAGCACGTCCAGCAGGGTGAGTTCGGCCTGCAGAGAGCGGGCCAGAGCGTCAGCGTGACGTAGCAATGCTTCCGCCTGCGAATCGCCCTCGCGCACGACGCAGAGCAGGCGACGGACTTCGTTCATGGTGCGACCTCCGCGAAGTTTGTCTGGCGCTGCCGATGGTGGCGGCGCAGGAGAGAGCTGTGTCTTCCAGAATTGAGTACCGTCTAGGCTGCGTTTTATCCGGATCTGTACGGTAGTGCCAGCCGGCATGATGCACCAGGAGAGAGCGGGTAGGAAGCTGCCGGCTGTTAGCCCAAAGCAGTAATGTCCCCTTCGTCAAATTCTAAAATGTCCCCTTTTGATTCCGGGAGGGGGCATGGCCGGGGAGAGCATTACCATGAGCGGGCGAGAGGTCGATCGGCTGAGCGAAACCGGAAATCCGCTGGCTTCCAGGCCTTGTCGGGGGTGGCATTGCTGCGCTGCATGGGCATACCCTTCGCGAGCCATTGCCGCTACACTTCCGCGCCATGACCGTGACCCCTGAAGCCACCCCGCGCGGCGCCGATGACGACCGCCTGCCGCAGGATCTCCTGGCTCTGCAAGGCTTCCTTGCCTGCGCCACCCCGGAAGCCTGGCTGGCCGCCGCCGCGGCGCCGGAAAATCGCGCGCTCCTGCTCGCGGACCACGCCAATTGCGAGAAGAAAGCGGCGGCCACGGCGCTCAACCTCGCCTACCGCTACACGGAGCACTACCCGCTGCTGCACAAGCTGTCGCGGCTGGCGCGGGAGGAGCTGCGCCATTTCGAGCAGGTGATCGCGATCATGGAGCGGCGGGGTATGGCCTACCCGGCGCTGACGGCATCGCGCTATGCCCGGGAGCTGCGCGCCCTGGTCCGCCGCGAAGAGCCGGGGCGATTGGTGGATACGCTGCTGATCGGTGCGGTGATCGAGGCGCGCTCCTGCGAGCGCTTCGCGGCGCTGGCGCCGCGACTGGATACGGAGCTGAGAGCCTTCTACGAGTCGCTCCTACGCTCGGAAGCGCGGCACTTCGAGGATTACCTGACTCTGGCGCGGTCTCTCTCGGCGCCGGGGGAGGTGGACGCGCGGCTGGCCGAATTGCTGCCTCGGGAGGCGGTGCTGATCGAGGGGCCGGACGACGTGCTACGCTTTCACAGTGGGCCGCCAAACCTCGAAAAAGCTGGAGCTAGAAACTCCAACCTGTTGAAAATAGGAAATTAATCTTCCGATTCAGAGGGCGTCTTGGCGCCCGCATCCGAATCGACTGTCACGGACTCGATGATGACCGTGTCCACAGGTACGTCCTGGTGCCCGCCGCGCGACGTGGTCGGTACGGCGCGGATCTTCTCCAGCACATCCTCGCCCTTGGTTATCCTGCCGAAGACGCAGTAGCCCCAGCCCTGCATGTTCTTGCCACTGTGGTTGAGAAAATCGTTTTCCTTCACGTTGAGGAAAAACTGCGCCGTGGCGGAGTGCGGTTCCATGGTGCGCGCCATGGCGATGGTGCCGTAGTCGTTCGTGAGGCCGTTGTCCGCCTCGTTCTCGATCGGCTCCCGGGTCGGCTTCTGCTGCATGTTGGTGTCGAAGCCGCCGCCCTGAACCATGAAGTTGTCGATGACCCGGTGAAAGATCGTGCCGTCGTAGTGGCCGTCCCGGGCGTAGGCGAGGAAGTTGGCGACGGTTTTCGGCGCCCGCTCCTCGTCCAGTGCCAGCCTGATTTCGCCGAAGGTGGTTTTCATCGTGACCATGTCAGTGCCAACTTATGCTGTGACTTTATAAAGATAGAATGATACTGGCTTTGGCTTCGGCAGAGAACAGCGGGGTCAATGATTGTGGGAATTTGCCTAGCTTTGCATAGGGCTGGCGAGGCACCCACGGGTCGCCCGCTGCGCCGCAGTCCTATCGGGGGCCTGTTGCAGCCGGTATAATCTCACGCTTCTCCCGGACCGGTATCGACGCGCGCATGGCAACGCCCGCTCCCAGGCATTTTCTTCGCACCCTCATCGAAGAGGACCTCCGCGAGGGCCGCGTGAGCGAGGTCGTTACCCGCTTTCCGCCGGAGCCTAACGGTTACCTGCATATCGGTCACGCCAAGTCCATCAGCGTGAACTTCGGTCTCGCCGAGGAGTTCGGCGGCCGCTGCCATCTGCGTTTCGACGACACCAACCCCGAGAAAGAGAGCCAGGAATACATCGACGCCATCTGCGCGGATGTGCAGTGGCTGGGCTATGCCTGGGCCGGCGACGTGCGCTTTGCCTCCAGCTACTTTGACCAGCTCTACGCCTGGGCGGTGCACCTGGTGCGCGAGGGCAAGGCCTATGTCTGCGACCTCGACGCGGAGCAGGCCCGCGAATACCGCGGCACGCTGACCGAGCCCGGGCGCAACAGCCCCTATCGGCAGCGCGGTGCCGACGAGAACCTCAACCTCCTCGAGCGCATGCGCGCCGGCGAGTTCGACGAGGGCAGCCGGGTGCTGCGGGCGAAGATCGACATGGCGCACCCGAATATGAACCTGCGCGACCCGATCCTGTACCGGATCCGCAAACGATCGCACCACCAGACCGGTGATCGCTGGTGTATCTACCCCACCTATGATTTCGCCCACGGCCAGGAGGACGCCATCGAGGGCGTCACCCATTCCATCTGCACCCTGGAGTTCGAGGACCACCGGCCGCTCTACGACTGGTTCATCGACAACCTGCCGGTGGATAGCCGGCCGCGGCAGTACGAGTTCGCCCGGCTCAACACCAGCTACACGGTGACCAGTAAGCGCAAGCTCAAGCTCCTGGTCGATGGC
>CAYFVG010000104.1:0-9475 GCA_964346365.1 uncultured Alteromonadaceae bacterium
AGTCGGTCTGTAAGCCGGGTTCTGTCGTGGACGATCATTCATCTGCGACAGGCGTTGTTCGCTTGCGGGACATTCAGGCTCGTCGTGGATTTTCGGGCCGGCTACGGGAAGGTGCCCCCAGTCGCTCCACGATATTCGCTTGGTGGGGGCACCTTCCCGCAGCCGACCCTACCGCCCTGGAAGTACCTAGCGCTCTGGAAGGACTGAAGGTGCGAGTGGTGAGCGCGGGAGACTTCTCTCAGCCTTGCCCGGCCGGGACGCTCCCCATTTCACGCTTTGTGAGAGAAGACTCCCGTCCTCGCCCCTAACGCCGTGCGTACTTCTGTCTCTGGCGCACTTCTGCGCCTTGGCTACTGCGGGGGCGGTAGGGCCGGCTAGGGGAGAGCGCCCCCACCAAGCGAATATCGTGGAGCGACTGGGGGCGCTCTCCCCTAGCCGGCCCGAAAATCTGCGACGACCTTGAGCCGACCCAATTGAATATCGTACGGCATACAGGCCGGGCAAGGCTGAAAAAAGTATCCCGCTCTCGCCCGGAAACTGCGCAAAGACCTGGAACACGGGGCGGGTAATGAAAAAAAGAGTCGGTCTGTAAGCCGGGTTCTGTCGTGGACGATCATTCATCTGCGACAGGCGTCGCCGCCTGCCTCTAGCGACCTACCCGAATCCACTGCGGGCCGCAGCGTGCGGATTCCTATTTGGTCTTGCTCCAGGTGGGGTTTACCGTCGCCACGCCTGTTGCCAGGCGCGCGGTGCGCTCTTACCGCACCTTTTCACCCTTACCCGACCACTCACCCCTGCTCCTGCCGGTGCCGCCGTCGGGTGCTCGCCTACGAAGGGCGGCCGTGGCGACTCGCAGGCAGCAGCACGGGTGAGTGGTCGGGCGGTATCCTTTCTGCTGCACTTTCCGTAGGCTCTCGCCCCCCAGGCGTTACCTGGCACCCTGCCCTGTGGAGCCCGGACTTTCCTCCCCCCGGCCGCCATGACTGGCACCCAGACAGCGATCGCCCGACCGACTCGGCCGCAAGGCTACGCCCGCCCCCGCGGCGAGGCAAGCACATTCATCCGGAACCTTGATTCCGGACCCTGATTCCGGAGCTTCATTCCCGACCATCATTTCGAACTGTCATTCCGGGCCGTCATTCCCCCCGGGCGACCAGCCAGGCGTAGAGCCGGTTCTTGCGCACGCCGCTGTAGGCCGACAGCAGCGTGGCGACGCGCTTCGCGGGCAGGTCCTTCGCCAGCGCGACGGCCAGCTCGCCGAGGGCCGGGTCCAGCTCGGGCTCCGCGGCCTCGCTGCCGCCGACGAGCAGCACGATCTCGCCGCGGCGCTGGTCCGGGTCGCCGGCGACAAAGTCCCGCAGCGCGGCCAGGGGCGCCCGGCGGATCGTTTCCCAGGCCTTGCTCAACTCCCGGGCAAGTACCGCCTCGCGGTCGGGACCGAAGGCCTCCAGCAGCGCATCGAGGGTCGCCAGGACCCGGTGCGGCGCCTCGTAGAAAACCAGCGTAGCGCGCTCGTCGGCCAGCGCCGCCAGCCGCGCAGCCCGCGGCCCGCCCTTCGCCGGCAGGAAGCCCTCGAAGCGGAAGCGGTCACTGGGCAGACCCGCGGCGCTGAGGGCGGCGATGGCCGCACAGGGCCCCGGCACCGGTATCACCCGCAGGCCCCGGTCCTGGGCGAGACGCACCAGCCGGTAGCCGGGATCCGAGACCAGCGGTGTCCCGGCGTCGGAGACGAGGGCGACGGCCTCGCCGGCGGCGACGCGGTCGCAGAGCCGTCCGGCGGCCTCGGCGTCGCTGTGTTCATGGTAAGCACTGAGCCGGGTCGTGATACCGTGGTGCGTGAAGAGGCGGCGCGTGTGCCGGGTATCCTCGGCGGCCACCAGGTCGGCGGCCTCGAGGAGCGCCAGCGCCCGCGGGCTGAGGTCGGCGAGATTGCCGATGGGGGTGGCGACGATGTAGAGGCCCGATTCCACCTGCCGCGCGCTTCCTTATAATCCCGGTCCTGGAATGATTCCGATCTTGAAATACCGGTTCTTTAATCCCGGCTTCGCAAGCCGGGCAGCCCGGACAGTCCCGGATTGACGATGTGCCGGGGTCACGCCGCCTGCCGCGGCACCGCTGCAGCAGGCACCTGATCCGGCCCCGACCGGCGGAGCAAAGCATAGCATGATGGCCGCTACACCCCCTGTTGCCCGAGGTCTCGCCCTCGCCTGCTGCCTGGCACTGGCGGCCTGTGGCACCCAGCCCCGCGCGCCGGCCCCGGACCGCGGCCCGGCGGTCCCGGACCTTGGCGGCGACCGCACGGCCACGCCCCTGCCCGCCAGCGACCGCAGCCCCCTCGCCGATCTCTTTGCCCCCGCCATGGCCGCGCTCGATCGTGGTGACTGGCTGGCTGCCCGCCTCGCCCTGCCCCGGCCCGCCGACGCCGGCGAGCCGTCGGCGGAGTTCCGGGCCTACACGGCCCTGGCCGAGGCGCGGGAAGCCGACCTGCGCGGCGACCTCGCCGGTTTCGCGGACGCCCTCGCCGCGGGCCCCTGGAGCGAGGCCTCCCGGGATCTGCAGCGCCAGCGCCTCGCCCTGGAGCGGCGCCAGGCTCGCCTGCGCGGCGACCACCTCGCCAGCGCCCGCCTCGCGGACCGGGCCCTCGCCCTCTACCCGCCGCGGGACCCGGCGCGAGACGCCCTCGCCCGCGACCTCTGGCGCGACCTGCACTACCTCGACGACGCGGCGCTCGCGGCCGCCCGCCGCAACGCCTCGCCCTCGCTCCGCGGCTGGCTGGACCGGCTGCAGGTCGCCCGCGGCGAACGCGACGGCGCCGACTGGCGCCGTCGCTACCCGGCGCACCCGGCGGCCGCCCTCCCCCTGTCGGCCGCCGTCGATCGCCCGCCGCAGCGCGTGGCCCTGCTGCTGCCCCTCGGCGGCCGCCTGGCCGCCGCCGCCTCGGCGGTGCGCGACGGCTTCCTCGCCGCGCACTTCGCCAGCGACGGCGCACGCCCGGGCCTCGCCATCTACGACACGGCACGCTACGACAGCCCGGTCGCGGCGTACCGCGCCGCCGTTGCCGGCGGCGCGGAGCTGGTCGTCGGGCCGTTGACCAAAACAGCCGTCGGCGAGGTGCTCGCGCAACCGCGGCTGCCCGTGCCCGTAATCGCCCTGAATCGAGCCGACACAACGGCGCCGGACGCGGTGCTGCAGTTCGCCCTCGCGCCGGAGGACGACGCCCGGGAAATCGCCCGCCAGGCCCTCGCCGCCGGCCACCGCCGCGCGCTGCTGCTGCGGCCCGCCGGCGCCTGGGGCGACAAGGTCGCCACGGCGCTGCGCGAGGCCTGGACCGCCGGTGGCGGCGTCATCGCAGCCAGTACCGCCTTCGCCAGCCGCGAGACCCACTCCGATGCCATCGAGCAGGTCCTGCACCTGGACCGCAGCGCGGCCCGGGGCGCCGCGCTGCGCCGGCTCCTGGACCGGGGCACGGTGCTCGCCGGCCGGCGCCGGCAGGACCTGGACGTGGTTTTTATGCTCGCCCCCGGCACCGAGGCGGCGAAGTCCCTCAGACCGCTCCTCGCCTACCACTACGCCGGCGACCTGCCCGCCTACGCCACCTCTGCCGCCAACAGCGCGGAGGTCACAAGCGGCGACCGGGACCTGGCGGGCCTGCGCATCGTGGAGCTGCCCTGGCTGCTCGGCCGGCAGCCCGCCCTGCGGGCGGCGGTCAAAGACGCCGAGCTGCGCGGCGCCGGGCTGAGCCGCCTGCAGGCCCTCGGCGCCGACGCGCAGCAGCTGGTGCGGCGCCACGGCGAACTCGTCCCCGGCGGTCCCCTCGTGGTCCGCGGCGCCACCGGCCAGCTCACCGTCAACCGCCGCGGCGTGGTCGAGCGCGAACTCCCCCTGGCCACATTTGCCAGCGGCGGCGTCCGCGCCTTTTAGCTAGATTGCAGCGGGTGTTCTCCGCGGAGCCCCGCCATGCCCACCGGCGCCGACTACGAAGCCGCCACGGCGCGCTGGCTCGCCGCCCGCGGCTGTCGCATCCTGGCGCGCAACTACCGCTGCCGCGGCGGCGAGCTCGACATCGTGGCATGCCATCGGGGCCAGCTGCGCTTTGTCGAGGTCCGGGCGCGCAGCAACCCGCGCTTCGCCAGCGCCGCGGCCAGCATCGACGCACGCAAACAGGCCCGCCTGCGCCGCGCCGCGGCGCACTTTCTCGCCCGCCGCTGGCAGGGCGCGCCACCGCCCTGCCGCTTCGACGTCGTGGTCTGGGAACCGGCGACGGTCTCCGGTAAGCTGCTGCCCCGATTGATCGAAAACGCCTTCTGACGGCCGGCCCGGGCAGGCCCGGTCACCGCGGAGCGAACGCCCTGGACCAGTACTCGGAGATTGCCAGCCACTTCCAGGCCGTCCTGGAGAACGTGTCCCTGTCCGTGGATGCTATCGCGCTGCCCCTGGAGACCGCGGCGGAAGCGGCAACCCACTGCCTCGCCGACGGTGGCACGATCCACTGCTTCGGCGCCGGGCCGGATCGCGCCCTGGCGTGCTACGCCACGGACCGCCTCATGCTCGGCGCCGGCCCGGAGCGGCCGGCGCTGCCGGCCCTGGCCGCCCCGGACCCCGGTGAACCCGGCGCGCCCTGGCGCGAGGCCCGCGCCCTGGTCCGCCCCGGCGACTTCCTCCTCGGCCTGGACAGCGGCGACGGCAATACCCTCGGCGAGCTTCTCGGGATCGCCCGCGCCGGGAACCACGGACTCGTGCTCCTGTCGCACGAGGGCTGTCCGGGCCTGCCGACGGCAGGCGATGATGCCATCGTTATCGCTCTGCCGACCGCTTCCCGGGACCAGCTACTGACCCTCGAGGCCCTGGTCCTCGGCTGCCTCTGCCACCTGATAGAAGTGAACCTGTTCGGCTCATGATGACACTCCGGCACACCCGCACCCTCCTCGCCCTGCTCCTGCCGCTACTCCTTGCCTTCGGCGGCGCCGGCGGCTGCACCCAGATCCTGGTCGCCTCAAAAGCCAATGCCATCGAGGAAAAACCCGGCGCGCGAACCTTCGCCCGGCGCGTCGCCGACGAGAGCATCGAAATCAAGGCCGTGGTGAACATGCACGCGGCCGACGCGGGCTTCGACGATGCCCACCTGGTGGTGGTCAGCTACAACGGCTTCGTGCTCATCGCCGGGCAGGTCTCGAGCGAGGACCTCAAGAACCGGGCGACGGCCGTGGTCCGCAAGCTGCGCGAGGTGCGCCGCATCTACAATGAGCTGGAGGTGGCGGCGCCGACTTCCACGATGACGCGGGCCTCCGATACCTGGATCACCACCAAAGTGAAGAGCTGGCTTATCGGCAAGCCCGAGACGCCGGGAATGCGCACGAAAGTGGTTACGGAAAACGGCGTGGTCTACCTGATGGGCATGGTGACCGGAGAGGAGGCGGAGCGCATCGCCGCGATGGCGGCGGACATCTCCGGGGTTCAGCGCGTGGTCCGGCTGTTCGAGCTGATCGATTGACCCTGGTGCCCGCCGCGGAGGGCGCTACTTCACGACCTTACTTCACGACCTTGAGAGACGGCCGCTTCTGGGCCGCGGACTCCTCGCTCCCCGGCCCGTCTGCCGGCGGCTCCGGCGGCTCCGGCGGCTCGTCGGGCTCAAAGACCATGCCCTGGCCATTCTCCCGCGCGTAGATGCCGAGCACGGCCGCTACGGGAAACGCCACGTCCGTGGGGCGGCCGCCGAAACGCCCGTTGAAGGTCACCAGGTGATTCGACAGGTGCAAATCGATGACGGCGGTCGGCGACACGTTGAGGACGATCTGCCCGTCCTTCACGTAATCCGTGGGTACCTCCACCCCCGGCTGCGTCGCGTCCACAAGGATGTGGGGCGTGCAGTCGTTGTCGACGATCCAGTCGTAGAGCGCGCGAAGGATGTAGGGGCGGCTGGAATTCAAAGCTGTCCCGCCCCGTTCAGAGACGCAGCTCCCGCTCCTGCTCCGACAGGCTCTGCTGAAACGACTCGCGGTTGAACAGCGCATCCATGTAGGCCAGCAGCGGCTTGGACTGCTTGCTCGGCCGGATATCTACCCCCAGGGAGGGCAGACGCCACAGAATCGGCGCGATGCAGCAGTCCACGAGCGTGAACTCGTCGTTCATGAAAAAGGGCTTTTCCGAAAAGATCGGTGCGATCGCAAGGATCCCCTCGCGCAGTTCCTTGGTGGCCTTCTTGACCACGTTGTCACTGCGCGAATTCTGAATGGACTCGATCAGGTTGCACCAGTCGCGCTCGATGCGCCACATAAACAGGCGGCTCTCCGCCCGGGCCACCGGGTAGACCGGCAGAAGCGGCGGATGCGGGAAGCGCTCGTCCAGATACTCCATCATCACGTGGCTCTGGTAGAGCACGAGATCCCGATCCACGAGGGTCGGCAGGGAATTGTAGGGGTTCAGGTCACCCAGCTCCGCCGGCGGGTGTGCCGTATCGCCCTCGACGAGGTCGACAGTCACACCCTTTTCCGCCAGGACGATGCGGACCCGGTGGCTGTAATGATCTGTCGGATCGGAGAAAAAAACCATTGAAGACCGCTTGGTTACTACGCCCATGTCACCTTCCCTAGTGGGGCCACTGTACCCGGGGCGCTGGCCGATGTCACAGACAGCAGCGCGGCGACCTGCAGCGTCGCTGCGTCAGTGGATGTCCTTCCAGTACTCCCGGTTGAGCAACCAGGCGAGGATAGAGAATACCGCGATGAACAGCAGCGTGTAGACCCCGATCCGCTTGCGGTCGGCCTGCATGGGCTCGGCGGTGTAGGCGAGGAAATTGGTGAGGTCGTACATGGCGCCGTCAAACTCCTCCTCGCTCATGCTCCCGGCCTCGGTTACTTCGAGCTTGCCGCAGGGGTTGGACTGGGTGGCTTCGCCGGACAGCGGATCGACCTCGCCGTCGGCCCCGGTGGCGACACACTCCTGCAGACCCTGCAGGCCGAGCAGCGTGTGCGGCATGCCGACATTCTCAAAGACGAGGTTGTTGACGCCATAGGGCCGTGACTCATCCTTGTAGAACGTGCGCAGGTAGGTGTAGAGCCACTCCGGCTGGCGGGACCGCGCGACCAGGGACAGGTCCGGCGGCGCGGCGCCGAACCATTCCTTGGCAGTATCCATGTCCATGGCGTTGCTCATGAGCGACCCCGCCTGCACCTCCGGGTCGAAGACGAGATTGTCCATGAGAATATCCTCGGGGATTCCCAGGTCCTCGCCCATGCGGTTGTAGCGCTGGTACTGCAGGGAGTGGCAGCCCATGCAGTAGTTCATGTAGACCTTGGCACCGTTCTGCAGCGACGCCTTGTCGCCCATATCCGCCTCGAACTCGTCGCAGGGGATGGCACCGCAGTCGTAGCTGCTCTCGGCACCGACGACCTTCAAGGGCACGACAGTGAGGAAGGCGATCAGCGCCGCCGTCCCGAGGACGCCGAGCTTGCTCATGCCCCCGTCCATCGTCACCCGCTCCGGCACCGGCTTGGTTTTGTCCATGCTGGACCACACCGGCATGAGCAGGAAGAAAGCGAAATAGATCACCGTGCAGATCTGCGTCAGCAAAGTGCGCGACTCAGACGGTGTCTTCACCCCGAGCACGCCGAGAATGAAGAAAGACGCCACGAACAGAACCAGGGCCACCTTGTTGATCGGGCCGCGGTAGCGCCAGCTCCTGACCGGGCTGCGGTCCAGCCAGGGCAGCAGAAACGGAATCGCCACGGAGGCGGCAAAAAACACGAAGCCCCAGAACTTGTCCGGAATGGCGCGCAACACCGAGTAGAAGGGCGTGAAGTACCACACCGGCGCGATATGCTCGGGCGTCTTCAGGGCATCCGCCTGCTCGAAGTTGGCATATTCAAGGAAGAAACCACCCATCTCCGGCATAAAGAACATCACCGCGCAGAAGATGAACAGAAACACCCCGATGGCCGGGATATCGTGCACGGTGTAATACGGGTGGAAAGGGATACCGTCCAGCGGCACGCCGTCCGGACCCTTGTTCTTCTTGATCTCGACCCCGTCCGGGTTGTTCGAACCCACCTCGTGCAGTGCCAGCAGGTGCAGTACCACGAGGGCGAGCAGCACGATGGGCAGGGCCACCACGTGCAGGGCGAAGAAGCGATTGAGCGTAATCCCGGAGATCAGGTAGTCGCCGCGGATCCAGGTAACCAGACCCTCGCCGATCACGGGGATGGCACCGAAGAGCGAGATGATCACCTGTGCGCCCCAGTAGGACATCTGGCCCCAGGGCAGCACGTACCCCACGAACGCTTCGGCCATGAGCACAATAAAGATGAGCATGCCGAAGATCCAGATGAGCTCCCGCGGCTTTTTGTAGGAGCCGTAGATCAACGCCCGGAACATGTGCAGATAAATCACCACGAAGAAGGCCGAGGCGCCGGTGGAGTGCATGTAGCGCAGAATCCAGCCGTAGTCGACGTCGCGCATGATGTACTCGACGGAGGAGAACGCCTCTTCCGCGCTCGGCGTGTAGTTCATCGTCAACCAGACACCGGTGAGCAGCTGGTTGACCAGCACCAGGAGCGAAAGGACCCCGAAGTAGTACCAGACGTTAAAGTTCTTCGGCGCGTAATACTGCCCCATGTGGGTGTTCCACGCCCGCATGATCGGCAGACGGTCGTCTACCCAGTCACGCAATCCGATAAGCATGTTGGCCATCAGGCAGCCTCCGCATCAACGCCGATTTCAAGAATGTTGCCACCCGCCGTGAAGTTGTGCGGGGGAATCACGAGGTTCGTCGACGCCGGCACGCCGTTGTAGACGCGCCCCGCGAGGTCGAACTTGGAGCCGTGGCACGGGCAGAAGAAACCGCCCGCCCATGAGTCACCACCGAGGTCTGCGGCGCCCACTTCCGGGCGGTATTTCGGCGCGCAGCCGAGGTGCGTACAGAGCCCTTCGATCACGAGGTACTCGGGCCGGAGGGAGCGCTCGATACCGGACACGTATTCCGGCTGGATGGCGTTCCCGGACTGCGGATCCTTGAGGTAGCTGTCGACGGAGGACAGCAGCTCGAGCATCTCCGGGGTCCGGTGAACCACGTACACGGGCTTGCCGCGCCACTCGACCACGACCATCGCGCCGGGCTCCAGCTTGCTGATGTCCGCTTTGACCGGCGCGCCGGCGGCCTCCGCCTTCGCCGAAGGATTCCAGGAGCCGACAAACGGCACGGCGATACCGACAACGCCGGCCGCACCGACGGCGCTGGTCGCAATCGTCAGAAACCGACGCCGATCGTCGTTCACGTCTTCATTGGTCACTGCATAAGTGCTCATTGCATGTCTCCCGATTGGCACCCCCGGGGACGCACTGCTGGGCGCAGCGCTCGGAAGGGGGTTTCAAAAAGCCGTCAGATGATAAGGACTTTGCTACCCGCATACAAGGAAACGGCCGTCAGAGAAAGGGTTCGCCCGGTGACCCTGACCGGGTCCTGACCAGGAAATGCGGCCCT
>CAYFVG010000105.1:0-6721 GCA_964346365.1 uncultured Alteromonadaceae bacterium
ACGATGCTGGCCGGGGACTACGACCACGGCTTTGCCGTGGACTGGATGCGCAAGGATCTGGGGCTTGTCCTCGACGAAGCAAAACGGCAGACGCTGGGTCTGCCGCTGACCAGCCTGGTCGATGCCTTCTACGCCGATGTCCAGCACATGGGCGGCGGGCGTTGGGATACCTCCAGTCTGTTTGCGCGTATGCGGGCCCTGGGTGCCCTTGGCCGGGAGGAGAGCTGACATGGCCAGTGCCGCCTTCAACCACGGCCTGCTCGACTTCCTGGGCCGGGCCACCACGCCGTTTCACGCCGTTGAAACCATGGCGGAGGCGCTGGAGACAGCGGGCTACACGGCGCTGCCGGAGGACCGGAGCTGGTCCCTCGCGCCCGGTGGCCGCTACTACGTCACCCGGAACGGCTCCAGTCTCGTTGCCTTCCGCCTCGGAGAGGAGCGCAGCGCGGGCCTGCGCATGGTCGGAGCACATACCGACAGCCCCTGTCTGATGGTCAAGCCGAACCCGGACCGCACGCGTCACGGCTGCTACCAGCTCGGCGTCGAGGTCTACGGCGGCGCGCTGCTCAACCCCTGGTTCGATCGGGATCTGTCCCTCGCTGGCCGCGTCAGCTACAGCCGCCGGGACGGTGCGCTGGCAACGGCGCTGGTGGACCTGCGCGAGCCGGTGGCGGTGATCCCGAGCCTGGCCATACACCTCGACCGGGAGGCCAACAGCAATCGCAGTGTCAACCCGCAGACGGACATCCTGCCGCTTCTCTGCCTCCCGGGCGATGGCGAGGAGCCGGCCCTGCGTACCCTGCTCGGCGAGCACCTGCGCAGCCTCGGCCTGGACCCGGCCGAGGTGCTCGACTACGAGCTCAACTTCTATGACACGCAGCCACCGCGGTGCGTCGGGCTGCACGGGGAGTTCATCGCCGGCGCCCGGCTCGACAACCTGCTGTCCTGCTACACGGGGCTGCGCGCACTCCTCGACAGCACTGCCGGACAGCCGGCGCTGCTGGTGTGCAACGACCACGAGGAGGTCGGCAGTGTGTCCGCTGCGGGTGCCCAGGGGCCCTTCCTGCGCTCGGTGCTCGAGCGCATCGCCGGCGATGCCGAGGGCTATGCCTGCCTCGTCGACCGCTCCATGCTCATCTCCGCGGACAACGCCCACGCGGTGCATCCCAACTATCCCGACAAGCACGACGGCAACCACGGCCCGCGTCTCGGCGGCGGCCCGGTGATCAAGCTCAATGTCAACCAGCGCTACGCCAGCAACAGCGGGACCACGGCCCTGTTCCGGCAGCTCGCCGCCCGGGTGGGCGTGCCCGTGCAGAGCTTTGTCACTCGCACGGACATGGCCTGCGGCAGCACCATCGGTCCGCTCACGGCCGCCGCGGTGGGGGTCCGCACCCTCGACGTAGGCGTGCCCACCTTCGCCATGCACTCGATCCGGGAGACGGCCGGCAGCGAGGATGCGCACGGTCTCTGCCGCATTCTGCGGGCGTTCTACGAGGCGCCGGAGCCGCTTTTCCCCCGGTGACGGGCCGATAGTATTGACGGGTAAAACCGGTATCATTGGCGCCTTTTCAGAAGGGGCGCGGGGCATGCACAAGCAGCGGTACCTCACCGGCATCACCACCACCGGAACGCCGCACCTGGGCAATTATGTCGGCGCGATCCGGCCGGCCATCGACGCGGTCAACGCGGGCGGCGCCGAGTATTTTTTCTTTCTCGCGGACTACCATGCGCTGATCAAGTGCACGGACCCGGGGCTGGTGCGCCGCTCCTCCCGGGAGATTGCCGCCAGCTGGCTCGCCCTGGGCCTCGATACAGAGCGGGCGGTGTTCTATCGTCAGTCCGACGTCCCGGAGATTCCCGAGCTCACCTGGATCCTCGGTTGCAGCGCCGCCAAGGGCCTCATGAACCGCGCCCACGCCTACAAGGCGGCGGTACAGGCCAACGAGGAGGCGGGGGAGGATCCGGACTACGGCGTAACCATGGGTCTGTTCAACTACCCGGTGCTGATGGCTGCGGACATCCTTATGTTCAACGCCACGCATGTGCCCGTGGGGCGCGACCAGCTCCAGCACCTGGAAATGGCCCGGGACATCGCGCAGCGTTTCAACCACAACTTTGCCGAGCTGTTAACGCTGCCGGAGGCGGTAGTGGACGACAGCGTTGCCGTGCTCCAGGGCCTGGACGGGCGCAAAATGAGCAAGAGTTACGGCAACACGATTCCGCTCTTCGAGGGCGAAAAAAAGCTGCGCAAGGCGATCAACAGGATCAGGACCAACCTCCTCGAGCCCGGTGAACCGAAAGACCCGGACAGTTCCACGGTCTTCCAGGTCTGGTCCGCCTTCGCCGGGGCCGAAGAGATCGCGCGCATGCGCGGGGAGTTCGCCGCGGGGCTTGGCTGGGGCGAGGCCAAGCGGCAGCTTTTCGAGCGGATCAACGACGAGCTGGCGCCGGCGCGGGAGCGCTACGAGGCACTCCTTTCGGACCCCGGCTACATCGAGGCGGTGCTCAAAACCGGCGCCGAGCGCGCCCGCGCCGTGGCCGCGCCGCTTATGCGTCAGGTGCGCGAGGCCGTGGGCATCGCGCCCATGGATGGCTTGGACTAGAACCGGTAGCTGACGCCGAGCCCGCCGTAGACATTGCGCTCCGGCGCCGGTTCGAAGAAGCGGTTGAAGTTCTGGTTGACGCGGACGTTGGCGAAGTAGGCCTCGTCGAAGAGGTTGTTGATCCCCAGGAAGGGGCTGACCGTCAGGGGCCCGGTCTGGAAGCGCCGGCCCAGGCGCAGGTTGCTGACGGTGTAGCCGTCAACGCGCGCCGCCGCCGCGTTGGCGTCGTTGGCATAGAGCTCGCCGACACGCAGCAGATCCCAGGTGGCGTACCAGCCTCCGGGGTGGCGCCAGGCGAGCTCGGCAAAGAGCTGGGTTTCCGGAACCCCCGGCAGTGCGTTGCCGTCGAACCGCGCGCCGTTTGCCGCAAAGCGGTCGTAGCGGAAATCGTTGTAGCTGTAGGCCACGGTGAGGCGCAGGCCCTCACTGATACGCGCTTCCGCGGCAACCTCCAGGCCCTCCCGGGTGGATTCGCCCGCATTCCGAAAGAACACATCGCCCGCCACCTCGAAGGGCACCAGTTCGTCTTCCAGGTCGATGCGGAACAGAGCGACCTCGTAGCGCAGCCGGCCGCCTGCGAGGCCCTTGACCCCGACCTCGTAGTTGCTGGAGGTCTGGGCCTCCAGGGCCTCCAGGAATCCGGGTCCGGCCGGATTCTCGAGCTGGTTGAGGCTGGGTGTCTCGAAGGAGGTGGACAGGTTGGCATACAGGTTGGCCCAGGCTGTCGGCGACCAGAGCAGCCCGGCCATGGGGGTGAATTCGTCGAACTTGATGGCGCCGGAGTTGTCCCCGTCCGCAAGGAACCCGTCGCTAAGCTTGAAGTCCAGTGCCTCATAGCGGCCGCTCAGACGCAGGCTCAGCGTCTCGGCGAGGGCCAGCTCGTCCTGCAGGTAGACCGCGACACTGTCGACGGACTCCCGTTGCCGCTGGCTCAGGGCACCGCGATTGCCGTTGCTGTCGGCGTCGAAGCGGTCCCGGTCATCCTCCTGGGCGGTGAGTTCGACACCGGCGACGAAACGATGGTCGCGCCCTGCGATGGTGCCGGCCAGGCGGTATTCCGCGCCGCCGCCGAGGTATCGTCGATCGAAGGTACTGTGGTCGACAAAGGGGCAGGGCAGCCGGCCGTCGAACTCGCGATCCAGGAGATAGCCGCGCAGGCGGATCGACTGCCCGTCACCGAGATCCTTGCGCAGGACGACGCCGGTGCGGTACTGCTCTGCGGTCTCGCGAACCCCGCAGTCGACATTGAGCTGGCGCGCGCGGTCCCGGGGGCCCGCGGCCAGCTCCGCCGGGGTCAGGGCACCGGGGTCGCGCGCGGTCTTGTCGAGAGCGGCGAGGACGGCCGTCACCTCCGTGGTGGGGTCGAGGCGATAGCGGAGGGTCGAGTTGAAGGTGGTGCTGTCGGCCTGGGCGTGGTCGCGGAAGCCGTCCAGGTCCTGCCGGCGCAGGCTCGCCAGGTACCCGAGGTCGCCGCTCGTGCCGCTGGCCTTGAGCTGGAGCTGCCGCTGGCCGTACTCGCCGGCCGTGGCCCGGGTCTCGAGCGTCGGTCGCTCCGCCGGCGCCTCACTGTAAATGTTGATGGCGCCGCCGGCGGCGGTACCGAAGAGCGCGGCTGACGGTCCCCGCAGAACCTCGATGCGCCCCATGGAGCCCATGTCGAGGTCATCCACCTGGCTGGTGCCGTCCGGGGTGGTCAGGGGGATGCCGTCTACAGCGATGCGGATGCCGCTCTGTCCGAACTGCGCCCGCGCCCCGAACCCGCGGATGGCGATGCGCAGGTCCTGGTTGAGGTTGTAGCGGTTCTGGAAGAACACCCCCGGCACCCGCGTCAGCGCCTCGTCGATGCCGATCTGCTGGCGCCCGGGCTGGATATCCTCCCGGGTCACGGCGGTGATGGCGAAGGGCGACTGCTCCACGGTGCTGTCGAGGCGGGGGGAGGACACGACAATTTCCTCGATGGCGGCCCCGACGGGTGCCGGGCCCAGGACAAGACCGGACAGGAGCAGGAGAGGGGCGCGGCGCTGGCAGGGCATGGGAAGTCCTTCGACACGTGAGATGCGGCACTATAGCAAAGGGCGGCGGGGCCGGATAAGGCCGCTGCCGGCGACGCGTCTGCTATGATTCTGCTCTTCATTTTTCGTTTCCCACTTCCCATTCCCTGTGGCCCGAGGCTAGCCATGGACAGCGCTGCGCAGATTCTTGCGGTCAACGATGACCTGCCCGTGCGCACCGGAGCTCCGGTGCACAGCGGCAAGGTGCGGGCGGTCTACTGGCTCACCGCGGGCGATTCCCGGCGCCTCGCCGAGGTCCGGGGGTACCCGGTTGTGCCCGGCGCGCCGCTCGGCATCATGGTTATTTCCGACCGTCTCTCGGCCTTCGATTGTCTCTGGCGCGCCGAGGGGGGCTGGGATGGCGTGCCCGGCAAGGGCGCGGCCCTGAACACCATCGCCGCGCACTGGTTCCACCGCTTCGCCGCGGCGGGGCTCGCGCCGGCGCACCTGCTGGAGATGCCGCACCCCCTGCTCTGGGTGGTGCAGCGGGCCCGCCCGCTGGCCATCGAGGCGATCGCCCGGCAGTACCTCACCGGGTCGCTCTGGCGAGCCTATGCCGCCGGAGAGCGGCGTTTCTGCGGCATCGACCTGCCCGAGGGCCTCGGCGAGTACGCGCGCCTGCCGGCGCTGCTTATGACGCCGTCCACGAAGGGCGCGCTCGCGGGCATCCCGGGTGTGCCGGCGGCCGACGATGTCAACGTCAGCCGCGACCAGCTCCTCGCCCACAGCGAAGCGTTCGGCTTTGCCGAGCCTGCGGATGTGGACCACTACACCACGCTGCTCGGCGCCGGGTTCCGCCTGATCGAGGCCGAGCTGGCGGCGCTGGACCTGGTGTTTGTCGACACCAAGTTCGAGTTCGGCTACGTCGACACGCGAGGCGGCGGCCGCGAGCTCATCTACCTCGACGAGGTCGGTACGCCGGACTCCTCGCGTATCTGGGACGGCCCCGCGTACCGGGAGGGCAGGGTATTGGAATACTCCAAGGAGGCCTTCCGCCAGGCGCTCCTCGACGGCGCACCGGATCGCTCCCTGCTGCTGGACAGAGACCGCATGGACGCCCGGCGGGCCCTGGCCCGGAGCTGGCAGCTGCCGCGGGCGCTGTTCGAGCAGGTGGCGGCGAGTTACCGCGCTCTGGCCGAGCGTCTCACCGGCGCACCGCTGGCGATGCCCGAGCGGCCGCGGGACGAGCTCCTGGCGGTGCTGGCGGACGAGCTCGGTCTGGTGGACTGAGCCGTGCTGGGCGATCCCGCCTTCTACGCCGTGAGCATCCCCGGCGTGCTGCTCTACGGCGTCGCCAAGGGCGGCTTCGGCGGCGCCGTGGCGATCCTGGCAGTGCCGCTCATGGCTCTGGTCATGCCGCCGGCGCAGGCCGCGGCGATCCTCCTGCCGATCCTCTGCGTCATGGATGCGGTGGTCGTGCGCACCTACTGGGGCCAGTTCGACGGCCGGGCGCTGCGCCTGCTCCTGCCCGGGGCAGTGTTCGGTATTGTCCTCGGTTACCTGACCCTCGATGTCATGAACGAGCACTGGTTGCGCCTGCTGGTCGGCGTGGTCGCCGGCAGCTTCGGCGTCCTCACGCTCCTCGGTCTGCAGGCCATGACCGGCCGCGATCACCACCCGGGCACCGCCGGCTTCTTCGGTGGCCTCGCGGGCTTTACCAGCTTCTCGATCCACGCCGGCGGGCCGCCCCTGACCATGTACCTGCTGCCCAAGGGCCTGCCCCCGCTGGTTTTTGCCGGCACCGCGGGGCTGTTCTTCGCGGTAGTCAACGCGCTTAAGCTTTTGCCCTATTACCTGCTGGGACAGTTCAGTGCCGACAACCTGCTGTACTCCCTCGTGCTGGTGCCCCTCGCGCCCATCGGGGTCCGCGTCGGTCACTGGCTGGTTCGCCTGTCCCGGCCGACGGTCTACTATCGGATCATCTCCGTGTTTCTTGTCGTGGTCGGCCTCAAGCTCTGCGCCGACGGGCTCACCGGGCTGGGTGCCGCCCGGGCCGCCATGGACACCCTCAGTCTGGATACCCCCGATCTAGAGTCGCGCCCGGTCGCAGGCTATACTGCGGGC
>CAYFVG010000105.1:6821-9442 GCA_964346365.1 uncultured Alteromonadaceae bacterium
CAGTCTGGATACCCCCGATCTAGAGTCGCGCCCGGTCGCAGGCTATACTGCGGGCATGTCGAGGATGCCGGAGCAGCGCCGGGCGTGCTGTCTGCGGCCGCAAGGAGTGACCATGCAGATCGTCAAGCTGACCGACACGGTGGGGGTCTCCGGGCAGATCAGCCCGGCGGACCTGCCGGCGCTGGCCGAGGCCGGCTACCGCGTCATCGTCAACAATCGCCCCGATGGCGAGGCCATCGACCAGCCCAGCTCCGCCGAGTTTGCCGCCGCCGCCGAGGCCGCCGGCCTCGAATACCACTACTACCCGCTCAACGCCTACAACTATCCCGGTGATGATGTGGGCGCCATGGCGGGCCTCTTCGACGACGGCGAGCGGCCGGTCCTCGCCTTCTGCCGCAGCGGCACCCGTTCCACAAACCTGTGGATCTCCAGCCGCGCGCCGCAGGTGCAGGAGGCGGCGCGGGAGCGTGGCCGCGGCCTCGGCTTCGATGTTTCCATGTCCGGGCGCTGAGCGTGGGCGACCTCGAACCGGTTCGCCCGGCGAGCACCGTTGTGCTGCTGCGTGAAAATGATGGGCGCGTGGAGACGCTGCTGCTGAAGCGCAACCAGGCGCTGCGCTTCGCCGGCGGCTTCTGGGTCTTTCCCGGCGGCGCGATCGACGCTGCGGACCGGGCCGAGGCAGGCGATGATCTCGACCGCGCGGCGCGCCTCGCGGCGGCGCGGGAGGCCCGGGAGGAAGCCGGCATGATCGCGGACCCGGACGCCATGGTGCCCCTCAGCCACTGGACCACGCCGGCCGTTGAAAAGCGGCGCTTCGCAACCTGGTTCTTCGCCGCGCCCATCGCCGGCGATTGCGCTGTAGCCATCGATAACGGCGAGATCCACGAGGCGCGCTGGCTCGGGCTGGCGGAAGCCCTCGGGGCCCACGCCGCCGGCGGGCTCAGGCTTATGCCGCCGACCTACGTCACCCTGCTGAGCCTCGCCGGCTACGCAGACCTCGCCAGCATGCTCGCCGCTGAAGCCGCGGCACCGGTGCCCCGGGTGGAACCGGTGCTCGCCCGGGAGGGAGAACGTCCCGTCACTCTCTATCCGGGCGATACGGCCTATGCCGGCGGCGACCCGGCCTCGCCGGGGCCGCGGCATCGCTGCGTGCTCGATGGCCGGCAATGGGTCTACGAGTGCAGCGACCTTCCCGGTGACTGCCTGCCGCTTGTAGCCCGGGCGCTGCCTGACTCTGCCTGTGTCTGAAGTCCGCCATCCACTCTGGGACCTGCCGGTGCGCGCAAGCCACTGGCTTATCGCCCTGTGCCTGCCGGCGGCCTGGTGGACCGCGGAAGAGGGCTATCTGGAGCTGCACGCGTGGGTCGGCTACACGGTGCTCTGCCTGGTGCTCACGCGCCTCGCCTGGGGCGTGTTCGGCAGCCCGCAGGCGCGCTTCAGTGATTTCCTGCGCGGCCCCCGGGGGGTGCTTGCCTACCTGCGCGAAGGCCGTCGCGACACCCCGGGGCACAACGCCCTGGGCGGTTGGTCGGCCATGACGCTGTGGACGCTGCTGCTGGCGCAGGCCGTGAGCGGCCTCTACAACAGCGACGGTATCCTCTTCGATGGGCCGCTCCATGCTGCCGTAGACGACGCTGTCTCCGACAAGCTCGGCGCGTTCCACGCAACGTCCTTCAACGTGCTCCTCGGCTTTGTGGGGCTGCACATCGCCAGCATCGTTTTCTACCAGTGGGGAAAGAAAGAGCAACTTCTCGTTCCCATGATTCGCGGCTCCGCGCCGGGCCGCGCGGGAACGGGACCTGCGGCCCCGGTCTGGCGCGCGCTGTTCATCCTCGATCTGGTCGCCCTCGCGCTCCTCGCCATTGTCGCCGCCGCGCCGGAGCCCGTCTCCTCCTGGTGGTAGCCCGCTAGAAGAGCGCGTGATCCCCCAGCTCCTGGCCGCCGAGCCCGTTCGCCAGGGCCTGTGCGTAGAACGCTTCCAGCGTATCGGAGCCGACGGAGGGCGTAGCCTCGGCGTCATAGGCGCCGCGCGACGCATCCCAGAGCAGCATCGACTCGGTCGCGTAGTAATGGCCGATGCGAGCGAACTCCGCCTTGTCGATCAGGGGCGGTATGACACGACCGAGGGCGCCGAGAGCACCGCCGACGGCGGTAAACAGGCCCGGCGGCACGCTGCGGAACGTCGGCGGCCGCCCGCTCAGGCGAAACAGCAGCTCGCCCATGGCTCGCGGCGTGAGCGCCGGGCCGGGCCCGCCGACGGGCAGTACAGCATCGTGCCGCTCGGCCTCGTGGAGGCAGTCGGCGAGATAGCGGGCGAGGTCCTGTTCGCTGATGGGCTTGCAGGCGGTCAGCTCGCCGTTGCCGAACAGCAGGTACGGCTTGCCGGCCAGCACCCGCGGCACCTGGCCGGCCAGGGACTTGAAAAAGGCGGTGGGACGCACGATCGAGTAGCGCAGGCCGCTGCCGGCCAGGGTGTCCTCGAAAGCGAGCTTGGCCTGCTGGAAAGCGAGCCGAGGCCGCTGCACGCAGATCGCCGACAGCAGGACGAAGTGGGGAACAGCGGCTGCCAGCGCCGCGTCCAGCAGGACCCGGTTGGCCTCGTACTCAACCGCCCAGGCATC
>CAYFVG010000106.1:0-9419 GCA_964346365.1 uncultured Alteromonadaceae bacterium
GTGCCGCCGGTGGTGATGATGTGTAGTCGCATGGGCTCCCGTCCCGCCGCGCCGGTTGCCGCGTTCAGCCGCCCAGGTGCGTCTCGAAGTGGTGGCAGAGCAGCTCGAGGATCTCCAGCCGCGCCGCCTTCTTGTCATTGCCGGCGACCAGGTGCCAGGGAGCGTCGCCGGTACTCGTGTTCACCACCATGTCTTCCACGGCGAGGGCGTAGGCGTCCCACTGCTTGCGGTTGCGCCAGTCCTCTTCGCTGATCTTGTGCCGCTTGTGCGGCTTTGCCTCCCGGTCCCGGAAGCGCTTCAGCTGCTCGTCCTTGCTGATGTGCAGCCAGAACTTCGCCACGATACAGCCGTGCTCTGCGAGCTGCGCCTCGAAATTGTTGATCTCGCTGTAGGCCCGGCGCCAGGTGTCATCGGGGGTGATACCCTCGACCCGCTCCACCAGGACGCGGCCGTACCAGGAGCGGTCGAAGACGGTGGCGCGGCCATCGCGCTGGAGCTGGCGCCAGAAGCGCCACAGGTAGTGGTGGCCGCGCTCCTCGTCCGTCGGCGCGGCGAACTGAACGAGCTTGTAAAGCCGCGGGTCAACGGCTGCGGTCAGGCGGCGGATTGCCGAGCCCTTGCCGGCGGCATCCCAGCCTTCGAAGACGGCGACCAGGGACCGGTGCTCCCGGTGCGCCTGCCAGAACAGGTCCTGAATACGGGCTTGCAGCGTCGCCAGCCGGGGTTTGTAGTCCTCCCGCGGCACGCGGCGGGAGAGGTCGATGCCGTCGAGGACCGTGGGTTGCGCGGTGTTCCCGGGCCCAGCCCGGGGCCCGGTCGGTTGTTTCTTCCGCGCCGGCCGCTGATGCTGCAGGGCCCGAAGCAGCAGCGTTGCTGCAGTGGCATCGCGGTAGTAGCTGTCGTCGGCCTCGATCAGATGCCAGGGCACTTCGCCCCGGTCCGTGAGCCGGATCAGCCGCTCGGAGACTTCCACGGCGCGCGGGTACCGGGCCCACCAGGCTTCGGGGTCGGCGGGTATGCTGTGGACACCTGGCGGCGCCTCGCCGGCGGCGGCTTCCCGGCTGATCCACCAGGCCTCCGGGTCTGCGGGCACCCGGGGATTCTGGTGCTGCCGCGGCGCCTCGTAGGAGAGCTGCCGGCGCTGCATGTCCCGGCTGACGTGCAGCCACAGCTTGACCACGACGGCGCCGTCGTCGGCCAGCATGCGCTCGAAGGCCACGGCCCGGCGCATGGCCAGCTCGAAGGCGTCCTCGTCGAGGCTGCCGGCCATGGCCCGGTAGGCGGGGCGCTGGTACCAGTTGCCGAGCATGATGCTGGTACGGCCGCGGCGCGGCAGCCGGCGCCAGAAACGCCAGAAGTAGGGGCGCGTCTCCTCTTCGTCCGAATGCATCCACAGGGAGTGCGTCTCGACGAGGCGCGGGTCCATCCACTCGTTGAGGCGATGCACGACCGCGCCCTTGCCGGCCCCGTCGAAGCCGCCCATGACGATGATGAGCGGGATCTCGCGTTCGGCGAGGTCGAACTGTGCCGCCAGGAGCGCCGGGCGCAACTCGGCGCGCTGCGCCTTGAACTGCTCCTCCGTGAGGTGCTTCCCTGTCTCCATCGCTTCGAACATGGTGTTTCCCGGCAAGGGCCCCGGCGGCGGTAAACGGGGCAGCACGCGTATAATAGGGTCTGCCACGGCACGGGGACAAACCGATGAACTTCAGCCGAGGAACTTCAGCCGATGAATTTCTATGAACGGCGTATCCTGCCGCACCTCGTCAACTGCGCCTGCGGCAGTGCTCCCGTGCGGCGCCAGCGTGAGAAAGTGGTTCCCCGGGCCCGCGGCGTGGTGCTGGAGATCGGCATCGGCACGGGGCTGAACCTGCCATACTACGCGGGCGACGCCGTCGAGCGCCTGGTCGGCCTGGACCCCTCGGAAGCCTCCTGGGCCCTGGCCGCGGAGCGCAGCCGCGGCCTGCCGTTCCCGGTCGAGTTCATCGGCCTCCCCGGGGAAGAGATTCCCCTGGCTGATGCCAGCGTCGACAGTATTGTCATGACCTTCAGCCTGTGCACGATCCCATCGCCCCTCGAGGCGCTGGCGGGCATGGCCCGGGTGCTCAAGCCCGGGGGCGAGCTGATCTTCTGCGAGCACGGCCTGGCGCCGGACCCCGGTATCCGGCGCTGGCAGCATCGCATCAATCCCCTCTGGCGGCGCCTCGCCGGCGGCTGCCACCTCGACCGGGATATCCCCGCGCTGCTACAGACCGGGGGGTTCCGCACCGTGACCCAGGACGCCATGTACCTGCCGGGCACGCCGCGGATCGCCGGCTTCAATACCTGGGGTGCCGCGGTTCACGCCTGAGGGCCGCGGGGGGCGCAGCCGCCGCCTCGTAGGCGGCGCGTGCCGCCGCCACCGCGGCGCCGGCGTCGCAGCTATGGCCCTGCCGCCCGAGCACCGCGGCCAGGGCCGTGAGCAGGGCGTAGACGTTGCGCTCCCGGCTGGAGTGGCCCATCAGGCCGATACGCCAGGCCCTGCCCGCGAGGGCGCCGAGGCCGGCGCCGATCTCGATATCGAAGTCCGCGAGGAGAGCGCCGCGCACGGCGGCGTCGTCGACGCCCTCGGGAATGTGTACGGCGTTGAGCTGCGGCAGGCGCCACTCGGGCGCGACGACCAGGGACAGGCCCAGGGCCCCCAGGCCGGCGACCAGCGCGTCGTGGTTACGGCGGTGCCGGGCATGGGCCGCCCCCAGGCCTTCTTCCTCCAGCATCAGCAGCGACTCGTGCAGGGCATAGAGCGCGTTCACCGGCGCCGTATGGTGGTAGGTGCGCTTGCCGCCGCCGCCCCAGTAACCCATGACCAGCTGCATGTCGAGGAACCAGCTCTGGGCGCGCCGCTCCCGGGCCTGGATGCGCTCGACGGCGCGCTCGCTGAAGGTCACCGGTGCGATGCCGGGGACACAGGACAGGCACTTCTGCGTACCCGAATAGACCGCGTCAGCGCCCCAGGCGTCGACGGCCAGCGGAATGCCCGCCAGGGCCGTGACCGCGTCGACGATGGACAGCGCACCGTGCTCCCGGGCCAGGGCACAGAGTGTCTCGGCGTCGGAGCGGGCGCCGGTGGAGGTCTCGGCATGGACGAAGGCGAGCACCGACGCTTCCGGGTGCGCGGCGAAGGCCTCGCGGACCTTGTCTACGCTTACCGGGTCGCCCCAGGCGTCCTCGACCATGACCGCGGTGGCACCGCAGCGCTCGACGTTCTCGCGCATGCGCCCGCCGAATACCCCGTTCTGGCAGACGATGACCGTATCGCCGGGAGAAAGCAGGTTGACGAAGCAGGCCTCCATGCCCGCGGAGCCCGGCGCCGAGACCGGTAGCGTGAGGGTGTTCTCCGTCTGGAACGCGCACTGCAGCAGCCGCTTGATGTCGTCCATGAGGTCGACGAACAGCGGGTCGAGGTGGCCGATGGTCGGGCGGGCGAGGGCGCCGAGGATGCGTGCCGGCACGTCGGAGGGGCCGGGGCCGAGCAGCGTGCGCTGCGGCGGATGGAAGCTGGCGGTCATCTGGGGGCTCCGTGCTGTCAAGTTGGGGGTGTGGTGCGGGCGCCCGGGTCAGCCCTCGCTGAGGACGTGGGCCTGCGCCGCGGCGACGCGGGCCACGGGCACGCGGTAGGGGCTGCAGGAGACGTAGTCGAGGCCGAGCTCGTGGCAGAACTGGATCGAGCGCGGGTCACCGCCGTGCTCGCCGCAGATGCCGTACTTGATGCTCTTGTTTTCGGCCCGGGATTCCTCCACGGCCAGGCGCATGAGCCGCCCCACGGCGCGCTGGTCGAGGGTGATGAAGGGGTCGTGTTCGATGAGCTTCTGGTCGAGGTACTGGGGGATGAAGCGGCCGGCGTCGTCGCGGGAGAAGCCGTAGGTCATCTGCGTCAGGTCATTGGTGCCGAAGCTCATGAACTCCACCGCCGTGGCCAGCCGGTCTGCGCCGAGGCAGGCGCGGGGCGTCTCCATCATGGTGCCGACCTTGTAGCGCAGGGACACGGACTTCTCGCCGAGCACCCTGCGGATGCTGTCGTCGATGATGTCGCCGATGAGGCGGATCTCGCGGACGTTCACGGTGAGCGGGATCATGAGCTCCGGGTAGGGCCGGTAGCCTTCCTCCGTGGCCCGGATGGCGGCTTCCATAATGGCGCGGACCTGCATGCGGGTGATTTCCGGGTAGACCACGGACAGGCGGCAGCCGCGGAAGCCCAGCATGGGGTTGACCTCGGATAGCTCGGCCACGGCCGTGCGCACCTGCTCCACCGGCAGTTCGAGGCGGCCCGCCAGGGCGCGGATATCCTCCTCGCCGTGGGGCAGGAATTCGTGCAGGGGCGGGTCGAGGAGGCGCACGGTAACCGGCAGCCCGTCCATGACCTTGAACAGCGCGTACATATCGTCCTGCTGGAACCCCTGGAGCTTCTTCAGGTAACCCTTCCGGGCCTTTTTATCCGCAGCCAGGATCATGGCGCGCATAAGGTCGATGCGCTCGCTCTCGAAGAACATGTGCTCCGTGCGGCACAGGCCGATGCCCTCGGCGCCGAGTTCCCGGGCCCGGGCCGCATCTTCCGGTGTTTCGGCGTTGGCGCGGACCTTGAGGCGCCGGTGCTTGTCGGCCCAGGACAGGAGGGTCTGGAAATCGTCGCTGGAGCTGGCCTCGGTCTTGGGGATATCGCCGAGCATGACCTCGCCGGCAGTGCCGTCGATAGTGATGATGTCGCCGCGCTTCAGGGTGACGCCGTCCTTCGTGGTTGCCGTGCCCGCCTCGGCGTCCACGGAGAGGCTGCTGGCGCCGGTGATGGCACAGACGCCCATGCCGCGGGCGACCACCGCCGCGTGCGAGGTCATGCCGCCCAGCTCCGTGAGGATGCCCGCGGCAACCTTCATGCCGTGGATGTCCTCCGGCGTGGTTTCCCGGCGCACGAGGATTACCGCGGTGCCGTCGCGGGCGACCTCGACGGCCTCGTCCGCCGAGAAAACGATGGCGCCGGTGGCACCGCCGGGGCTGGCGGGCAGGCCCCGGGCGATGCTGTCGGTCTTCGCGTCCGGGTCGACCATGGGGTGGAGGAAGGCCTCGACGTGGTCGGGAGAGACGCGCAGCAGGGCTTCCTTCTCGTTGATCAGCCCCTCGTGGACCATGTCGACGGCGATTCTCACGGAGGCGCGCCCGGTGCGCTTGCCGCTGCGGGTCTGCAGCATGTAGAAGCGCCCCTCCTGCACCGTGAACTCGATGTCCTGCATGTCCCGGTAGTGGCGTTCGAGGAGAGCCTGGGTCTCGTTCAGCTGGTCGTAGACCGGCGGCAGCTTGTCGGCCAGCGCCGAAATCGGCTGGGGTGTGCGGGTGCCGGCGACCACGTCCTCGCCGGCCGCATTGAACAGGAACTCGCCGAAAAACAGGTTCTCCCCGGTGGCGGGGTTGCGGGTGAAGGCGACACCGGAGCCCGAGTCATCACCGAAGTTTCCATAGACCATGGACTGCACGGTCACCGCGGTGCCCAGGGAGTCCGGGATGTTGTTCATCTCCCGGTAGACATTCGCCCGCGGCGTGTACCAGGACAGGAACACGGCCTCGACGGCGAGGCGCAGCTGTTCGAAGGGGTCCTGGGGGAAATCCGCCATGGCCTTGAAGCGCTCGACGATGGCCTGCCAGTCCGCCGCGGTCATGGCCACGTCGGTCTCGTAGCCGCGCTCCTTCTTGTAGTGCTCGATCGCCTTCTCGAAGGCGTGCGCGTCCCGGTTCATGACCACCTCCGCGAACATCTGGATAAAGCGCCGGTAGGAGTCGTAGGCAAAGCGCGGGTTGTCGGTTTTTTTCGCCAGGCCCTCGGCAATCTCATCGTTGAGGCCGAGGTTGAGGATGGTGTTCATCATGCCCGGCATGGAGATCGGCGCGCCGGACCGCACGGAGAAGAGCAGGGGGTTGTCCGGGTCGCCGAAGCGCGCGTCCATCTGTTTTTCGACCAGGTCGAGAGCCACCCGGTACTCCTGCTCGAGCAGGTTCGGCAGCTTGTTGCCGTTCTCGAAGAACTCCCGGCAGGTGGGGGTTGTGATAATAAAGCCGAAGGGCACCGGCAGGCCGAGATTGGTCATCTCGCACAGGTTCGCACCCTTGCCGCCGAGAAGGTCGCGGTCCTCCCGGTTGCCCTCGTTGAACAGGTAGACGCGCTTGGCCATGGGAATCTCTTACCCTTCCGGGTGTCTGGTTGGGGAGGGGGCGAAGTATACTGGCAAGGCAACCGGCGCGTCATACCCGCAGCCGGGACGCCCGCAGCCGGGACGCCCGCAGCCGGCACGCCCGCAGCCGGGACGCTTACGGGAGCGTCCCGCCCACCTGGAATGGAGCACAGCACGCAGTGATCGCAAGAGCCCTGGCCAGCTTTCGATCGGCCCAGCGCCCGGCCCGGCTCCGGGCGTCGCTCCCGGCCCTGCTGCCGGCCCTGTGCCTGCTGGCCTGCGCCTCGGACCCGACGCTGACCTCGCCCCCGCGGGAGCCGGACCCGGTCGACTTCAGCGGTCACTGGGAGCTGAACTACGGCCAGAGCGACAACATCCAGTCCCGGCTCACCACCCTGGTGCGGGACCTGCAGCGGCGCAGCGCCCGCAGCTCCAACCTGCGCAGCGAGCGCGGGGGACTGGTGCTCGGTGCCGGGAGCACCGACAGCGCCCCGTCCGTTATCGGCCTGGCCCGGATGGCGGAGCTCATCACCGCCTCGCAGCTGCTGGAGGTCGACCAGGAGCGCACGCGCATCCGCATCGAGCGCGAGGGCAATTTCGCGTTGTCCTGCGACTTCCTCCGCGACCCCGGGCGCGTCGACGATCTCGGTGTGGGCCGGGAGAGCTGCCGCTGGGACGGGCAGCAGCTGGTCTTCGTCATCGGCCTGCCGGAGGGCCTGTCGATTCGTCACCGGGTGGCGCTGGCCCGCTCCGGCGAGCAGCTCGGCATCGTCACCACCGTTTTTTCGGATCGGGTCAGTGGACCGTTCACCGTGCGCCGTATCTACGACCGCTATGAACCCGCCAGCCGCGGCTATCGCTGTGAGGAGACGCTGAGCCGGGGCCGGGTCTGCACCACGGAGGACAGCCCGTGATCCGCCTGTTCGCAGTCCTGGCGCTCCTCGGCCTCGCCGCCTGCGCCGGCGCGCCGGGCCCGGCGACGCCCGCGGACACCGGACCCGATACCGCCTGGCCTCCGGCCGTGGGCACCGTCACCCTCGACCGCGCCGCTGCGATGCCGGAGACAGCCCTGGACGTGATCATCGAGGTCTTCGATACGGGCCTTGCCGAGGCGGCGGCCCGTCCCGGCGATCAGCCGGTGTTTGCGTCCGTGCGCAAGGCCGAGGCGTTCTTCATGCCCCGGCAGCTCCGCGAGGCGCTTCTGGAGAGCGGGCACTGGGGCGTGGTACGGGTGGCGCCGCGACCGAGCGAGACCGCGGCGCTGTCCGTCAGCGGCCGCATTGTGCATGCCGACGGCGTGGACCTGGTGCTCGCCCTGCGGGCGGTGGATGCGCGCGGGGCAGTCTGGCTGGACCGGCAGTATCACGACCGCGCATCGGCGTCCGACTACCCGGTCGCGCCGGGTGCGGAGCCCTTCGGCGATCTGTACCGGCAGGTGGCCAACGACCTGGCCGCGGCGCAGCGTGCCCGGGATGTGGCCGGGCTGCCCGCTATCGCGCTTCTGCGCTACGCCGACACGCTGGCGCCGGGGGTGTTCGGCGACTACCTGAAGACCGGCGAGGACGGGCGCCGCACCCTGCGCCGGGTGCCGGCGGACGACGACCCGATGCTCGCCCGCGTGCGCCGCCTGCGCAACCAGGAATATCTCTTCATCGACGCGGCGGACGAACAGTACGGTGAGCTCGTGGCGCGCTTCGCGCCCACCTACCACCTCTGGCGCCAGTATGCGCACGAGCTGGCGCGCTACGAGACCGACTACCTGGCCCGGGCCGGCGAGCGCGGAATCAGCGCGCGGCGCGGCACTTACGCCGCGATGCAGCAGACCTACGGCCGTTTCCGGCGGGTGAAGATCCACGAGCAGGACCTCGCGGAGCTCGCCGAGGGCTTTGACAACGAGGTGACGGAAACGGTGATCGACGTCGACGACCGCGTCTACCGCCTGAGCGGGTCGCTCGCCAGCCAGTATGCCGAGTGGCGGGAGATCCTGCAGCGGATCTTTGCCCTCGAGGGCGGCGCCGTCCGCTGAGCGCCACCATGAAACACCAGCAAGGGGAACAGCAGCAGGGGAAACAGCAGCAATGGCTGGCGGTCTGCCCGCGCGGTGTCGCGCCGCTCCTGGTGGACGAGCTTGCCGCCCTGGGCGCCGAGGCGCCGGAGGAGCGCGGCAGCGCCGTGCTTTTCCGCGGCTCCCGGGCCGTGTTCTACCGTGCCTGCCTCTGGAGCCGCCTGGCCAACCGGGTGCTCCTGCCGCTCGGGGATTTCCCGGCCGCCGATGGCGACGCGCTGTACCGAAGCCTCTGCACCATCGACTGGCCGGCCCTCATCGCCCCGGGGGCCACCATTGCCATCGATTTCCACGGCCGGAACGGCGCCATCCGCCACAGCCGCTTCGGCGCCCAGCGCAGCAAGGACGCCATCGTCGATCGCTGCCGGGAGGGCGGCCGGGCGCGGCCGGGCGTAAACCTCGAGTGTCCGGATCTGCGCATCAGCGTACAGCTGCGGCGGGATGAGGCCGCGGTCGCGCTGGATCTCACCGGCGGCAGCCTGCACCAGCGCGGTTACCGCAAGCAAAGCGGCGCCGCACCGCTGAAGGAAAACCTCGCGGCCGCGGTGCTCCTCCGCGCCGGCTGGCCGGCCATGGCGGCGCGGGGCGGGGCGCTCATGGACCCGATGTGCGGCGCCGGTACCCTGCTCATCGAGGGGGCGTTTATGGCGCTGGACCGGGCGCCGGGCCTCGATCGCGAGCGCTGGGGCTTCGCCGGCTGGCGCAACCACGACGAGGCGCAGTGGCGGGCCGTGCTCGGCGACGCGCGGCTGCGGGCGGAACGCGCCCTGGCCGGCGATGCCCCGGAGATCCGCGGCTACGACGCAGATCCACGAGTCGTCCGCGTCGCCCAGGAGGCCATCGGGCGTCTGGGCCTCGACAGGGTCGTGCGCGTCAGCTGCAAGGCCCTGGCGGAGGTCCGGCGACCGACGCACCGGCCGCTCCCGGAAGGGCTCCTGGTCTGCAACCCGCCCTACGGCGAGCGCCTGGGCGACCGCGAGGCGCTACCGCACCTGTACGGTCGCCTCGGCCGGGTCATGCACGACGAGTTTCCCGGCTGGCAGGCTGCCGTGCTCACCGGTGACAGCGAACTCGGGCGCGCCACGGGGCTGCGCAGCCACCGGCAGTACGCGCTCTACAACGGTGCCCTCCCGGTGACGCTCCTGCTCTTCGACCTCAGC
>CAYFVG010000107.1:0-9282 GCA_964346365.1 uncultured Alteromonadaceae bacterium
GGTCATCTCCAGGTAGCCGCGGCCGACTGCCGCCCCGTTGTCTGCGGCGCGCACCTCCACGGCGCCCTCCCAGTAGCGCACCGCCGTGGCCATCTCCTGGTCATCCACCGCCGCCTCGATGTGCAGGTCGAGCCCCTCGCCGGGCACTCGCAGCCGCCAGGCCACCGGGTAGCGCGCGCCGCTGTCGGCCCGCCACCAGCGCTCCGGCTGCAGGCTGAAAGCGTCGGCGGCGAGGGGCTGGCGGCGGCCGTCGGCGGCGAGGAGCATGCCGGCGCTGTGCCGGTCGCTGCTGCCGTCGTCCCGGCGCAGCCGGTAGAGCATCAGGTCGTCGCCGCCGGCCAGCTGCAGGGAGAACCAGTCCCAGCCCGCCTGCCCCTCGCCGAGGGCGCTGGTGCTCCATTCCCGGTCCAGCCAGGAGAGCCCCGTCACCGCGTGCTGCTCCCCGCCCACCGTGAGCGTCCCGGTCGTCGCCAGCCGCGTGATCGAGTAGTAGTAGGAGGCGTTGCCGGGTTCGGCACTTTTCTGGCTGAGGCCGCCGTCCCCCTGTAGCACCGGTTCCCGCTGGGGTTCGACGGTGAGCGCCAGGGTGAAGTCCCCGGCGTCGACGGCCAGCTGCCAGGGAAAGACGCCCCCGTCGCCGCCGGTGATGGCCCAGTCCTCCAGCCAGACGCGGAAGGGCCGGGCGTCCTGACCGGCGAGATCCAGGGCGTCGCGGGCAAAGCGTTCCCGGTGCCAGTGGCGGCCGTCGTCGATGGCCGTGAGGGCCCCGTGGGCCATCCAGAGCTGCCGGGCCGCCCAGGCCGAGGCGCGGGGCGGCGCCGGCGGCGCCAGGGCGATGCGGAAGAAGGTCACCTGGTAGCCGAAACGCTCGCCACTCTCCGCCGTGAGCTGCCCCGTGAAGTACCACCACTCGTTGCGGAACGCCGGGTGGGCGTTGTGGTCCTCGGGAAAGCGGAACTGCCGGGGTGCGCTGGCGCGGGCAAAGCCCGCCGTGTCCTCGCCCCCGAGCGCGCTCGCCACGTCGAGGCCGGTCTCTGTCTCGCGCCCGCCGCAGCCGGTAAGCAGAAGCAAAGCGAGGAGTGGCAGGGCGAGGAGCGGCAGGGCGGGGTGGCGCCTGAGGTGTCGCACGCTGACGCTCATGAGGTATTTCCCGGGGCACTGCTCATGGGGCACTTCTGCTGGGGCGCTTGTCATGGCGCGTACAGCGCTTCCCGGAGGTCGCCGGCGGCGAGGCGGCGGGCCGGCCACAGGGCGGCGAGGGCGGCCGCGATGACGGCGAGGAGCAGCGAGTCGAGGACGATGCCGGGATCGATGCGCGTGGCCAGGGTCCAGCCGAAGGAGCGCCGGTTGATAACGTCGATGAGCAGCACCGACAGCGCGCCCCCGAGCGGCAGGGCCAGGAGCCCGGCCAGCAGGCCGCTGGCGCTGGCCTGGGCCAGCACCAGGCCCAGGAGCTGCCGCGGTGTCATGCCGGTGGCCCGGAGCACGGCAAATTCGCGCCCGCGCTCGAGGAACAGGGCCATGAGGGCGCTCAGGATGCCCACGAAGGCAACGATGATCACCAGGGCGCGCAGGACCTCGGTAATGACGAAGGTGCGGTCGAAGATCGCCAGGGAGCGCTCGCGGATCGTGTAGTTGGCATTCACCTCGAGGTCCAGGCCCTCGGCCTCGCCAAGGGCGAGGATGCGCTGGCGCAGGGCGCTCGGGTCCGCATCCGGGGCCAGGGTCACGGCGATGCTGGACAGTGCCCGGTCGGACCAGTGGGCCTCGTAGAGCGCCCGCGGCAGCACCGCGGCGCCATAGGAGCTGGCGTAGTCCCGGTAGATGCCGCGCACCGCGAGGGCCAGCTCCCCGCCGGGCGTCGCCAGCGCCAGCGTACTGCCGACGTCGAGCCCCCGGCGCCGGGCCAGCGGTTCGGACACCAGGATGCCGTCGCCCGCGGCGAGCATCTGCGCCGCCGCCGTCGCCGGTCCGGCGACCACCTCGAAGCTGCGCGCGGCAATGGCATTGGCGGCGAGCACCAGCACCCGGATCGGTTCGCCGTCGATGCGCAGCGTGCGCTGCTGGGCCGCGGCCACCGTAGTCACGCCCGGCAGCGCCGCGAGCCGGTCGCGCCAGGCCGGGGCCAGCTGCTCCCCCTCGCCCTCGAGATAGACATAGAAGTCGCCCTGGAGCGTCGTTTCCAGCCAGCCGGCGACGCTGCCGCGAAAGGAGCTGATCATGATGGCGACGCCGACCGTGGCGGCCACGGCCACCGCGAGGGCCGTGATCGCCGGTGCCGTTCGCGGCAGCGCGCTCTGGACCCCGCGCAGGGCCAGGGCCGGGCCCACGCGGCCCCGCCGGGGCAGGCTGCGCAGCCCGGCGGCGAGGAGGCCGCGCACGAGCGTGGGGCAGAGGAGGGCGTAGCCGGCGATGAGCAGGAACAGGGCCGCAAAGCCGGCGACCAGGGAGGCACCGGACACCGCGAGGAGCAGCGGGCAGGCGGCGAGCAGGGCGAGGCCCAGCAGCGCCACAGCGCGGCGCTGCCGGGCCGATGGCGCCTCCGCGGAGCGGGCGAGGCTTGCCGGGGCGGTGCGCGCCGCGTCCTGCGCGGGCAGGAGCGTGGCGGCGAGCACGGCACCGAGGGTCACCCCCAGGGCGGCCAGCAGCTGCCCCGGTGCCAGGTCCGGCCGCGTGGGCTCGATGCTGACATAGAGGTCGGAGACGGTCCTCGCTACCAGCGTGAGCAGCCCCTGGCCCAGTACCAGCCCGAGGGCGATGCCGAGGAGCCCGCCGACCAGGCCGAGGACGCCCGCCTCGAGGAGCAGGCGCCGGAACAGCTGCTGCGGTGTCGTGCCGATCATGCGCAGCACCGCGAGGGTGGGCCGCCGCTGCACCACGGCAAAGGCCATGGTGTTGTAGACCAGGAAGGCGCCGACCAGCATCGCCAGGCCGCTCATGGCCATGAGGTTGGTGCGGAAGGCACCGGTCATGGCATCGAAGGTGTCCCGGCGGTCCGCGTAGCGCTGCAGCTCGACGCCGGCCGGCAGTGTCTGCCGCACCGCGTCGGCCTCGCCGGGCTCGAGCCGGAGCTGGATCCGGTCGAGCTCGCCGACCCGGCCGGCCAGTTCCTGCACCGTCGCGATGTCCGCGAGCAGTGCATCGCCGAGCCAGTCGCCGGGGCCGACCGCGAAGTGGGCCAGGGGGAGCAGTGCCGCCGGCTGTCCATCGATGCTGCCCCGGGCGGGCTCGCCCACCGGGAGCGCGCTGCTCGCGGCCAGCTTCGCCGGGACGAGGACCGCGCCGGGTTCCGTGAGCAGCCGCGGCAGTTCCCCGCTGAGCGCTGCCGGCGCGCCGGCGCCCGGCGGCAGCGCCAGCGGGTCCAGGCCGACCAGGTCGACCCGGTGCTCGCCGACGGTGAGCCGTGCGCGCAGCAGGGGCAGGGCCGGGGGCGCACCGGCGCCGAGGCGGAGTTGCCGGTAGAGCGTCTCGTCGAGGGCGCCCTCGCGGGCCCGGATTTCGTGGGTCATGGGGCCTGCCAGAACGTCCAGGGAGCGATCGAAGGACAGCGTGGCGGCGCGCGTCGCCAGGGCCACGGCCACGATCACCGCGGCCCCGAGGGCGATGCCCACGAGGGCCAGGGCCAGCTGCAGCGGGTGCTGCCGGTAGAAGCGCAGGCTGGCCGCGAGCGGCAGGCGGCTGCCGCTCACCGCGCCGCTCGTGCCAGAGGCCATAGCACCACCCATATCGCCACTCATACAGCGACCACGCGGCCGTGCTCGAGGCGCAGCACCCGGTCGGCGCGGCCTGCCACCGCATCGCTGTGGGTCACCAGCAGAAGGGCGCCCCGGCCCTGCCGCGCGCGCTCGAGAAGCAGCGCGAGCACGCGCTCGCCGGTGTCGGGATCGAGGCTGCCCGTGGGTTCGTCGGCGAGCACCAGGTCCGGCGCGTGGATCAGGGCCCGGGCGATGGCGACGCGCTGCTGCTCGCCGCCGGAGAGCCGCTCCGGAAAGCTGTCGCCCCGGCGGGCGAGCCCCACGGCGTCGAGCCAGTGTGTCACCCGTTCCTCGGCCTCCGCCCGGGCGAGACCGAGGAGATCCAGGGGCAGGCGGATGTTCTCCGCCACCGTCAGCGTCGGCACCAGAAGGAAACGCTGGTAGACGAAGCCGATGTGCCGGCGCCGGAACAGGGTGCGCTCGGGCTCGGCGAGTGCAGTGATATCCCGGTCCCCGATCAGGAGCGAACCGCTCTGCGGGCTGTCGATGGTCCCGAGCAGGTTGAGAAGCGTCGATTTGCCGGAGCCGGAGGCGCCGAGCAGGGCCACGCATTCGCCGGACGCCAGGGAGAGATCGACGCCGCTCAGGAGTTGGTGATCGCTGCCGCCCTCTTGGAAGCGGTAGGTGATACCCGTGGCTTTCAGCAAGGCGGACTCCGCGGTCGCACAGGGGTGTGGGTGAGGGGCGTAGGATAGCGCATTGGTCGTCGCGATGACGAAGGCGGGAAGCACGGCGGCCCAGTGACCCGGCCCCGGCGCCGCCACTGAAGCGCCGTTACTAACGTACCGGCATTACCTGCCGCCACTACCGCACGGGCGCTACAGCAGCGGCGCGATCACCAGGCTGACGATGGCCATGACGTTGATGAGGATGTTCATGGACGGGCCGGAGGTGTCCTTGAAGGGGTCGCCGACCGTGTCCCCGACGACCGCCGCCGAGTGCGTGTCCGAGCCCTTGCCGCCGAGGTTGCCCTTCTCGATGTACTTCTTGGCGTTGTCCCAGGCGCCGCCGGCGTTGGCCATCATCAGGGCCAGCAGGACGCAGCCGAGCAGGGCGCCGCCGAGCATGCCGCCGAGGGAGCGGGCGCCGAGGCCGAAACCGATGACCACCGGCGCGGCGACCGCGATGGCCCCGGGCAGGATCATGCGGCGCAGGGCGGCGGTGGTGGCAATGTCCACGCAGCGCGCCGTGTCCGGCGCCGCGTTGCCCTCGAGGAGCCCCGGAATCTCGTGGAACTGCCGGCGGATCTCCTTGATCATGTCGAAGGCGGCATCGCCCACGGCGGTCATGGTGATGGCGGCGATCAGGAACGGAATGGTGCCGCCGATGAACAGGCCCACGAGCACTTCCGGATCCGACAGCTCCAGGGCGAAGCTCGGGTTGTTCACGGTCACCGTTTCCACGAAGGCGGCGATGATGGCCATGGCCGCCAGCGCCGCGGCGCCGATGGCGAAGCCCTTGCCGATGGCCGCTGTGGTGTTGCCGACCTCGTCGAGGCCGTCAGTGATCTTACGCGTCTCCGGGCCCATGCCGGCCATCTCGGCGATGCCGCCGGCGTTGTCCGCGACCGGGCCGTAGGCGTCGATGGCCATGGTAATGCCGAACGTGGCGAGCATGCCGACGGCGGAGATGCCGACGCCGTACAGTCCCGACAGCGCCGTCGACACATAGATGATCCCCGCCAGAAAGAGAATGGGCAGCACCACCGACCGCATGCCCACCGCGAGCCCGGTGATCATTACCGTCGCCGGGCCCGTGCCGCCGGCCTCGGCGATCTTTCTGATGGGCCTGCCGCCGGTGTAGTACTCGGTGACCAGGCCGATGAACACGCCGCCCACGGCGCCGGCGACCACCGACCACCAGAGGTTGCTGCCGAGCCCCATGGCCGCGACCAGGAACCAGGCGGCGATGGCGAACAGCACCGGTGCCAGGATCGTCCCGGTGCGCAGCGCCGCCTCCGGCGCAGCGCTGGCGCGCGCCCGGACCAGCATGATGCCCGCCAGGGAGGCGAGGAGGCCGACGCTGGCGAGCGCCAGGGGCAGGAACATGAGCGCGTCCCGGGTGTCGGCGTCCACCGCCATGGTAGAGGCGATGGCGATACAGGCGATCATGGCGCCGCAGTAGGATTCGAAGATGTCCGAGCCCATGCCGGCGATGTCGCCGACGTTGTCCCCGACGTTGTCGGCAATCACCCCCGGGTTGCGCGGATCGTCCTCCGGAATGCCGGCTTCGACCTTGCCCACGAGGTCCGCGCCGACGTCCGCGCTCTTGGTGAAAATGCCGCCGCCGACGCGCGAGAACAGCGCCACCACGGACGCACCCATGCCGAAGCCGTGGATGGCATGAGCCGTGTGCGGATCACCGCCGAGGTAGAAGTAAAGACTGCCGAGGCCGATGAGGCCCAGGGAGGCGACGCACAGGCCCATGATGGAGCCGCCATAGAACGCGATGGCGAGGGCCTGGCCCTGGCCGTGGTTCTGTGCCGCCACCGCCGTGCGCACGTTGGCCTTGGTGGCCGCCCACATGCCGAGGAAGCCGGCGGTCGCCGAGGACAGGGCGCCGACGGTGAACGCAATCGCGGTATTCATCGACAGCGGCGAGGCGAGGATGGCCAGCAACAGCGCGGCAGCGAACAGCGCGAGCAGCTGGTACTCCCGGCGCATGAAAACCATGGCCCCTAGGTGAATCTGGTCGCCGATGTGCTTGACGATGCCGTCGCCGTGGTTGTGCCGGCGCAGCAGGTGGAAGATGAAAAAGGCGACCGCGAGGCCGCCGACGCCGAGAAGAGGCGGGTAGATAAAATAGCTGCTCATGCGGGGACCCCCGTGCGGCTGACCTGCCTGTTCTTGTTTGCTGTCACGATAGCACCCCGGCGCGCAGCCCGGAAATCCGCGCTGGACGAAAGATGAACCAAAAAAAGCCCGGCCACCTTGCGGTGACCGGGCTCGAGCGCCGTGCGGCGGGCCGGCCGCCGCGCTGTCCCTCAGCCGCGCTTAAGGTCGAAGCGGTCGGCCTGCATGACCTTGACCCAGGCGGCCACGAAGTCATTGATGAACTTCCGGTCACCGTCCGCGGCGGCGTAGACCTCGGCCACGGCCCGCAGCTCGGCGTTGGAGCCGAATACCAGGTCGACCGGTGTTGCGGTCCACTTCAGCTCGCCGCTGTCGCGATCATGGCCCAGGTAGATGCCTTGCATGTCTTCCGACCTGGTCCACTTCGTATCCATGCTGAGCAGGTTGACGAAGAAGTCGTTGCTCAGGGTGCCCGGGCGCTCGGTGAAGATGCCGTGTTCTACACCGCTGCTGTTCGCGTCCAGGGCGCGCATGCCGCCCACCAGGGCGGTCATCTCCGGGACGCGCAGCCCCAGGAGGTCCGCACGCTCAACCAGCATCTCCGTCGGCGACAGCATGTTGCCCTGCGCATAGTAGTTGCGGAAGCCATCGGCGTGCGGCTCGAGGGGTTCGAAGGAGTCGACGTCTGTCATCACCGCCGTGGCGTCGACGCGGCCCGGGGTGAACGGTACTTCGACGTCATAGCCGGCCTCGCTGGCCGCGCGCTCGATGGCTGCAGCGCCGCCGAGGACGATCAGGTCGGCCATAGACACGGCCTTGCGGGTAAACATGCCGCCGTTGAAATCTTCCTGGATTGCCTCCAGGGCCGACAACACCTTTGCCAGCTCGTCCGGATTGTTGACCGGCCAGTCCTTCTGCGGTGCGAGGCGTACGCGCGCACCGTTGGCACCGCCGCGCATGTCTGTATTGCGGTAGCTCGACGCGGAAGCCCACGCCGCGCGGACCAATTCGCTGTTGCTCAGGCCCGAGTCGAGAATCGCCTCCTTGAGATCGACGATGTCGCCATCGTCGATCGTCTCGTAGTCGGCGTCCGGCAGCGGGTCCTGCCACAGGAGATCGCTGTCCGGCACCTCGGCACCGACGTAACGTGCCTTCGGCCCCATGTCCCGGTGGGTCAGCTTGAACCAGGCCTTGGCGAAGGCCAGCTCAAACTCTTCCGGGTTGTCGAGGAAACGCCTGGAGATCTCGCGGTAGGCCGGGTCCTCCTTGAGCGACAAATCCGTGGTCAGCATGATCGGCGTGGAGCGCTCCGCGCCCTCGGCCACCGGGGCGACGCTGTCCTTGGTAGCCCCGTCTTTGGCGATCCATTGAACCGCGCCCCCGGGGCTCTCGACCTTCTCGTAGTCGTAGGCGAAGAGGTTGTTGAGGTACAGCATCGTCCACTGCGTCGGGGCGGCCGTCCAGGCGCCCTCCAGGCCGCTGGTGATGGTGTCCTCTGCGTTGCCCTTGCCACAGCTGTTTTTCCAGCCAAGCCCCTGCTGCTCGATCGGTGCCGCCGCCGGGTCGGGGCCGAGGCACTCCGAGGCCTTGCCGGCACCGTGTACCTTGCCGAAGGTGTGACCGCCGGCGATCAGGGCGACCGTTTCCTCATCGTTCATGGCCATGCGGCCGAAGCTCTGGCGGATCTGCTTTGCCGCGGCGACCGGGTCGGAGTTGCCGCCGGGTCCTTCCGGGTTGACGTAGATGAGACCCATGACCGTGGCGCCGAGGCCGGGCTCGAGATTCATGTCCTCGTCGTGGCGGTCGCTGGCGAGGAGCTCTTCCTCCGGGCCCCAGTAAACGAGATCGGGCTCCCAGTCGTCCTCGCGGCCACCGGCGAAGCCGTAGGTCTTGAAACCCATATCTTCCATGGCCACGGTACCGGCGAGAACCAGCAGGTCAGCCCAGGACACATTGCGACCGTATTTCTGCTTGAGCGGCCAGAGCAGGCGCCGGGCCTTGTCGAGGTTGGCATTGTCCGGCCAGCTGCTCAGCGGCTCGAAGCGCTGTTGCCCACCACCGGCGCCGCCGCGGCCGTCAGCCGTGCGGTAGGTGCCTGCGGCGTGCCAGGACAGGCGGATGAAGAAGGGCCCGTAATGGCCCCAGTCCGCCGGCCACCAGTCCTGGGAATCGGTCATGACCGCCTTGAGGTCGGCTTTCAGCTCTGCAAAATCCACCTCGGCGAAAGCCTCGGCGTAAACAAAATCATCGCCATAGGGGTTGGATTCGCCGGCGTGGTCGCGCAGGGGCTGCAGGTTGAGCTGGTCCGGCCACCAGAAGCTGTTGGGCTTGGCTTTGCCGGCCATCATGCCGCTCTGAGTGTTGTCCATATCCGCTCCCGCGGATGCGGACATGACGGCCGCGAGGATCGCGGCGGGTAGTGTCTTGCGTACCATGGATATTACCTCCTGGTTTTTTTGGTCTTGCGGTTTCAACGTGACGGGGGCTATTGGGTACCAGCCCGTGAACTCTTGGTAAGTCGGCCCGCTGTGCCACCGCGTCAGCTGTGGTGCACCACTCGCCGAATCCATTCCAGCCACATTAGCTTCGAAGGATAATTCGATCACAAACCGATTTACCATCGGTTTTTTTCGATGATGATGAGCAGCAGTTCCGATTAAGCCCCCGGTACTTGTGAGGATGCCCGGGCCGGCTCAGTCGGCCGTTCCGAATACGAAGTCCCAGAGCGGTGAGCT
>CAYFVG010000108.1:0-9281 GCA_964346365.1 uncultured Alteromonadaceae bacterium
GTGCGCTTGGTCGGGTCCGTACTCGGCATGGTGGCGCCGTTGAGGGTGGCGCTGATGTAGCGGTCGCCCAGGCCGCGGATGAATACAAAGCGGCTGTCCTGCACCGTGACGCCGGGCACTCGCACGACGGACGAGGCGACGTCTGTGTCGGCGAAGCGCGACAGCAGTTCCATGTCCAGCGTGTCGACGATCTGGTTGGTGTCGCGCTCGGACACCTCGAACATGTTCGGGTTGAAGGAGGCGATCACCGTTACCTCCTCCATGACCATGGACGGCGACGACACCCCGGTGGCAGGCAGGTCGAGGGCGACCTGCCGGGTCACCCCGGAGACAACGCGAACGGTCTCGGGCTCGCCGGCCTCGCCGTCCGGGCGCTCGGCTACAAGCCGATACTCCCCGCGGGGCAGAGTCAGTTCAAAGCGACCCCGGTCATCAGCGGTCACTTCGGTGCCCGTACCCAGAAGCTCCACCGTTGCCTTCGGTACGCCGGCACCGCCGGCGGCGACGATGCCGTTCAGCGTGCCGGTGGGCACACCGCGGCGCTCCTGCGCGGTCTCCGTGCGCGCGTAGACCTCGACGCGGTGCTCGCCCTGCCCGTCAAGAGTGACCACCGCGTCGGCCAGCTGGCCCCGGGCCACCTCAAAACGGAAACTGTAAACCGTCTCATCGTCGCGCCGGAGCTGCACACTGTGCGCGCCCGAGCCGAGATCGAAATATACGGACCCGTCCTGACGCAGCCCCTTGCCGTCACCGTCATCGAGCGCCGCGGTAACGTCGACGGCCGCCTTGCCCCCGTCGAAAACATAAACAACCAGCTCGTCGGCAGCCTGAGATGCGAAGGCCGTGGCCATCAGAACCACGCCAACGCCCCGGGCAAGCACCGTCCCTACAAGCACCTTCTTCAAATGATTTCTCATTGGGGCCTCAATAAGCAGGACCGGGCTGACAGCGCCTGTTACACCCGGTAATTGGAGCCGAATCACGACCTTTGGCCCGCAGCGTAACGAGGCTTTGTTACCAAATTGTTATTGCTGGATGACATTTTTGTGACGACAAGGCGGTCGGGGCGCCACTGCGCACGGTCACAAAAAATTCAGAAATACGTTGCTTTTTCTTAACAAACCGGGCGCAACCTCGACTGCAATCAAGACGCGACAGCGAGCAAGGGGGTCGCCATGTACCACGGCAACACGAGTGTGAACCCGGTAGAGAAGCAACGGCTGCGGGATGCGATCAACCGGGAAGTAAACCGCTACCTGGCTTCCGGCGGCGCCATCACGGTCCTCGAGACCCGCGCGCCCGGCGACCGGGACTACCGGACCACAGCCTGGCAGGAGGGCGACGATGTCGACGAAATCCTCGACTGAACAGCGCCCCGGGGCGCCGAGAGCGGAACGCACATGCTGAATATTGAACGCACGCTGGCCGCCCGCTACCCGGACTTTTTTCAGCGCCACCGCCGCTCCGCCCTGACCCTGAGCCGCTTCCTCGGCTTTCTTTTCTACCAGCCTCGCTTCGAGAAATTCGCCAGCGACTACCCGCATCTGCGCGGCTTCGACTTTATCGAAGAGGCGCTGCGCTACTTCGACTTTGACCTGCGTCTCACCGAGCGCGAGCGGGCGCGGATCCCGTCGAGCGGGCGCGTGGTCATCGCCGCCAACCACCCGATCGGCTCCCTCGACGGGCTGGCGCTGCTGAAGCTGGTGCGCAGCGTGCGCCCGGACGTCAAGGTGGTGGCCAACGAGTTGCTGACGGCCATCGGCCCGCTGCACGAGGTGTTGCTGCCGGTGGCGAACATGGGCACGGCGGGTTCGGCGCGGGACAACCTCAAGGCCATCAAGGAGCACCTGCTCGGGGACCGTGCGCTGATCATCTTCCCGGCCGGCGAGGTCTCGCGGCTGAGCCCCGGCGGGGTGCGCGATTGCGAGTGGCAGAGCGGTTTCGTCAAGCTCGCGACCTCCACCCGGGCGCCGATCCTGCCGGTGTACGTGGCGGGCCGGAACTCGCTCTTCTTCTACAGCCTCTCCGCCCTGGCCAAGCCCCTGGCGACGCTGTGGCTGGTCCGCGAGATGTTCAAGCAAAGCCACAATACCGTCGATGCGCGCATCGGCCGTCCGATACCGCACGAGATCTACAGCGCCAACGGTTTCTCGGCGCGGCAGCTGGCGCGCATGTTCCGCAAGCACGTCTACCGCCTCGGCAGCGGCAAACCCATCTTCCGCTCCGTGGAGACCGTGGCGCCCGCGGAAAACCCGCAGCTCCTCCGCGGGGAGCTGGCGGCCTCGGAGTGTCTCGGGGAAACCCGGGACGGCAAGCTGATCTACCTGTGCACCATGGAGGCGGCCCCCTGCGTCATGCGCGAGATCGGCCGCCTGCGCGAGTTCACCTTCCGCGCCGTCGGCGAGGGCACGGGGCAGCCCCGGGACATCGACCGCTACGACAAGTACTACCGGCAGCTGGTGCTCTGGGACCGGGACGCCATGGAGATCGCCGGCGCCTACCGCATCGCCGAGGCCGGTGCCATCATCGACCGGCACGGCCTCGACGGCCTCTACTCGGCCAGCCTGTTTGAGTACGGCCCGGCCATGCTGCCGCTACTCCGCCAGGGCCTGGAGCTCGGCCGCAGCTTCGTGCAGCCGCGCTACCAGACCCGCGGCAGCCTCGACTACCTGTGGTACGGGATCGGTGCCTACCTGAAACACCGGCCCCAGCTGCGCTACCTTTTCGGGCCGGCTTCCATCAGCCGTTTCTACGGCACCGATGCCACCGCACGGCTGGCTCACTTCTACGGGACCCACTACAGCGGCGCCCACCTCGACGTCACCCCGCGCACGCCCTTTGCAATTCCGGCAGAGCTGCAGCAGCAGCTGACTGCTGAGCTCGACGGCTGTGACGCGGAGGAAGACTTCAAGGCCTTGAAGCAGGCGCTCGCCGCCCGGGGCCTGCCCGTGCCGACGCTCTACAAGCACTACTCGCAGGCCACCAGCCCCGACGGGGTCTGCTTCACTGCCTTCAACGTCGACGCCGAGTTCGGCGACTGCGTGGACAGCTTCGTGATTGCCAACCTCGACAAGCTGACCCCGCGCAAGCGGCAGAGATACCTTCGGACCGAGAACCCCGCAGAGGAGTGACCCGACGATGCAGGCCCTACCCCCCGATGGCAAAGTGCGCTGCAAGGCGCTCTGGATCTCAGACGTGCACCTCGGCAGCGTGCACAGCAAGGCCGAGCAGCTCCTGCAGCTTCTCGACCGCGTCGAGTGCGAGAAGCTCTATCTCGTCGGCGATATCGTCGACGTCTGGGCCATGCAGCGGCGCGTCCACTGGCCCGAGGCGCACACCCGGGTCCTGCGGCGGATCCTGAAGTTCTCCCGGCATGGCACCGAGGTGGTCTATATCCCCGGCAACCACGACCAGAACTTCCGCGAGTTCTGCGGCAGCGAGTTCGGGCAGGTGCACATTCGCAAGGAGGTGATCCACGAGACGGGTCAGGGACTCCGGCTCCTGGTCACCCACGGCGACGAACTGGACTTCGCGGTGCGCTACAGCCGCCTCAACCGCTTCATCGGCGACATCGCCTATGACCTGCTCATGGGCCTGAACCGCCGGATCAACCAGGCCCGGGAGACCCTGGGCAAGCCGTACTGGTCCCTGGCCAAGTGGGTCAAAGTCAATGTCTCCCGGGCCGAGGCGGCGATCCACGCCTACCAGCACGCCGCCGTGAACCTGGTCCGGGACCGGGGCCTCGACGGCATTATCTGCGGCCACCTGCACTACCCGATCGTGCAGGCTATGGAAGGCATCCTCTACTGCAACGACGGCGACTGGGTGGAAAACTGCACGGCGCTGGTCGAGGACCACGCCGGCGCCCTGCACCTGCTGCGCGGTGTCGCGCACCCGGAGCAGCCTCTCGAGCTGGTGTTCGCCGACGACCGCTTCCCGGTCTCTGCGGACCCGCTCCCCACGCCAGCCCCAGCCTCAGCATAAGCAGCGCCGCGGGCCGGGAGGCCCGTGGCCAGACTGATCAGCAACAACAGGGCCGGGACACGGCGCAGGGTCCGACATCTCGTGCCGGGTGCAGCTATCGGTCCGGATCGGCCGTCGGGCGCTCGGCGGGCCGGCCCCCCCAGCCTGGCAGACTGTTCCGGTCAGCGCTAACGCACTGACAACGCTCTTCTTTTTTCTGCTTATAAGCTGCCGGCGCTGTCGTGGCCGCCCTTGTAACAAATCGTTCATCGACAGCACGGGGACTCTTTGCTTAGCTCAAGAGGTAGGCGCAATGCCCGCCCCTGCGATCGCCATCGCTAGAAAGGCGGTAATGCTAGAAACGCATTAATGAAGGCAGCAACGAAGGCAGGAAGATAGGCAGGAAGATAGAGATAGGCAGCGACAGAAGGCCGTTATAAAGGCCGTCATAAAAGGCCGCCCAAAAAGCACCGCGTCAATAAAGGCACCGATGAGAGGCATCAATGATGAAAAGACACAAACGCGACATGGCCAGCCGAGCCTATGACCGGGGTTACCTCGCCGGAGTTTCCGGTCGCAGCAGCGACAGCTGCCCTCACGAGAACGAGCAGCAGCGCATCAACTGGCTGTCGGGCTGGCGCGAGGGCCGCGCCGCCCAGTGGGATGGCATGACCGGGGTGTCCGGCGTGCATCGTCTGCCCTCCGTCTGACCCCGGGCGCACCCTACTGCCCGCACGGGACGCGCCCCATGTTGATGTTGACGTTGTTCCGGTGAGGCTGCTAGCGTCGCCGAAGTAACGTTCACGCGTGCGGGCGATGAAAAAAAACCACAGGGGGGCGAAGCGTTGCAGCCCCGGACAGACCCATTGATGGCTTCAATAGAAGTGCCGCCACCGAATGACGAGCGGCTTCGGGATCTTGAGATCTATGCGCAGGCGGTGGCGAGCACCCGCGACCATATCGTCGCCGTGGACGCCGACCACCGCTACCTCATGGTCAATCGGGCCTTTGCCAACTTCTTCGGCTACGACCCGGACCAGCTTATCGGCTGCCGGGTCGAGGATCTGTTTGCCGACGACGCGCTGAACACCAACGTTGCGCCCGGCCTCAGCCGCTGTCTTGCCGGCGAGACGATCAGCTTCGAAGAGTGGCGGCAGCCGGCCGTGGGTGAAGCGCGCTGCTTCGACGTCGTCTACACACCACTCCATAATGGCGCAGGACCGATCGGGGTGCTGGCCAGTGCCCGCGACATCACCGTACTGCAAGATGCTCATGCCCAGCTCGAGCATCTTGCTCATCACGACCATCTCACCGGTCTGCCGAACCGTATGCTCCTCGATATCATCCTGCAGCGCAGCCTGCGGCAGGCCAAGCGAGAGGACAACCAGGTCGCCGTTCTATTCATCGATCTGGACCGCTTCAAGGCCATCAACGACAGCCTCGGCCACGCTGCCGGCGATGCGGTGCTGCGCCAGGCGTCGAGTCGTCTCCTCGGCGCCCTCCGCGACAGCGATTCGCTGGCACGGGTGGGCGGCGATGAGTTCGTCGCCGTCCTTACCGGCGTGACAGACGCGGCCAACCTGTCCCAGGTGGCCGGCAAGCTTATGGACGCCCTCGCCCGTCCCTTTGAGCTCGGCGACGAGCGGGCCCACCTGAGCTGCAGCATCGGCATCAGCGTCTATCCTGCTGACGGGACGAGCAGCGACGAGCTACTCAGTAAAGCCGACACGGCGATGTACGAGGCCAAGGAGCAGGGGCGCAACGACTGGCGGTTTTACTCGGCTGCCATGACGGCCCAGGCGGCCGAGTACCTGACACTTGCCGAGAACCTCCGCGCGGCGCTCGACGGCGACGGCCTCGACCTGGTCTTTCATCCGGAGTTCGACATCGCCACCGGCGAGATCGTCGCCATCGAGGCTCTGACGCGCTGGGAAGACCCTGTCCTCGGCGTCGTGCCGCCGGAGCGCTTCATCGCCGTGGCCGAAAAGACCGGCTTCGTCCGCCAGCTGGACTTCCTGGCGCTGGAGACGGCCTGCGGCCGCCTCGCCAGCTGGCAGGCCAGCGGTATCGCCCCGCCGCGTCTCGGCATAAACGTCAGCCCGGCGACGCTCAATCACGCCGACACGCCGGCGCGAATCGCGGCGGCACTGCGCCGGCACGGCCTCGCGGCTTCGCAGCTGGAACTGGAAATCAGCGAACGCTCGCTCCTCGACGCACCGGAGCGCACCACCGCCAGCATGGAAACACTGCAAGCCATGGGCATTGGTCTGGTGGTGGACGGTTTCGGCTCGGGCTCCCTCGGCCTCCGCGCCCTGCAGGCTCTGCACCTGCGCACCCTCAAGATCGACGGCAGTTACCTCACGGACGTTGCCGGCGCCGAGGGGCAGTCCGTCGCCCGGGCCATGATTGCCATGAGCCAGGCCCTGGGCCTCGACGTGGTGCTGGCCGGTGTGGAGAACTCCGAGCAAGCGGCCTTCCTGCAGGGCGAGCCGGGCGTTCGGGGCCAGGGGTACTACCTGGCCCGGCCCCTGCCGGCCTCCGGGGTGGAGGCCCTCCTGCGCGGCGATGCGCACCTGCAGACTGCCGGCGTCGCCGCCGACCCGGGCCACCTCGCCGAGGATAGCCTCCCGCAGTAGCAGCCGTAGAGGTCCTCCGGCGAGCGGAACTTTCGCGCCAGGCGCCAGTCCCATCGGCCGCCGTGCCGTTTTCAGCGCGGCGAACGCTGCGCTAGACTGGGGCGCCCCCGGGCGGGGCGCGAGCACGGTCGGAATTCACCACCCAATGTTCATTTCCCAGTGTTCATTACCCGCAATCAAGCATGCAAGGAGCGACCGTGGCTAAGGCGGAAATCCAGGCCGTCAGGGAATGGCTGGCGTCCCAGGTCATCGGGCAGGAACACCTCGTGGAGCGGCTGCTCATCGCCCTCCTCGCCGACGGGCACCTGCTGGTGGAGGGCGCGCCCGGCCTCGCCAAAACCCGCGCTATCAAGAGCCTCGGCGACGGCCTGGAGGGCTCCTTCCACCGCATCCAGTTCACCCCGGACCTCCTGCCCGGCGACGTGACCGGCACGGAGATCTTCCGCCCCCAGGAGGGCGGCTTTCACTTCCAGCAGGGGCCGGTCTTCAACAACCTGGTGCTCGCGGACGAGATCAACCGCGCCCCGGCAAAGGTACAGTCGGCGCTCCTCGAGGCCATGGCAGAGCGCCAGGTCAGCGTCGGCACCGACTCCTATCCGCTGCCGCGGCTGTTCCTGGTGATGGCGACCCAGAACCCCATCGAGCAGGAGGGCACCTACCCGCTGCCGGAGGCGCAGCTCGACCGTTTTCTCCTGCACGTACGCGTCGGCTACCCGGACGCGGCCGCGGAGACGGAGATCCTGCGCCTGACCCGCGCCGAAGCGGGCCAGGGCGGCACGGTGGCGCCGCCGGTGATCAGGCAGGAGCAGGTTTTCAGCGCCCGGCAGGAATTGCTGGGGCTGCACATGGCGGAGGCCGTGGAGCAATACATCATCCAGCTGGTCATCGCCACGCGCGCACCGGAGCGCTACAGCGAGGCCCTCGACGGCTGGATCGCCTACGGCGCCAGTCCCCGGGCCACCATCGCCCTCGACCGCTGCGCCCGCGCCCACGCCTGGCTGCGCGGCAGTGACTTCGTCGGGCCCGATGACGTGCAGGCCGTGCTCGGGGACGTGCTGCGGCACCGGCTCCTGCTCACCTTCGAGGCGGAGGCGAACGGCGTGACCCCGGACCGGGTCACCGAGGAACTGCTCGCCCTGGTGCCCGCGGTCTGAGGCGCGCGCCCGTGGACTTCGAGCGCGCACCAGAAGGCGCCTACTGCGAGCTCGCAGACCTGCTCGCGCTGCGCTTTGCCGCCCGGCAGATCGACATCACCAGCCGGCGCCGCGCGCTCTCCCACCTGGCCGGCAGCAACCGCGCCAACTTCCGCGGCCGGGGCATCGATTTCGACGAGGTGCGCAGCTACCAGCCCGGCGACGATATCCGCGCCATCGACTGGCGGGTCACCGCGCGCACCGGCAGCGCCCACACCAAGCTCTTCCACGAGGAACGGGAGCGGCCGGTGCTCGTGGCCGTCGACCAGCGCCCCGGCATGTTCTTCGGCTCGCACAGCTGCTTCAAGTCGGTGCTCGCCGCACAGCTGGCGGCGCTGGTGGCCTGGAGCGCCCTCGATGCCGGCGAACGGGTCGGCGGCCTGGTCTTCGGCGCCGACGGCCACCGGGACCTGCGCCCGCGGCGCAGCCGACGCTCGGTGCTCGGTCTGCTCGCCACGGTCTGCGACTACAACGCCGCCCTCCGGGACCCGGCGGCACCGGCCCCCGCCGCATCGGACCTGCTGGCCAAGCTGCGCCGCATCGCGCGCCCGGGCAGCAGCGTGTTTCTTATCAGCGATCTCTCGGGCCTGCTCGACGACAACGGCCGCGAACACCTGGCCCGGCTCGGCCGGCACACGGAGCTGACGCTGCTGCACACCACGGACCCGCTGGAGGAGTCCCTGCCGCCACCGGGACGCTATACCATCAGCGACGGGGAACGCCGGCACACCCTGCCCCTCGGCGACCGCGGCAAGCGCCAGCGCCTCGAAGAGGCCCTCGCCCGGACCCGCGCGGACCGGGCGGCGCTGCTGGCGCAGCTCGGGATTCCCTGTATCCCGGCGAGCACGACGCGCGCACCCCTGGCGCTGCTGCGGGAGCTCTACGCTGGAGGCGCGCCATGAACCCGGAGGATCCGCTCGCGGCGCTCAAACCCCTGCGCACGCCACCACCGGTTGACGGCTGGCCGCCGGCGCCGGGTTGGTGGCTGCTGGCGCTGCTCGTGTGCCTCGCTCTGTTCGCGCTGGCGCGGGTGCTTCTGGGCCACTGGCGCCGCCGGGCCTACCTGCGCCAGGCGCGGCAGGAACTCGCGGGCCTTCGGCAGCACTTCGCCGACGATCCGGCAGGGCTTGCCGCTGCCTGCAACGCCCTGCTCAAGCGGGTCGCCCTGGTGCGCTACCCGCGTCGGGAAAGCGCATCGCTGGCCGGCGCGGCGTGGATCCGCTTCCTGAACACGACGGCCCCCGGGGAACCGTTCCCCGCAGACAGCGAGCGGCTCCCCTACGTCGCGGCGCCGGCGGCGGCCGACGCCGACGCCTTCTGCGCCGCCGCCGAGCGCTGGCTGCGCGCCCAGGGCCGCGGGAGCCGGCGCCGGTGATCGAGCTTCTCTGGCCCTGGGCCCTGGCGCTGGCGCCGCTGCCGCTGCCGCTCCGCGCTCTGCTGCCGCCGCGGCCGCAGCGGGAAGCGGCACTGCGGGTGCCTTTCAGCCTGC
>CAYFVG010000109.1:0-5331 GCA_964346365.1 uncultured Alteromonadaceae bacterium
GCGGGAAGGCGGCCGTACCGTGGGTGCGGGCGTGGTCTCGAAGATCCTCGAATAAGGCGCTCGATACAGGTAGTGAATAAGCAGGCAGACCGGTAGCGGCGACAGCCGGTGCCGGACGGCGAGCCGGACCGCCTTGCGAGGGGTTCGGCGTTTTTGTCTGGGCTGGTTCTCCGGACTGGTTGTCTGTAAACGTGGTCCGGAAATGTTTTACAGGCCAGTAGCTCAATTGGCAGAGCAGCGGTCTCCAAAACCGCAGGTTGGGGGTTCGAGTCCCTCCTGGCCTGCCAGTAATGGCAGGTGCGATCGGATGCGATCGAGGGTGTGACGCAAGGTGCGACGGAAGCTGCGAAGCAGAAGCAAAAGGAACGCTGAATGAGTGCGGAAACGCCAACCAGCCGCTTCGACGGCCTGAAATGGTTCGGGGTCTTTGCACTGGTCGCCGCGGCCGTCGTGGGCAACAGCTACTTCGCCAACGAGTCGCTGCTGTACCGGGTCCTGGGCATTCTGGCGCTGGCCGTCATCGCCGGTCTCGTCGCGCTGCAGACGGCCAAGGGAGCCGCTTTCTGGTCCCTGGTGAAGGGGTCGCGCACAGAGATCCGCAAGGTCGTCTGGCCGACTCGCCAGGAGACGGTGCAGACCACGCTGATTGTGGTGGCTTTTGTGCTCGTGGTGGCGCTGATCCTGTGGGGGCTCGATTCCCTCCTGGGATGGCTCGTGTCACTGGTTATAGGTTAGGAGAGAAGCTGCCGATGGCAATGCGCTGGTACGTCGTACACGCCTACTCCGGGTACGAGAAAAAGGTCGCCATGGCCCTCAAGGAGCGGATCGAGCTGCACGGGATGCAGGATCGCTTCGGTGAGGTCCTGGTGCCGACGGAGGAGGTCGTGGAAATGCGGGCCGGCCAGAAGCGGCGGAGCGAGCGCAAGTTTTTTCCGGGCTATGTGCTGGTGAACATGGAGCTCGACGATGCCACCTGGCACCTGGTCAAGGAAACCCCCCGGGTGCTTGGTTTCATCGGCGGCAAGGCCGATGCGCCGGCGCCGATCACCGAGGCCGAGGCAGCGGTAATTCTCAACCGCATCGAGGAGGGTACCGAGGCGCCGCGGCCCAAGACGCTCTTTGAGCCGGGCGAGATGGTTCGGGTGGTCGACGGGCCTTTCAACGATTTCAATGGTGTTGTCGAAGAGGTCAACTACGAAAAGAGCCGCGTCAATGTGGCGGTGTTGATCTTCGGCCGCTCCACCCCGGTGGAGCTCGAATTCAGCCAGGTCGAGAAGGCCTGAGCAGGGGCGGCCGGGGGAGACCCTCGCCGCGGAATGAAACGGACGGCTTGCGCCGTCCCTGTGGGGAGCCAGCGACGGCCGGGAGGGCCGGGCGCTGGCGCTTGCACCCGGGAGAACGCGAACAATGGCAAAGAAAGTCCAGGCGTATATCAAGCTGCAGGTAGCAGCGGGTCAGGCCAATCCGAGCCCGCCCGTCGGCCCGGCGCTCGGTCAGCACGGCGTCAATATCATGGAGTTCTGCAAGGCGTTCAACGCCGAGACCCAGGATATCGAGCCGGGGCTGCCGACGCCCGTGGTGATCACGGTCTACAGCGACCGCTCGTTTACCTTCATCAAGAAGACGCCGCCGGCGTCGGTACTGTTGCGCAAGATCGTCGGCGTCGCCAAGGGTTCCGGCGAGCCGAACATGAAGAAGGTGGGCACGGTAACCCGCGCCCAGCTCGAAGACATCGCCGAGCAGAAGTGGCCGGATCTCACGGCGACCGACATGGATGCGGCGGTACGTACCATCGCCGGCAGCGCGCGCTCCGCCGGTATCGACGTCGAGGGGGTTAACTGAGATGGGCAAGCTATCCAGGCGTCTGCGCTCCTTCCGTGACAAAGTCGACCGCAACCGTAGCTATCCTTTTGAGGAGGCGGTGGCCCTGCTGAAGGAGCTGTCGACGGCAAAATTCAACGAGACCGTGGAAGTTTCGGTCAAGCTCGGCGTGGAGGCGCGCAAGTCGGATCAGGCGGTCCGCGGCGCCACGACTCTGCCCCACGGCACCGGCTCCGATGTGCGCGTGGCCGTGTTCACCCAGGGTGAGAACGCCGACAAGGCCCGGGCTGCCGGCGCCGACCTCGTCGGCATGGAGGAACTGGCTGAAGAGGTCAAGGGCGGCATGATGGATTTTGATGTCGTCGTGGCCTCGCCGGACGCCATGCGCGTCGTCGGCCAGCTCGGGCAGCTGCTCGGCCCGCGCGGCCTCATGCCGAACCCGAAGACCGGCACCGTAACGCCGGACGTGGAGACGGCCGTGAAGAACGCCAAGTCCGGTCAGATGCGTTTCCGTACCGACAAGAACGGCATTATCCACGGTGGTATCGGCAAGATCAGTTTCGAGCCCGATGCCATCCGGGGCAACCTCGAAGCCGTGCTGGCGGACCTGAAGAAGGCCAAGCCGGCCGCGGCCAAGGGCGTCTACATGAAGAAGGTCACCCTGTCCACGACCATGGGGCCGGGGGTGGCCATCGACCAGTCGTCGATCGAGCTGTAATCGCGGGCGCGCAAGCGCCCCGGTAACGGGTGCCGCCAGGGAGGGTGGCGCCGACTGCCGGCCGACACCGCAGGTGTTGCGCCGGTCCGCTTTGAGGTCTTTGGACAAGCGCCTGGGATGCGTCCCGTCGCCGAACTGAAGGCCATCAAAGACCGTAGGTGCGCCGCGCGCAAGCGCGGGGCCTAAACGGGGAGACCCGGCCTACGCAGATGGTGGATCCGTTCACCGCGAACGCGGCCGCCGCAGAGGATTGCGGCGGCCAGACAAAGCAAACCAGGAGTAACAACCAGTGGCAATTGCACTCGAAGACAAGAAGGCGATCGTTGCCGAAGTCAATGAGACCGCCACCAACGCCCTGTCCCTCGTTATCGCTGATGCGCGCGGCGTATCCGTTGACGGGATGACAGCGCTGCGCAGGGAAGCGCGCGACAACAAGGTGACCCTCCGCGTCGTGCGGAACACCCTGGCGAAGCGCGCTTTCGAAGGCACGGAATACGAGTGCGTCAGCGACGCGCTGGTCGGTCCGTCCCTGTTCGGGTTTTCCATGGAGGACCCGGGTGCGGCAGCGCGTCTTTTCAAGGATTTCGCCAAGACGAACAACAAGTTCGAGGTGAAGGTGTTGGCGGTGAGCGGCCAGATGCTGGGTGCTGAACAACTGGACGTGCTGGCGAAGCTACCGACCCGCGAGGAGGCCCTGTCCATGCTCATGAGTGTGATGCAGGCACCGGTAACCAAGCTGGCCCGGACCATGAACGAAGTACCTGGAAAACTGGTGCGCACCCTGGCCGCAGTCCGCGAGCAGAAAGAACAAGCCGCGGCCTGAGCCGGAATCTCAAAGTTACCGTACACAGGAGTAAGCACAATGGGTATGTCCAAAGACGATATTCTGGAAGCCATCGCAGAAATGAGCGTGATGGAAGTGGTCGAGCTCATCGACGCCATGGAAGAGAAGTTCGGCGTGACCGCCGCAGCGGCCGTTGCCGCAGCGCCGGCGGCAAGCGGTGATGACGCCGAGGGCGCCGCCGTGGAAGAGCAGACCGAGTTTGACGTTATTCTGACGTCTGCTGGCGAGAAGAAGGTCAACGTGATCAAGGTGGTTCGCGCCATCACGGGCCTCGGCCTGAAGGAAGCCAAGGGCCTGGTCGACGGCGCGCCGTCTCCGGTCAAGGAAGGCGCTTCCAAGGAAGAAGCCGAAGACATCCAGAAGCAGCTTGAGGAAGCGGGCGGTTCCGTCGAGGTCAAGTAAAGCGGGTGGTTCTCCGGCGCGTCGCCGGAGACTCGGCAGGCTGGTGGGCGATGCCCGCCGGCCTTTTCCTGCTTGTGCGGGAATGAATCATGGGCGGTCTGGCCGCCTGTTGGCAGCCCGACGCCGGGCTGGCGGACCCGCAAGGTGTCCGGGGCACATAACGCTGGGGAGTACTGATGGCCTACTCATACACTGAGAAGAAGCGAATTCGCAAGCATTTCGGGCACCTGCCCAGGGTCATGGACGTGCCGTTCCTGCTCGCGACCCAGATCGATTCCTATCGGAAGTTTACCCAGGAGGGCGTCGCCGCGGACGAGCGCGACGAGTACGGGTTGCATGCCGCGTTCAAGAGCGTGTTCCCCATCGTGTCCTACAGCGGCAACGCCGCGCTGGAGTACGTGGACTACCGCCTGGGTACGCCGGTCTTCGACGTCAGCGAGTGTCAGCTCCGGGGCGTGACCTACGCCTGCGCCCTGCGCGTCAAGGTGCGCTTGATCATCTACGACAAAGAGAGCGCCAACAAGACCATCAAGGACATCAAGGAGCAGGAAGTGTACATGGGGGAGATCCCCCTGATGACCGAGAACGGTACCTTCGTCATCAATGGTACCGAGCGCGTTATCGTCTCCCAGCTGCACCGTTCTCCGGGCGTGTTCTTTGATCACGACAAGGGCAAGACCCACTCCTCGGGCAAGCTGCTCTATTCCGCGCGGATCATTCCCTACCGCGGTTCCTGGCTGGACTTCGAGTTCGACCCGAAGGACCTGGTCTATGCCCGCATCGACCGCCGCCGCAAGCTGCCGGCGACGATTCTGCTGCGTGCCCTCGGTTACGAATCCGAGGAAATCCTGCAGATGTTTTTCGACGTCAACACCTTCTCGATCGACGCGGAAGGCACCTACCGCATGGCGCTTATCCCCGAGCGTCTGCGCGGTGACATCGCCTCCTTCGATATCAAGATCGGCCGCAAGGTCGTCGTCGAGCAGGGCCGCCGCATCACCCAGCGCCACACCCGGGAGCTGGAAAAGGCGGAAATGAAAGAGCTGGAGATCCCCCGGGAGTACCTCTTCGGCCGCGCCCTGGCGAAGAATGCGATCGACGAAAATACCGGCGAAGTGCTGGTGGAGTGCAACACCGAGATCAGCGAGGAAGTCCTCGGCAAGCTCGAGGCGGCCGGCGTCACCCATATCGAGACGCTGTACACCAACGAGCTCGACTGCGGCCCCTTCATCTCCGAGACCCTGCGCCAGGATCCGACGCGCAGCGAGCTCGAGGCGCTGGTGGAAATCTACCGCATGATGCGCCCGGGGGAGCCGCCGACCAAGGAGTCCGCCGAGAACCTGTTCCAGAACCTGTTTTTCTCCCCGGACCGCTACGACCTGTCCGGCGTCGGCCGCATGAAGTTCAACCGCCGCCTCGGCCGCGAGGAGACCACCGGCAGCGCCATCCTCTCCCGGGAGGACATCGTCGAGGTGCTCAAGGCCCTCATCGGCATCCGCAATGGCAAGGGCATGGTCGACGACATCGACCACCTGGGCAACCGCCG
>CAYFVG010000109.1:5341-9262 GCA_964346365.1 uncultured Alteromonadaceae bacterium
GGCGCATGCCGTGGAGCGACGCAGGCTTCCACCGGGCCGCCGCAACGGGAGGGGGATGGCCGTCGACCTGGCTGACGGGGGCAACCGCCGCATCCGCAGCGTCGGCGAAATGGCCGAGAACCAGTTCCGCGTGGGCCTGGTGCGGGTAGAGCGCGCCGTCAAGGAGCGCCTGTCCATGGCCGAGAGCGAGGGCCTGATGCCCCAGGACCTCATCAACGCCAAGCCGGTGTCGGCGGCGGTGAAGGAGTTCTTCGGCTCGAGCCAGCTGTCCCAGTTCATGGACCAGAACAACCCCCTCTCGGAGGTCACCCACAAGCGCCGCGTCTCGGCCCTCGGTCCGGGCGGCCTGACCCGCGAACGGGCCGGCTTCGAGGTGCGCGACGTGCACCCGACGCACTACGGCCGGGTCTGCCCTATCGAGACGCCGGAGGGCCCGAACATCGGCCTTATCAACTCGCTGGCGGTCTATGCCCGGACCAACGAGTACGGCTTCCTCGAGAGCCCCTATCGCCGGGTGGTCGACGGCCAGGTCACCGACGACATCGAGTATCTGTCCGCCATCAACGAGGCGGAGCACGTGATCGCCCAGGCCTCGGCCAGCCTCGACGACGACAAGCGGTTCGTCGACGACCTGATCACCGTGCGCCACATGAACGAGTTCAATCTGATGCCGCCGGAGCGCGTCGACTTCATGGACGTGTCGCCGCAGCAGGTGGTGTCCGTGGCCGCGGCGCTGATCCCCTTCCTCGAGCACGACGACGCCAACCGCGCCCTGATGGGCTCGAACATGCAGCGCCAGGCCGTGCCGACGCTGCGCAGCGAGAAACCCCTGGTCGGCACCGGCATGGAGCGCTTCGTGGCCGCCGACTCCGGTGTCTGCGTGGTCGCCGACCGCGACGGGGTCATCGACTCGGTCGATGCCGGTCGCATCGTGGTGCGGGTGGACGACGGCGACGTGGGCCCGGACGAGGCCCCGGTCGATATCTACAATCTGACCAAGTACACGCGCTCGAACCAGAATACCTGTATCAACCAGCGGCCGATTGTCAGCCGCGGCGACCGCGTTGCGCGCGGCGACATCCTGGCCGACGGTCCGTCCATCGATATGGGTGAGCTGGCCCTGGGGCAGAACATGCGCATCGCCTTCATGCCCTGGAACGGCTACAACTTCGAGGATTCGATTCTCGTCTCCGAGCGCGTGGTGAAGGAAGACCGGTTCACGACCATCCACATCCAGGAGCTGACCTGTATCGCCCGGGACACGAAGCTGGGGTCCGAAGAGATCTCGTCGGACATCCCCAACGTCGGCGAGAGCGCCCTGGCCAAGCTGGACGAGTCCGGCATCGTCTATATCGGCGCCGAGGTGGACGCCGGCGATATTCTCGTGGGCAAGGTGACACCCAAGGGCGAGACTCAGCTCACGCCGGAAGAGAAGCTGCTGCGCGCGATCTTCGGCGAGAAGGCCTCGGACGTGAAGGATACCTCCCTGCGCGTGCCCTCGAGCACCAAGGGCACGGTCATCGACGTGCAGGTTTTCACCCGCGACGGCCTCGAGAAGGACGCCCGGGCCCAGCATATCGAGAAGACGCAGCTCGATGAATTCCGCAAGGACCTCAAGGAGGAGTACCGGATCTTCGAGGAGGCGACCTTCGCCCGCCTCGGCAATCTGCTGAAGGGTAAGAAGACCGCCAGCGGTGGCGGCCTCGCCAAGGGCACGACGCTGTCCGAAAAGGTACTGGCCGAGCTGGACCGGGAGCAGCTGCTCAAGCTCAAGCTCGCCGACAGCGACCTGAACGAGGCCCTGGCCTCCGCGGCGCGGCAGCTCGAGGAGCAGAACAAACTCCTCGAGGAACGCTTCGAGGACAAGAAGCACAAGCTGCAGAGCGGCGACGACCTCGCCCCGGGCGTGCTCAAGATCGTCAAGGTCTACCTGGCGGTCAAGCGCCGCATCCAGCCCGGCGACAAGATGGCGGGCCGGCACGGGAACAAGGGCGTGATCTCCGTGATCATGCCCGTGGAGGACATGCCGTTCGACGAGCAGGGCGAACCGGTGGACGTCGTGCTCAACCCCCTCGGCGTGCCGTCGCGGATGAACGTCGGGCAGATCCTCGAGACGCACCTGGGCATGGCGGCCAGGGGCCTCGGGGACAAGCTCAACCGCATGGTCCGGGAACAGCGCAAGGCCGCGGAGCTGCGGCAGTTTCTCGACACGATCTACAACAACCGCGCCGGCCGGCCGGAGAACCTCGGCGAGCTCGCGGACGATGAGGTCGTCGCCCTGGCAAAGAACCTCGCCGGCGGGGTGCCCATGGCCACGCCGGTTTTCGATGGCGCGCAGGAAGGGTCGATCAAGGCACTGCTGGAGCTCGCGGACATGCCGGAGAGCGGCCAGTTCACGCTCTACGACGGCCGCAGTGGCGACGCCTTCGACCGGCCCGTGACCGTCGGCTACATGTACATGTTGAAGCTCAACCACCTCGTGGACGACAAGATGCACGCGCGCTCCACGGGCTCCTACAGCCTGGTTACGCAGCAGCCGCTGGGTGGCAAGGCGCAGTTCGGCGGCCAGCGCTTCGGCGAGATGGAAGTCTGGGCCCTCGAAGCCTATGGCGCCGCCCACACGCTGCAGGAGATGCTCACCGTGAAGTCCGATGACGTGGCGGGCCGGACCAAGATGTACAAAAACATCGTCGATGGGGACCATCGCATGGAGCCGGGCATGCCCGAGTCCTTCAACGTGCTGGTCAAGGAAATCCGCTCCCTCGGTATCGATATCGAGCTGGAGAACGACTGAGCCCGCGCTGCACCGCGAAGGAACAGGGATCGGCAAGCGCCGCCGGCGCTGCCCGCCCGCCAACATCCTGGAGGATAGGCCTTGAAAGACTTACTGAATCTGCTCAAGTCGCAGGGACAAACGGAAGAATTCGATTCCATCCGCATCGGCCTCGCGTCGGCGGAGATGATCCGCTCCTGGTCCTACGGCGAAGTCAAGAAGCCGGAAACCATCAACTACCGCACCTTCAAGCCGGAGCGGGACGGGCTGTTCTGCGCCAAGATCTTCGGCCCCGTGAAGGACTACGAGTGTCTCTGCGGCAAGTACAAGCGGCTGAAGCACCGCGGCGTGATCTGCGAGAAGTGCGGCGTGGAAGTCGCCCTGGCCAAGGTGCGCCGGGAGCGCATGGGTCACATCGAGCTCGCCAGCCCGGTGGCGCATATCTGGTTTCTGAAGTCCCTGCCGTCGCGCATCGGGCTGCTGCTGGACATGACCCTGCGCGACATCGAGCGCGTGCTCTATTTCGAGTCCTACATCGTCACGGACCCGGGCATGACCACCCTCGAACACGCCCAGCTGCTCACCGACGAGCAGTACTACGAGGCCATGGAGGAGTTCGGGGACGAGTTCACCGCGAAGATGGGCGCCGAGGCCGTGCACGATCTCATGAAGCAGATCGACATCGACGGCGAGATCGCCCAGCTGCGCGAGGAAATTCCGCAGACCAACTCGGAGACCAAGATCAAGAAGTTCTCCAAGCGTCTCAAGCTTCTGGAGGCCTTCGCGGGCTCCGGCAACAAGCCGGAGTGGATGGTCCTCAACGTCCTCCCGGTGCTGCCGCCGGACCTGCGTCCGCTGGTACCCCTGGACGGCGGGCGCTTCGCGACCTCCGACCTCAACGACCTCTACCGCCGGGTGATCAACCGCAACAATCGCCTGAAGCGGTTGCTGGATCTGAACGCCCCGGACATCATCGTGCGCAACGAGAAGCGCATGCTGCAGGAAGCCGTGGATGCGCTGCTCGACAACGGCCGCCGCGGCCGCGCCATCACCGGCTCCAACAAGCGGCCGCTCAAGTCCCTGGCCGACATGATCAAGGGCAAGCAGGGGCGCTTCCGTCAAAACCTTCTCGGTAAGCGGGTCGACTA
>CAYFVG010000110.1:0-3122 GCA_964346365.1 uncultured Alteromonadaceae bacterium
GGGCCAGCTCCATCGCCTCGCGCACGGTCATCCGGTAGTGCACCGCTTCGTGGCTCGCGGACTCCGGCGCCTCCGCCCCGGGCCAGTCGTACTCCCAGGCCTTGAGGGCCGGCAGCTCGAGGCCGGCGGCGAGCAGGCTGACCTCCGCCAGGTGCCGGCTCGACTCCTCCGCCATGGCCCGGAAGAACGCCGCCACCTCCGCGTTGTTGTGGGCGTCAAGCGCATCGGCGAGCTCTCGGTAGCGTTCCTGCGCCTCCTGCTCGAGTTCGCAGGCATGGGCCAGGAAATGGAGCAGTTCCGGCGCGGGTGCCTTCATGGCAGGAAGGCCTCCTCCAGCCGGGGGTCGGCGAGCGGCGGGGGCGCCGCCGGGGGCCAGGGGGTTCGCGGCTCGGCGTAGAGCAGCCCGGTGGTGAAGCCGTCCTCGGCGCCGAAGAGCTGCGCCGCGACATCGGCGCGGGACACCGGTGCCTCCTCGCGCTCGTTGACGATGGCCTTCCAGTCGGTCTGCTCGGGGCAAAAGGTGATGCACTGCGAAAGCACGTGCAGAAAGCTGAAGCCGCGGTGTTCCACGGCCGCCGCCAGCAGCTTTGCAAGCTGGTTCGGGTTGCCGGAATAGCCGCGGGCAATCCAGGGTGCGCCGGCAGCCAGGGCCAGGGCGGCGGGTTTGAAGGGCCGGATGCCCGGACCGTGGGGCGTCAGCTTGCTGTGGTCCCAGTCCCTGGGCGTGGTCGGCGAGGCCTGCCCCTTGGTCATGCCGTAGACCTCGTTGTCCATGACGATGTAGGTGATGTCGACGTTGCGGCGGCAGGCGTGAATGAAATGATTGCCACCGATCGAAAAGCCGTCCCCGTCGCCGCCGAGGGCGATCACCGCGAGGTCCGGCCGGGCCACCGCCAGGCCCTGGGCCACCGCCAGCCCGCGCCCGTGGACACCGTGGAAGCCGTAGCTGTCCACGTACGCCGGGAGCCGCGACGAGCAGCCGATACCGGAGATCAGGGCCACCCGGTCCCGGTCTAGGCCCAGGGCCGCCAGGGCTTTCACCAGCCCGTTGAGAATCGCATAGTGACCACAGCCCGGGCACCAGATGGGCTTCAGGCCCGACTTGTAATCCTTCGGTCGCAACGCTGCCTCAGCCATAAACGGGTTCCTCCAGCGCGGCCGCGGCAATGGCCGCGGGATCCAGGGGCACGGGCCCGGGGCGCGCGAAGCGCTCCAGGGGCGCCGGTTGGTCGCCAAGGGCCGCGCGCAGGTGCCGCCAGAGCTGCGCCGAGTGGTTCTGCTCGACGACCAGCACCCGGCGGCAACCGGCGAGCGCGGCCGTCAGCGCGGCAATAGGCAGTGGCGCGAGCAGGCGCAGGCTGATCACGCGGCAGGGCGTGCCGGCCGCTCGCAGCTGCGCCCGGGCGGCCCCGGCCGCAGCGCTCGCCGAGCCGAAGGTCACCAGGGCCACCTCGCCCTCACCCTCGCCCTCCACCTCGCCCCAGCGGGACCCGGGATCCAGGGACGTCAGCTTGCGGGCCCGCTTGTCGAGCTGGGCGGCGTGGTCCCGGGCGGTCGCGGAAGGGGCGCCGCGCTCGTTGTGCTCGAGGCCGTCGGCAGTGTAGCGCCGGTCCGGATCGCCGGGAAGCGCCAGCGCCGACACGCCGGAGGCGGTGAGCCGATAACGCAGGTAGGCCGCCGGGTCGTCTTCCGCCGCGGCGGTTGTCGCCGGCGCCCGATACAGTACCGGGGCCGAGACAATGGCCAGCGACTGGCCGAGGAACTGGTCCGACAGCACCAGCGCCGGCACCTGCAGCTGCCGCGCCAGGGCCACGGCCCAGCTGGTGGTGAAGGCGCAGTCGGCGATGTCCAGGGCGGCGAGGACCAGGTGCGGGGCATCGCCGTGGAGTCCGTGCAGGGCGATGTCCAGATCGCTCTGCTCGCTCTTCGTGGGAATGCCCGTGGAGGGGCCGCCGCGCGTCACGTTGAGTACCGTGAGGGGCGTCTCGCTGGCGACGGCCAGGCCCAGGCTTTCGGCCATAAGGGCGAGGCCCGGACCGGACGTGGCGGTGAAGGCATCGGCGCCACCGAAGGCCGCACCCAGGAGCATGTTCACGGCCGCCAGCTCGTCCTCCGCCTGCACCAGCTGACCGCCGACCGCCTCCAGGGCACCGGCGAGGTACTCCAACACGTCGGAGGCCGGCGTGATCGGGTAGGCGGCCACGAAGCGCACGCCGGCCTGCAGGGCACCGTAGCCTGCGGCCTGGTTGCCGGTCAGCAACCAGCGCTCACCCCCGGGCCGGGCCGGCGCGTCGACGGAGACCGCCAGCGGCCATGCCGCGCCGGCGGCAATGCAGGCCGCCGCCGCCTCCCGATAGACCGCCGCTTTGCCGGCGAGCCGCGCCGTCGCGAGGGCCTGCAGCGCGGCGGCGTCGAGCGCCAGCAATTGCCCGAGAAGCCCGAGGGCGAACATGTTGCCGCGGCCCTCCGGGTGCGCCGCGGCCACGGCGGGCCCGAAAGGCAGGGGCACAAGCCTGGCGCCGCTGGCCTGCACAGTCTCCGGAACATCGCCATCGTCGGGACAGAGTACCGTGGTGCCGGGGCCGAGGGTGAGCTCGTCCGCGAAGCGGTCGAACCGGCTCCAGTCGAGGGCGAGGAGCAGGTCCACGGCGGGCGCGGGCAGATAACTTTCATCCTCGCCGAGGCGCAGGAGCGCCGCCGACTCGCCGCCGCGGATCTGCGGCCCGAAGGCCTTGCGCAGGAAGCCGAGGCCCCCGGCCCGGGCCCAGGCCCGGAGCAGCAGCTCGCCGCAGGCCACGACGCCGGCACCGCCGGAGCCGCAGATGGCGATCGCGAGCGTGCGGCTCATGGGCCGCCACTCTCACTGCGAGCCCTGCGGGCTTTCGGCGGCGCCTTCTGCACCTTCTGCGCCTTCTGCGCCTTCTGCGCCTTGCCCGCCTCTCCGGCCCGGGCTTTCCCACCGGGCGTCGCTTTGGCCGGGGCCTTGCGTTGCGCGGCCTTGCGCGGCCCGGCCTTGCCTCGCGCGGGTTGGCTGCGCCGCGCCGCCCGCCCGCGAACGCCCTTTTTAACCGCCCGTTTCGCGGACCGCCTGCCCGGCACCGGCAGGCTCCGGTACTCGGCCA